>JARGOD010000162.1 GCA_029210205.1 Verrucomicrobiales bacterium | reverse complement strand
ATGACCTGATTGAAACCGGCCTCAGCGCTCGCCTTAATATGTGGCTCGTAGAGTTCGACCAAGGCATCGTGATGTTCGAGACGATTGAAAGCGTTCGGAATGTTTCCAATCTTCTTTTTCTCTCCCCCGATCTCGAATTCAGCAGACGGGTAGCTGACCATTGCACAGTGCATGTCGTGCTTCTTCAGTGTCTCGAAATCTTCCGGCATGAGCAACTCAACCGACTCGAGGCCGAACTCTTTTCCGGCGGTGCAGAGATCATCGAGCGATATCTTCTTATAACACCACTTACAGGCAGAGTGCTTGATCTTGCCACCGACGCCGGCTTTCTCCGCCGCCTCTTCGGCCAGAGAAAAACGATGACTCATGGAGGCGGCGACTGCGGCCACAGTCGCGGCAGAACCGGAGACGAAAGAACGACGTGAGAAGGGTGAAGATTTTTCCATGCCCGAATTCTAGCGAAAAGGGGACACAGGAACAGGAAAGAAACGCGTGAATTCCAGCAATAGGAAGGGGACTAAACAATGCTCACTGCCGATCTCTTTCCTTCTGCCTGATGCGCGGTTCGTTCGAAACGCCCATCGACTTTCTCCAACGATTGAGTTCAGCAAGGAGCTCATCCTTCTTCGCTGATTCACTTTCCGCCAGATTGTTACTCTCTCCCGCATCGTTCTCGAGATCGTAAAGTTCCGTTCGATTTTCTTCAGGGAAATTGAGGAGCTTCCACTTTCCCTTTCGCATCGCGGAATTGAAAAGATCAGCGGTGCTCCCCGGCCGTGGTGAAGGGTTGTGCCAAAAAAAGGTCCGCTCTTTGATTTCAGTCGAGGAATCTCTCAAGAGGGGAACGAGACTGATCCCATCGAGATGCTCTTCGGGGCTAAGCGGTAACTCGGCGATCTCGAGAAAGGTTGGAAATAGGTCCATCGTCACAACCGGAGTCTCAATAACGCGACCTGTTTCGGTCACTCCTGGCCAACGGATCAACAGCGGGACCCTGAGCCCACCCTCGTAGTTATGCCCTTTACCGGCACGAAAGGGACGATTTGAAGTCGCCACTTCTCGGCGGCTGCCTCGCGAGGAGAGCCCCCCATGATCGCTACACAACACCACGATCGTTTTCTCGCTGAGTTCCAACTGCGAGAGCTGTCGCAAAAGTCGACCCAACCCCTTATCAACGCTCTCGATCATCGCGGCGTAGGTGGCATTGTTCTGCACGAGAAGATTTTCACCGGCACTCTCCGGTTCATAAAAAGGTTCCTCAAAACCGATCCCATCGATCTTTGTTTGATAGCGCTTCGTGATGTGTTTTTTTGCTTCAATCGGAGTGTGCACCGCGTAGTGAGCGAGCACGGCGAGAAACGGTTTATCCTGATTCGCTTCGACAAATTTCATCGTCTCTTCGGTGAGACGGTCAGTGAGGTATTCTCCATCCGGAGCATCGTCGAGCCCTTCGATGGCTGATTTTTCGCCACCCCCCTTCTTCGAAACATTATAGGGAGCGAAATGAGCACGTGCCGCCCCTGCTTCACCGGCTGCCACGGTTGTTGTAAACCCGACCGCAGAGGGACCGTGACCAAGATGCCATTTGCCAGCGTAAAATGTTTCGTATCCTGCCGCCGCAAAAGGCTGTCCGAAGGTCACATCGCGATCCGGTTCAACATGAACGCTGTCCCGATCACCTTGATACCGCGCCGGATGTTTTCCCGTCATGATCGCAAAGCGCGAAGGCACACAGCGCGGGTAAGCGACATAAGCGTCGGTGAAGAGAACACCTGATTTCGCGAGCCGGTCCATGTTGGGAGTCTCATAGACCTCGGAACCATAACAGCCGAGATCGCGAGCCCCAAAGTCATCAACGAGAACAAAAAGAATGTTAGGACGATGGACTGGTTCAGCCGCGAGTGGCGACGCCGTCATCGCAACGGTGAAAAGGGGGAGAGCAAGACATCTCATGGATAACTATGCTTAACAGGGTTAGATCGCGCATTCAACCCTCCTGAAGCTGTGTCCGACTTCGAGTTCGAAAAACAATAGTGGAGTGGCTGCTTCAGCCAACTTTTGCCCGGGCTTTGCCATCGCTCAGCATACAGGAGGCCAAACTCCAAGACGGTTACCGCTACTCACGATTCCGGGAATCGATCCAAATTGTGACGGGGCCATCGTTGGTGAGAGCCACCTCCATCATCGCTCCAAACTCGCCCGTCGGGACTGGTTTACCCAGCTCGGTCGCCAGCGTCGAAACAAACTTTTCATACAGCGGAATCGCAATCTCAGGTCTAGCGGCCCGCTCAAAGCTGGGCCGCGTTCCTTTCTTCACCCGGGCATGCAAGGTAAATTGACTCACCACGAGCGCTTCGCCTCCGATGTCGACGATGGAGCGGTTCATCTTTCCGTCATCATCTTCAAAGATTCGAAGCGTAATCAGTTTTCGCACAAGCCATTCAATATCTTCGCCGCCGTCCTCCTGCTCAATGCCAAGTAGAAGCAGCAGCCCAGCCCCGATACGACTCTTTTCAACACCACCGATCGTCACGGAAGCGTCACTCACTCTTTGCAGCAGCACTCTCATCTCGACATACCCTTCTCTCTTTGCAATTTTGTCACGACAGCTTTGTATAAATTCAGTAATTACTAGATTTTGCCTCTTCGCGCCACGGTGCTATATTCGCCGCCCTTCGTTCGTAACGATGCATAAAGTTTTTCATTTCCGAACGATACCTTTCTCTCTCTAGCCCCTCCATGGAAATCCTTATCTCAATTCTCCGGTTTATCGGCATCATTTTTCTCGTGCTCATGGTGTTCAACCTCATGATCATCGTTCACGAGTGGGGACACTTCCTCGCTGGTCGGTGGCGCGGGCTTTACATCGACCGGTTTCAGATCTGGTTCGGCAAGCCGCTCTGGAAGAAAACCTACAACGGAGTTCAGTATGGACTGGGCTCCATCCCCGCCGGTGGATTCGTTTCACTTCCTCAGATGGCACCGATGGAAGCCATCGAGGGCAGTGTCGATGAAGGCGACGAGCCACAGAAGGACCTGCCCCCGATCACCCCTCTCGATAAAATCATCGTAGCCGTGGCCGGGCCGGTCTTCAGCTTTCTTCTTGCGGTCGCCTTTGCCGTCGTTGTCTGGGCGGTAAAGAAACCAGTCTCCGAGTCCGTCGGCACGACGACAATTGGCGGAATCGTCGAAAATTCCCCGGCCGAAAAGGCGGGGCTCAAAGCAGGCGACACGATCACCTTTGTTGATGGCAAGCAGGTGAAACGGTTCCAGGGCATGGACAGCTCAATCATGTGGACCATCATTTCGAGCGAGAACAACGACATCGAAGTTGATCTTGTCCGCCCCGGCGTTGGCGAAATGACCGTCACCGTAGAGCGCCCCGAAGAAGCCGAGGTCGCCGAAGTCGAAGGGGGATGGCTCAAGAAAACGTGGGCTTACGTCAGTAAACGCCCACCGTTGCGAACGATCGGCGTCTATCCTCAGGTTTCTCCCGTTGTCGGTCGCGTCCTTGAGAACAGCCCGGCCGAAGCGGCAGGATTAGAAGCCGCTGACGTGATTACCGCAATCAACAACAAGGACGTTTCCACTCCTCGTGAGGTTGGCGAATTTAACTGGCAAGCCGGCAAGACTGTTACCTTGAGCATCGAGCGAGGTGATGAAACCGTGAAAGCGAAAATCACTCCCCGGGTTCCGGAAGTGGGCGGCGAAAAGCCAATGCTCGGAGTCGTTTGGGATGCTGAGGGAATCCGCACTTTGGTTCGTGAAAACCCCATCACGCAGGTCGTGAACAGCTTTAACTCGATCGTGAAAACGCTTGGTGCGGTCTTCTCTCCAAAGTCTGACGTCAGCGCTGGTCACCTCAGCGGCCCTGTTGGGATCATGGGACTTTACTACGATCTTTTTCAGCACGAAGAAGGATGGCGACTCGCGCTTTGGTTCAGCGTTCTCCTCAACGTGAACCTCGCGATTTTGAACATGATGCCGTTTCCAGTACTTGATGGAGGCCACATCGTTATGGCGACCGTAGAGTGGGTAAGAAAGCGTCCGATTCCTTTCAAAGTGCTCGAAGTCGTCCAGACTGCGTTTGTTCTCTTCCTCCTTGGATTCATGGCCTTCGTCACCTTAAAGGATGTCGGGGACCGGGTTCCGGAAGGAAGCGATGGCGCGGCTCCGCCAAAAGAAACCCGATTCCTACCCCTCGAAGACGAAAAGGCATGAGCCGCCCCTACTCGCCCTCTCCTCTGAACCTCTCACGCCGACCCACTCGTGCCGTGGGCGTCGGGCCGGTCGGACTGGGTGGTGAGAACCCGATCCGGGTTCAATCTATGCTCACGAGCGATACTCGTGACGCTGAGGCGTGTATCGAAGAAGCGATGGGCCTCGTTGAGGCCGGATGCGAGATCGTCCGTGTCACCGCTCAGACCCGCAAGATCGCGGAAAATCTCGAACACATCCTCGCCGGGATCCGGGCGAAAGGCTCCGATGTCCCTGTCGTGGCCGACATTCATTTCAAACCCGACGCCGCGATGGAGGCCGTCAAGTGGGTCGAGAAAGTCCGCGTCAATCCCGGCAACTACGCCGACAAAAAGAAATTCGCGGTCCTCGAATACACCGACGAAGAATACGCCGAAGAGCTTGGCCGTATCGACGAAGCCTTCACCCCTCTCGTTTTAGAAGCGAAGGAGCGAGGCGTCGCGATGCGCATTGGAACCAACCACGGTTCTCTGAGCGATCGCATCATGAACCGCTTCGGCGACACGCCCCTCGGCATGGTCGAGAGCGCGCTCGAGTTCGCCAATATTGCGAGAAGTCACGACTACCACGACTTTGTCTTCTCGATGAAGGCGAGCAATCCGAAAGTCATGATCGAGGCCTACCGCCTCCTTGTCGCGCGACTCGCATCGGAAGGCGATGACTGGAATTACCCCATCCATCTCGGTGTTACCGAAGCCGGTGACGGCGAAGACGGCCGCATCAAAAGTGCGATCGGAATCGGCTCCCTCCTCGCCGACGGCATCGGCGACACGGTTCGCGTCAGCCTCACTGAAGACGCTGTCTACGAGATCCCCGTCGCGAGAGCACTCGTCGACACGGTCAATGGGATTCGCTCCGGAAGCCCGATCGAAAGCGACCTGAGCTGGGATGAAATCCCCTGGAACCCTTTCGAATACGAACGCCGCGCTTCTTC
>JARGOD010000161.1:2477-5226 GCA_029210205.1 Verrucomicrobiales bacterium | reverse complement strand
CTGCGAGGGTTTCACCTTTCAGCTCAGGCACGAGACTGACTCCGTCGAGGTGTTGATCGGGCATCGCATCGATGCCGGCAATCTCCAGAATCGTCGGGTAGAAGTCCATCCCCGTCGCGAGCGTTTCGGTGGTGCTGCCATCCGTCACTCCGGGCCAGGCGATATAGTAGGGCTGGCGGATTCCACCTTCCCACTGGCGCCCTTTTCCTCCGCGCAAGGTCAGCGCGGCCGTTGCATAGCCATCTCCTGAGGTGACGCCGCCATTGTCCGAGGTGAAAATCACGACAGTGTTTTCGGCTTCACCACTCGCCTCGATCGCCTCCATGACAATGCCGACGGCATCGTCGAGGGCAGCCATCATTCCGGCATAAATGGGATGATCCTGCACCTGGCGGACTTCCTGGGTGCGATCCATTTTGAAGCGCGGTTCAGTTCGGTCCGTGAGACCCATTTTCTCGGCCTTGGCCTGAAATTTTTTGAAGCGTTCTTCGGAGCAGTGAATCGGCCCGTGCACGGAATAGAAAGAGAGCATCGCAAAAAACGGCTCGTCTGCCTCCGCCTTCCGCGTGATGAAATCTGCGGTCTCGCGGCCGAGTCGCAGAGGGAGCTCTGCTCCAGGATCGTCGTCTGTCAGTTTAGGATTTTTGTAAGGGGAGTGATAGCCACCGGGAGGAGTTCCATAGTGATAGCCACCCTGGTTCTCTTCGTAGCCCTGCTCCTCGGGAGTGAAGCCGTCATCGCCGAGATGCCATTTGCCGGCGAAAAAAGTCCGGTAGCCATTTTCCCGGAGTGCCTCAGCAATCGTGACTTCTTCGAGCGCCAGTTGCGAGGTGTAGTTGGCGGGGAGAAGAGGCGTGTTTTTCTTCCACTGCTCTGGTTGGTTCCGGCCCTGCACGGAAATGTAATCAGTGATTCCGGTCCGCACCGGCGTCTTCCCCGTCTGGATCGCGGCTCGCGATGGGCTGCAAACCTGGCAGGCGGAATAACCGCGCTCGAAGCGGAGGCTCTTCGCGCCAAGGGCATCGATGTGAGGGGTTTCGTAAAAAGTGCTGCCCTCAATGCCGAGGTCTTCCTTCCCGAGATCGTCGACGAGGATGAAGACGAAGTTGGGCTGCTCTGAGGAAAGCGCGGCGAAGGGTAGGAACGCGGTCAGAGCCACGGCGAGAGCAAACGGGAGTTTCATCAAATTCATGAGGCGCTCAAGATGGCGACTGGTCTCCTTTTTGCCAAGTGGCATCATACCGGTGCCTGACGTGACAGGACTGAAATGCCGATTTGTCTGGGTGAATTGCGGAGGCACCGCTATGCTTCGAATAGTTCTCTTCGGTGGCCGATCATGCCGGCGCCCCAAAAAGGGTCATTCATTCTGACCCGAAACTCAACGGTTTCAATTTTTCAGTCTCCTCCGCGGTTGGCAGGGGGACTTTCATTCATCAGTCCGACCACACCCTTAACCCCTCAAATATCATGGGCGATAAGTCACCAAAATCACAGCAGAAGAACAAGAATCAGAAGCAAACGAAGACGGATGCTTCGAACCGGAAGAAAGCTCAAGCGATTGCCAGCAAGCAATCAGGAAACTTGACCACGGGGAAGAAGAAGTAAGAGGCCATTCTCTCTCGATTCCCGGTCAGGATCGATTTTTGCGTTTTCTCTGGTGGAGCATTCCCTGCAGAATGAATGCGAGAACAGCTCCCCGGAGCAGGCTGTTTCCGAAAAAGAGTGGGCACTCGAGAAGGTCGGGGCGGGAGTCACGGGGCATCGAATCCCAGATCGCAGCCCCTGGCTGCATCATGACTTCTGCGATCTTCCCGACGACCTCATCCACCATCGCGGGGTGCGCTGCAGGATCGTCGAATCGGCTCATCGATGACCCGATCGAAACAACCATGCAGCCCAGTTGCGGGATGAAGTGAGCCGCTGCAAAAATAGACGCGGTGATGAAAAATCGTTTCCGGGTTCCTGTCGTTTTCGAATCCATGTAAGCACCATGCATCCTGCCGGTGAACCCGTAGTGAAGCCGAGATGAATTCTCAGTGAATTGAGTGCTTTCTCACCGTTGTTACGCACGCGCATCTGTTGAAAACAGACTTGGCAGGGGATCTCTCTCCGGACACTGTGAAGCTATGAATCCCCGAATCGTTTCCGCCTTTTTCATCGGCCTTATTTCCTCTGCGACAGTTCTCCCCGCTGCGGAGGATATCGATATCCTTTTCCTCGGCAACAGCTTTACGAACCGTCACGACGTGCCAGATCTCGTCGAGGCAATTCTCGAGGATGGAGACCCTGACACGAACATCAATGTCAGCCGCGTCATCTATGGCGGGCAGAACATGTTCAAGCACTCGAGCTATTACTTTAGCCAGAGCTTCCTCGAGCAAAGCACGATCACGAACGAAGAGATCGAAGCGCGCATCGCCAAGATGAGAGGTTTCCTCGAGTCAGACAAAGCACCCAATGAGAAAGAGTGGGACACGCACTGGGCATCCGTTGGAAAGAAGAATGCTTCCTTCGCAGACATTCATGACCACATCGGCAAAGCGATCCGAAATCACGAGGCCTTGCTGGAAGAGAATCCGAAAACACAATGGGACTATGTCGTCCTTCAGAGCTGGCGCGATGTTTCCGCAGAGCCGGATCAAGGATACGAGAAATACGCGACGAAGCTCGCAGAGATCGCGAAAGGGCAGGGGACCGAAGTGATTCTCTACATGACGTCTCCGGAGACACAGAATCAGGATCCGGTCAC
>JARGOD010000161.1:0-2377 GCA_029210205.1 Verrucomicrobiales bacterium | reverse complement strand
AAGAGTCCTGAGGGATTGGCATTCGACACGGTGACTGAGAACAAAGTGAAGAAGGGTAAAGACCCTGATGGCGGAGAACTCACTGTCGTTTTCGAAGGGGAAACCAAGTCCTACCTCCAGAAGATGGCTTTCGAAGCCGTGGAGGAGTTCAAGAGCTTGCCAACCGGGGAGTAGAGAGACCCGTTCGCGTTCCGATCCATGGATCGGAACGTCTCACAGAATCCCGATCGATTCCTCTTCTCCTGCCGTCGCTTCAGGCTTTTCTGCCACTGCTGACTTCTTAGTGGGCTTCGTCAGCGCATGATGAGGAAGCTTCGTTGATGCCTGAGGGAGAACCTTTTTCTTCGGCTTTGGATCATTGAACTCAACGCTGCAGGCAGCTTCGAGCTGATTGCAGAGAATGTGCCAGTTCTTCTCGTAGAGGCGATGCTCCTGGAAGTTGAGCATCTCGCGAATCTCTTTCGGATTCCGCACGTAGACCTCACCCTTGTCGGTGTGATTCACGAGCCAGCCGGGGTAGGCGACTACGGCGATCACGGGAATGTTATCTCCACCGGTCCACTCTTCGGACTTGCGGGCGAGCCACTTGCCGTTTCGCAGTGACTGCTCGATCGACTGGGTGTCATAGCTTCCGTCTGGAAAATCAACGCGGCGTCCATCAGAGCTCAGCGCGTGGGCCTTCCCCACCACATTCATCTTCTTGCGTCGTGCTTTCGTCTCGATCGAGATAAGACCGCAGCGAGTGAGAATGACGTGGTCGATATTCCAGGTCTCGCCTTTTTCGGTAATGACGAGGTCATGGAAGACGCGGACGAGATCGCCCTGCATTGTGTCCAGCTCACCGCCCGTGGCCTGCTCACCACGAACGCCGAGCCAGTAGCCGGGGAGGGGAGCATAGGCTTTCCACAATTTCCAAAGGGTGAAGGAACACATGATCACTCCGGCGATGATGGCTCCGATCATGCCAACGCCACCGCTGGCGATGACAGCAAGAGTTGGAACGACCGCGACGAGAACTGACGCGGAGGCCCAAAGCGTGAAGTCTTCCCAGAGGTTGTTAGCTTCCTGTTGCAAGCTATAGCCAGCGGGACGGCGCATCGAGTAAACCGGCTGCTGGGCAGCGTGTCGGTTCTTCGTGATCCGATGCATGAAGAAAGCCAGCGTCAGAAAGGGCAGGCCGGGGAAGAGGAGGTAAAACCAAAAGGGAGTATTCATGGCGATAGGTAGAATAATTTCGCTTCACTTAACTATTTAGTCTACTAAAAATTATAAAAATTATGGATTTATTTTAAAATAATGGTGTAAGTGACGATAAATGAGCGAGTCGAGGATTTGCTCAAATTTGCTTCCATCCGCGCTCATTTCCGTTTTTCGGGGATTTCAACGCGAATAGAAGCAGATGAGCGCAGATGTTCGCGAATGTTGTTGGGCAGGTAGATTTGGGGCAAACGCGCCGCATAAAGGATGGAAACTTTCCGCTGAAAATGATGTTCTATCCGCATGCGACTTTCTTCCTGTCTCCTTCTTGCTGTCACCACTCTCCTCCTCTCCCCACAATCCAGCCACGCCGAATCAGACGCGTCTGCCTACTGGCCGCACTGGCGGGGACACGGCGGCAACAGCATCTCCACCACCGCAACCCCGCCGACGGAATGGAGCGAAACCGAAAACGTGAAGTGGAAGGTCGAACTTCCCGGCCGCGGCTCGGGTTCTCCGGTGATCTGGGGCGACAAGGTTTTTGTCACTTCAGCCGTTTCCACCGCCGGAGGCGAAGCCACGCCACCGGCGGCTGAGGAACGCCAGCGACCTCCCGGAGGAAAAGGGGGCAAAGGCGGAAAGGGCGGCAAAGGAAAAGGCCCACGACCCAGCGCCGGAGGTGCCCCGCAAACGCAACTCAGCTTTCAGGTCTTCTGCTTCGATCGGGAAAGCGGCGATCTGATCTGGAATCAGACCGCCGTCACAACAACCCCACACGAGGGAACGCACTCCACGAATGGTTTCGCTTCGGCCTCGCCCTGCACTGACGGCGAGCGGGTCTACGCTCATTTCGGTTCGCGTGGATTGTTCTGCTACGACCTCAAGGGCGAGCTCCTCTGGAGCAAGACCGACTTCCCGAGGATGCAAACCCGCGCGACCTTCGGCGAGGGCAGCTCACCGACCCTCGCTGGAGACAAGATTCTCGTTCCCTGGGATCACGAAGGCTCCTCGGCCCTCTATGCGCTCGACAAGCTCACTGGCGAACCCGTCTGGACCGCGAACCGCGAGGACGAACCGACCTGTTGGGCGACGCCCCTCGTCGTCGAAGCGGACGGCAAATCCCAGGTCATCATGAACGGCCAGACCCGCGCCCGCGCCTATGACCTCGAGACAGGAGAAG
>JARGOD010000160.1 GCA_029210205.1 Verrucomicrobiales bacterium | reverse complement strand
AGAGATGGGCAGGGAAGGATTCGAACCTTCGAAGGCATAGCCAGCAGATTTACAGGGGCGAAATCTAGTTTCAAGGGGTGTCACAGGGTGTCAATCTTTGGCAACCTCTTTCACCCTTAACTAATTGCATTACAGTGTTTTATGACGTTGAAAAGAGTGACACCCTGTGCTTTCCTTTGCCACGCATGGACAATAAAAGTGAGTCCAAAACGAGTCCAAAGGAGGTGGTCTACGGGAAGACCGATGTTCGATATTGGAAGACCAAGGTGGCACGTCGGGAGCGATTGATCGATGGAGAATCAGTCACCGACCGCCACTACAGCGTCCAACTTCAACATCAGGGTCGACGCACGCGTTTTCCGCTAAATTCGGGTAACAAAGCCTCAGCAGCAACGAAAGCGCTGGAGGTCTATCTGGATATCCTGACGCTTGGATGGGACAAGGCCATCGCAAAGCACAAAAATGCACGGAAGAAGGCCGGGCAGGATGAAGAAGATGGAGCCTTCATTGAACGCCCTACTGTGGGAGACTTGATTCGCGTCGCGGGGGAATTTTCGACGGTGCGCCAATCGACTTTCAATAGCTACGCGAAAGCAATCCGCAAGATCTACGCGGACTCGATGAAGATCCCTGGGGCGCAGAAATTCGACGGGCGTTCCGGGGGAGCAGTCCGTTGGCAGAAGCGAGTCGATCAAATCTATCTCGATCAGCTTAGCGCGGAACTTGTGATTCGGTGGCGTAACACCTTTCTCACAGAAGATGGAGACGATCCACTCACGAAACGGCGGCGCATCAATACTTCAAACACCCTTATCCGAAATGCCCGGGGTCTCATGGCCAAGAGGCACCTTCCGTTCTTACAAGAGAAGATGCGACTGCCAGATCCGCGGCCCCTGGAGAATGTTCCCCTCTTGAAGCCACCTTCAATGAGATATCACAGCAAGATCGACGCACACGGAATTCTCACCGATGCACGCAAGGAACTTGAAAAGGACCAACCCGAGCAATACAAGGCATTCCTCTTGGCGCTTGTCTGTGGCCTTCGCCGAGGCGAGATCGATCATCTGCTCTGGGAATCCTTCGATTTCGATCGAAAGATTCTTCACATCCAGAATACTCGCTACCATGAATTGAAGACCGAAGACTCGGCCGGGGAGATTGATCTGAGCGGAGAAGTCAACGGAGCCTTCAAGGCTCTTCACAAGCGAGCCACGGGCAAATTCGTCATCGAATCCGATCACGAACCCCATCGCGCAGATTCCGGAACCCGGTACTATCGTTGCAATCTTGTGTTCAAGAAGCTTGGAGATTGGCTTCGGGCCAAAGGCGGCGACAAGAAACGCCCAATACACGAATTGAGAAAAGAAGCGGGCTCGCTTGTGGCTGCAGAATACGGCATCTTCGAAGCGAGCCGTTTTCTCCGGCACTCAGACATTCGGATCACCAGCCAAGTTTATCTCGACAAGAAACGCCGCGTTACCCCGAGTCTTCTGCTAACGCCTCCGACCAAGAAAAAGAAAAGAAAGAAGAAGCGAAAAAAGAAAAAGAGCAGAGTCTAGATGAGCACGTCCGAGCAACCTGAATTGAGCACCCAACGGGTTACAGCCTACGTTGTGGGCGAGGCGTGGCCTCGGTTTGTCACCCAGTATCCGGGTGCTCGGACGCTCGAAGTTTTTTCGGTTGTTGAGAAACTTGCTGACTATTTTCTCTTCCCCCAAAACGCGAGCCCAGGGCAACGCATTTGGTATCTTGGTATTTTCGATCACATGCCCGATGAGGTTTCATGGCTTCAAAATGAATTCCGACTAGTGAGTGATGAACTCATGCGGCTGGAGGTCTCGGACGACCCCAAAAAGAAGAATCAGATCGGGCAACTCAAGTTCCTAGTCCTCCTCGGAGTGGAGGAGTGGAGTCAAATCTGCAAGCTTTCGAAGAGTGGATCGATCGAGAAGGCTGCGGAAGTCATTCTTAGTATGCCGGAGGACTCGTTTAAGCGAAAGTTTGAGAGTGCCATTCGCCAGGTAGCAAAGAGTGAGGAAAAGCACAGAAAGGACTTCGAGAAATTGGTCGACGCCTCAGTCCCGAGAACGAGAAGCATCACGGAAACATACCCAGAAGTGGCAAAGGAGTTTCCTGACGCTGTTGCGAAGCTCGACCAGAAACTTCAAGAATCTCGCGATGCCCAGGTCAAGGACTTCGTTGCAGGTGAAGTCTCTGAAATGGCGAAGAGTATGTCCGACTTTATTGACGAAATTTCCCAAGTTCTGAAAACAACTTCCAGTGAAGTCAAAGGCGAATAACACAACGTCAATCCGCAAGACGTTGTGCAGCCCGACCGATGTCAGGGTCGCCTCCTGACAATTCGTGTCAGAGATTGCCAGCAACGAGTTATGAAAACGTTGCTGACAAAAAAGAAGGTGGCGGAAACCTTGCAGGTCTCGACCCGCACGGTCTGCCGATACATGAACCAAGGCTGGTTGAAGCCGATACGGCTTTCTGACCAGACCCTCCGCTTCGACCCCGATGACCTACAGCGGTTTATTGAGGACGGAGGTGGAGGTGTGACCGCCAAGAACAATCGCGAAAAGGAGTAGGCCATGGGAGGAATTTCGAAATCAATCCCCTTGCTTTCCTCTTCCGCTAACCTGGAGCATAAGGAAATTCTTTCCACTCCCGAACGGATCAAGTTCGCGGGACTTGAGCTAAAGATCCGGGAGCTCCTGTTGTCATTTATCGATATAGGTGAAGCGCTCGAATGCATCCGGAAGAATCGTCTCTACCGCGAAGAATTCGATACGTTCGAGCAATACTGTTGCAAGCGTTGGAATTTTAGCCGCCAGCGTGCCTATCAACTGATAGAGGCTGCGAAAGTAGCCGACTATTTGTCAACAAATGTTGACACTTGGCCTTCGAACGAGGCGCAGGTACGACCTCTTATCGGCCAACCCTATGATGAAGTGGTCCGAGCCTGGAAACTCGCGGAGAAATTGGCTGGCAAGAAGGATATCTCTGGCCGTCTTGTCAAGGAGGCAGTCGTCTCGCTCAGCGAAAAATACTCCAAACCGGCCACCGAGAAAACGGATGATCCCAAGACGGCAGCAGGTTCTCTCAGAGGAGCGGACAAAACCCTTTCTACCCCGGAGGGCGAACGCAATCAATCCGAGATGGTTCCTGATCACGAGGCAGTTTCGAATTTGGAAGTGCCGCCCTCGCAAACTACATCCGAGAAAAGCAATATTCCCGGAACCTCATTCGAGCTCGCCGACGGAAGCGTGTCGGCTGAACACTACTTCAATGGAGAAGACGATCTCCTGTCTGCCGACTATCTCGAATCCAAACTGAAGAGCACGAAAGAAAACAACGCCAACGCTCCGCAGCACCTCCGGGTTGAGCCCGAAGTGCTGGCGATGCGCCAAGATGCCTTCCTTGAACTGGCGTCTGCAGTTAACCGGACCTCTGGGGCTTCACCCTCGCCTACCAAGCGGGACCAGATTTACTGGGCAGTCCATGATCTGCAGCACCTGACGGCATTCCTCCGCCCGGTAACTAGCAATGCAACCGAAAGCGGCAAGACCCCTGACGGAGAAGGTGAGTGATCGATGTATCAATCTCTCTCTTCTCGAGAAAGAGGGTCTCCCTCAAATACCCAGAAGCAGTCCTGAATTTCGACCGATGATTCCCCGCAGCCATTTTACTCCCGTTTATCAACCGCTCCCGCCCCACGTCGAGGCCCACATCGGGCCGGTGCCAAAGCCCGGCGCGGGAGTGCACAGCTGGCTCTTCTCGGCTGCGCTAAAACTCCACCGCTACTACGAATCAGAAGTGATTTTTCAGGTCTTGAAAAACGAGACGAAATCTTGCGACCGCATCGTACCGGACCGTGAGATCCGGGATGCCGTGAAGAACTCAGCTCCTTCAAAAAGCTTCACTTACTCAAACCATTCTCAAAGCGGAGGAATACCTGAAGCGGCGCCACGCTGGCCCGAGATCGATCCTGCATTGGTTCGCTCCATCATCGAATCGACGCCCCGTGCTCAGGATCGTCTGTCCTCCGCTTCTCAACACAACAGCTTCGGAGACGATCCATCTCAGTTCGTGCCGAATGTAGTTGGGCAGCTCTTTCCCGGTAACCCGCTGATCTGTGCGGGTGAGGAAAACTACTCCATGCGGTGTAATCGGCTCTCGGAGTGGGGATCGCAGTTGGCCTCGATGCAGTTCATCGTTCCGTCGTCGATGACCGCAGAGTCAGGTTTTAATCAGAGCGGCGAGCTGTCCTTCCGGTGTCTTGACAATACCGGTCCACGCCGGCACTTGATCGTTGAATTCGACGATGCATCGCCGGACGAGCAGGCAGCGTTCCACATTCACCTTTCGCAACGTTTTCTATTGGTTGCCGTGGTTCATTCCGGAGGGAAGTCCCTGCACGGCTGGTATTACGTCAAGGGGCGCTCCGAGTCGGAGATAGCGGCGTTTATGCAATATGCCGTTCGCCTGGGCGCGGATCCTCACACGCTTGTGCGCTGTCAGCCTGTCCGTATGCCCGGTGGCATGCGCCGGGGCGGTTTCCAGTCTATCCACCAAAAAGTCCTCTTTCTAAACCCCGAGCTCCCGAAGCCATGAACGAAGGAAGCCAATTACAGATTCCGGAAGTTTTCACCGGTAAGGATGCGGTGAGCAACATGCTGCGCGAAGTTGTGCGGGTGGAAGGTGTCTTCGTTGAATTCGTCACTCCCTTTATTCTTGGGGCGCTCTCCTGCGCAGCCGGGCGGGGTCTCAAAGTGCAGAGCTTCAATGGGAAATTTTCTTGCCCGAATCTCTACACCATCTTCGAAGCTCCCAGTTGTTCCGGTAAATCCTCTGTCGGGCAAGCGGTGATGAAACCGCTGTTCGATCTCGACCGTGAGATGCGCCAGCGTTTTCTCGAAAACGAGGGCGCGAATCTCAAGGCACAGATTCGCTACATCGAGGCAAATTTGAAGAAGCTCGAGAAGTTGGAGTCTTCATCTCCGCAGGATTTTGGGAAGTTGCTGTCCCAAAAGGCAAAGTGCGAAGCTTCGCTCGGTGGTCCGCGCCTGATCGTAGAGGACGTCACCACCGAGGCTCTAGTGAGTATTCTGAGCCAGCAAGAAGGAGTCGTATCCCAGATCTCGATGGACGCTCGAGCGGTAGTGAAAAATCTCCTCGGTCGCCATCGCAACGGCCAGACGGAGGAGCACATCCACATTCCCGCGTGGTCAGGGG
>JARGOD010000159.1 GCA_029210205.1 Verrucomicrobiales bacterium | reverse complement strand
TCAAGAACCGCATGTCCCGTATTTTCAACCGCAAGTCCGGTCGCACCGTGATGCTCGCATTCGACCACGGATTCCTCATGGGACCTACCTCCGGACTGGAGCGCATCGACCTGAACATCGCTCCTCTTGCCGAGCACGCTGACTGTCTCATGGGAACGCGCGGCATGATTCGCTCAAGCATCCCCGCAGACAATACCAAGCCGATTTGTCTCCGTACTGATACTGGCACGACCATTCTCACCGAGATGAATCACAATGTGCTCATCAGCGAAGCCGAGGCGATTTCTATGAACGCGGCGGCGATGGCTGCGATGCTTGCCATCGGAGATGCGGATACTGAAGCTTCCACTCTCGCAAATTTCAGTCGCCTCGTCGACATCGGCAACCAGTACAGCATCCCGGTCATGGGAGTGACTGCGGTCGGTAAGGACATGGCGCGTGACTCCCGCTATTTCGGTCTCGCTTCCCGCGTTTGTGCTGAAAACGGAGCCAGCATCGTGAAGACCTACTATTGCGAAGGATTCGAAAATGTAGTCGCAGCCTGCCCGGTTCCAGTTGTTATTGCCGGCGGCAAAAAACTTCCTGAGCTCGAAGCCCTGGAACTCGCTTATAACGCTATTCAGTGTGGTGCCTCAGGGGTCGACATGGGACGGAACGTTTTCCAATCCGATGCTCCTCTCGCCATGATCACAGCGGTTGGCGGGGTCGTTCATGACGATCTCAAGCCTCAGGAAGCATTTGATCTCTTCGAGACACTAAAAGCAGAAAACGCTTAATTGCTCCGATTTCTAAATCGAACTCAACAGCCCTTTCTGCTTCTTGCAGAGAGGGCTTTTTTATTGGGCGAGGTTGCTCGGATCCCGCAGCTGGCGACTGCTGAAGTCTCGAACCTGACGAATCATTTCCACTCTCTCTTTTCCGGGAGGGAAAAGCGGGAGACAGACCTCGATTGCATTTCTCCCATCCTCGCTCCGATAAGCTCGAATTGTCCCGCCGTGGCTGAAGGCGGTCAGGTAGCAGGCGAGAAAATTTGAACCCAGATCCTCCGGTCGCTGTGCACGCACATAGAAGGGTTCAAAGAGGTGTTTCAAGTCCTCTTCGGGAATCAGTTCACCACTATCCAGGATCGTAAGTTTTATGCCGGCAAGTTCTTCACGCCTGCGCAATTCAATTTCGATATCACCACTTTCCGGCATCGCCATCTTAGCTTCCTGGAGCAGAATTCTGACCATTTGGCTGATGCGTCGCGGATCCCCTTTCATAATTGGAAGATCTTCATCTTCCTTTATCAAAATAGAGTATCGATCGATACCGCCAAAAATCATTTCGCTCGCCGATTCAACAACACCCTTTAAACAAAAATCTTCAGAGTCCGGAATCAAAGCAAGGTCACTTCCATCAGAAAGGCTCGACAGCATTGACGTGATGCGATTTATCTGGCCGCCCACTTCCTCGTAAAAATCGGTCCAAAAGGATTCATCTCGCGGTCTCCCTCCGAGTTCCTCCTCCAACTGCAGCGGCAGCATATCGTAGAAAGTTCGAAAAACAGTCAATGCGTTCCTGACATGGTGATTCAACCCGGTCGACAGGATGCCGATGCTGGCGACTTTGTCAGCCATTAGAAGCTGATCAATAACTTCCGTCTTCTCTGCAAGGATCTTCTCCCTTTCCCGCTCCAGACAAAAATGCCGCAACGCCTTCACCATGTGGTGTTCAAGGTCAGATGGATCCCACGGTTTCGAGAAATAGGAATAGAGTAGCCCATCGTTGAATGCATCAACGGCAAGGCTGAGATCCGAGAATGCGGTGACGAGGACCCGAAGGGGACGCGGGTCAACTTCGCGAATTCGGCCAAGCAACTCAATCCCTGATTCGTCTGGCATCTTCTTGTCACTCAGGACGAGGCCAATCTGCTCATGATGCTCGCAAAACAGCTTGAATCCCTCTGCAGGGGACTGGGCAACATACACCGGTGCCAGATCTGCAAAAATTGCCTCGAAATATTTCAACGATTTTACCTCATCGTCGATATAGAGGATTCCAAACTCAGGAAATTGCATGTTCATGAGAAACGTTATCTTCGATTTGTCTATTTGTTAGTGTATGATGTCGATTCTGCGCTGAATGAATCTTCATCGTAAATTTAGTAAATACACCGGGCTCTGATTTCACAGCGATCTCACCACCATGTGACTCGATAATTCTGAAACAGATGCTAAGTCCAAGTCCGGTGCCATCGCCTGCTTTTTTCGTGGTGAAGAAAGGGTCAAAAAGCTGCTTAATGATTTCTTGAGGAATTCCCGGGCCATTATCAATCACACTCACCTCCAGGAACGCACCGCTCTGATGTCCAATGATGCGGATCGCAGCCTCCCGCCCAATTGGAGGGTTCGAACAGATAGCCTGCAAAGCGTTGTGAATGAGATTCACAAATACCTGCGTGATCTGGTTTTTCACCGCTTCGATCCTCAAATCTGGATCGAGCTCAACTTGCACATTTACACCTGAATCAGAAATCTCTTTGCCCAGCATTTTCATGGCAACTTTCACCGAATCAATGACGGCGAACTCCATCCTCGTTTCCAGACTCTTGTGCGAGAACTCCCGGAGATCCGTCACGATTGTCTTCATACGGTCAAAGCTGTCTTGAATATCACCGATCACTTCTTTGACATTTCCATCGTCATTGTGATCACGAAGCAGTTTGCGGAGGAGGAATAATGCCTGATTCGAATAATTCAGTGGATTCCCGATTTCATGAATCACACCCGCACTGAGTTGCCCCATCGAAGCCATCTTTTCAGATTGAATTAACTCCCCCTCAGTCTGATGAAGTTCTCTCATCGTCTTCGCGAGCTCGCTGTTCTTTGCCCCCAAATCAATTTTCTGCTTCCTGACCTTTTCGCGTGAGAGGAACTCATCACGGCAAACCCGCTGCTGGATCAGCGCCCCCAGTGCTACGGTGAGACCGAAAGAGAAAGCAAAGAAGCAGTTACTGAGGAGAAGCACTTTTCCCCTTGTATCAAGACCGTTGAAAATAGGCGGAGTGATTGCTACGAAATACAGGAGCAACACCATCGTCGAACTGATGAGTGCTTCCGAGAAACTCCAGTGGCAGGTAAACCCGATAACATTAAGACAAAGAATCATCCCGATGTAGTAGGTCGTATGAGGATCACCCGAAATGTAGATCATCATCGAGACGAAAAATGCCGGAATGAGAGGAAAAATGATGGTAAATGCCCGAAAAGAGCGGCGTCCGAATCGTGTTTTGAAACAAACGAAAAGGGTAATCAGCATGAACCCGACGCAGATGAATCGGAGGTTGAGAAACCGACTGAAAAATGCCGGATATTCAAAGTAATCAAGAATGCCGAAAAGCGGAAAAACGATGCACGAGAAAAGCGCTAGAACCTTAAATGAGGACAGAACCTTTCTTCGGCCTTCAGCAAGGAAACGCAGCCGAGATCGCTCGCTGAAACTAGGATCATCAACGGGATCAAAGACTCCCGGTAATGACATGATGGTGGAAAACAGCATTTTTCTTCCGAAAAATACCACCAATTATCCAATAAATCTAATTTTTATGATAATTATTACATGCGCAATAATCAACGTCAGCACACTGAGTTAGCGATATTCAGATCAATCGAAAGTATCCGCTCCATACTCGGGCGGAGCTTAGAGCAAGGATCTAAAGCTCAAATCAAGGTCAAGCGTATCCCCCGTCTCACTTTGCAACTTCTTGAGATCCTTGTACATTTTCTGCACTTTTTCCGGATATGTCCCCGATAAATCGTTCATTTCCAATGGGTCTTCGTCCAGATTGAACAGGAGAGCTTTCGGCACGTTAGGATAGAGAAGGAGTTTGAAGCCGTTCTTGATGACGCTTCTCTGACTTTTCAGATAGCCCCCATAAATCGCTTCATAACCGGAAGATTCTCCATTAATCACAGGCAACAGTGACCTGAACTGAACATGATCGGGCTTATCGATTCCTGCGAGCTCCAACGCGGTAGGCATGACATCCTGAAGATAAATGAGTGAGTCATTTTTAGAGTTGCGGGCAATACCGGGGCCGGAGACAATAAACGGCACTTTCACGCTATGCTCGAAGAGGTTCTGCTTACCAATCAAGCCGTGATGCCCGACTGAGAGACCGTGATCCGCAGAAAAGACAATGTAGGTGTTCTCTGCTTTTCCACTCAACTCCAGATCATCAAGGATGCGACCGATCTGCTCGTCCATGTGCGTGATGATCGCATAGTATTCCTGACGATGAACTTGAACCGCATACTTCGTCCGCGGAAACGGCGCAAGCCGTTCGTCACGGAGGCTGGGTCGATTGTCGATCTTATCTTTGTAGGGGTACTCCGGGAGAAAGTTGGCCGGAACTTCGATGCGGTCGAGCGGATAGCGATCAATGAATTCCTTCGGCGCCTGCCTCGGATCGTGCGGCGCATTGAAGGCAATATACATGAAGAATGGATTGTCACTCTTCGCCGCTATTTCCAAAAAGTTGGTGGCATCATCAGCAACAACTTCGCTCCAGTGTTTCCCACCTTCCCAAAATCCGCCGAACTGCGGATCGAAAGGACTCCACTCATCAGGAACTCCTTGAGTCGGTCGATTGTAGCCCGCTTCGGTCTGTTTGGGCATCCCTCCCCTGACGTTACTCGTGACGTCGAAGATGGATTCAGGATTGGCACGAACGTGCCACTTCCCGGTAAAGTAGGTGTCATACCCTCCTGCCTTCATGAGTTGAGACCACATCAAGTTCTCCTTCTGAAAGTCAGGCCATTCGTTGTGCGCCGGTTTCGACTTATTTAGATTCTCGGAAATCTTCTCTGCATGCCAGACGAAGGTTCCTGTGTTTAGCATGTGCCGACTCGCGACACAGACAGCACCGCTCCAGCTTCCCATGTTGTAGGCATGAGTAAATGTCATGCCTCTATCAACGAGACGATCGAGGTTGGGAGTCTCAATATCGGTCAGGCCCAGAGCGCCGATCGTATCAAAGCATTGATCGTCAGCGAAGATAAAGAGAATATTCGGCTTCTCCTCCGCAGAAACTAACAAACCACTAATGAGCAGGGAAACGAATACAGCCAAGTAAATTTTCATCAGCGGAGGGTGACGCCTTCAATAATTTTTGTAAAGCACGCCAACTGGCCCAATGACGGACTTTATCAATTAAATTCTTGCCGAATTCACGTTCACAGTGATAATTAACCTGACTTAGGAAATTCCTTTGCCTCCCAACCACCACTACTATGAGTAAACTCGACGATCTCCTCGTAAAATACACAGCGGACCTTGAAGGTGCCGGTGAAAAAGTTGACGCAGCCTTCCTCCGCGCTGTTGCCAAATCATGCGG
>JARGOD010000158.1 GCA_029210205.1 Verrucomicrobiales bacterium | reverse complement strand
TCGTCGTTGCTTTGATGCCAATATCCTCTGAATCGATCCCAAGCGCCTTCCCGATTGCAACTTTCATCGCCGCAGCGTGGGGCATCACTTTCGGTTCCTCGGCAACGAGAGAAGAATCGATGTTTTCAATGTAGCCACCTTTAGCTGCGACAAGCTCTGCCGCTTTCCCGAGAATTTTCAGACTGCTGATTCCCTCAATGCTTTCATCGGTCGGCGGGAACCAGAAACCAATGTCAGGCTCACCAATCGCACCAAGAATGGCATCGGCGATGGCGTGCGAGAGCACATCAGCGTCCGAATGGCCTGAGAGACCGCGTGAGTGGGGAATATTAACGCCGCCCAGGACAAGTTGCCTGCCTTCTGCAAATTGATGAACGTCGTAGCCGATGCCGCTTCTGTATCTCATGATTAAAGCACTCCTTCAAAACTGAGCTTCCCGTTAGAGGAAACAATGCTGGATTTGTCCGGGTTGATGTCTGATTGGACCAAAGAGACTTTCCCTCCTCCACGTTCGAGCATGAGTTGTCCGGCCGCAATATCCCAAATACTGATCATTTCCTCGATGTAGGCATCAAGCCGACCACAGGCAATGTAGGCAAGGGCGAGCGCCGCGCTTCCCATCATGCGGGTTTTTCGAACCCGATGCGCAAAGTTCCGGTAGCGCTTCATCCCGGCGTCGATGGACTCTTTACTCTTTGAGAACCCGAGCGTGACGATAGACTCGGAAAGTTCGGAGCGTCCACTTGGCTTTATGGGTTTGCCATTTCTGGTGGCCGGCCCTTCGAAATCGACCGCGAACATTTCATCCATCATCGGATCATAGATCGCCCCGACCTTTAACTCGGCACCCTCGCGCATCGCGATCGAAATGCAGAAATGCGGGATGCCGAAGAAGTAATTCACGGTTCCGTCGATGGGATCAACAATCCACTGGGTGTCACTGCTCTGATCGCCGGCAACGCCTTCTTCGCCATAAATAGCGTGGTCCGGAAAAGTCGCGAGGATGCGGGATTCGATCAACTCCTGACTCTTTACATCGAGCGCCAATTTGATGTCGTGACTAAGCATTTCATCGACCTCAAGATCGGATTCAAAATTGTCTCTTAGGAGCCGACCTGCCTCGCGGGCGGCTGAAGTGGCGAGTTCAAGTTGAGGAGACATCTGGTTAAGAAGGATAGGAGGAAAGAAGTCGAGTAGCGGAGAATCGGAACGTAGCGATAGCATCCCTGCCGTTGCCGGGCATTGCTCGACGGCAGGAGCTCCAGGCAGGTCTCAACCTTAGGCGAGTGAATTGAAAGGCAAAGTGATTTCCATGCGGCGATGAGGAAGACCAACCTCTTCGAACGGTTCGCCGACTGTAGCGAATCCCAGCTTTTCGTAAAAGGATACCACTGCCTCACGAGAATGAAGGACGATCTCACGGACCGATTCCTCTTCTGCAACTGACATCGCATGTTGCATGAGGAAGGCACCGAGGCCGCGGCCCTGTTCGGACGCCGCCACCGCAAACTGCCGGATTTTCCAACGCTCCGGAGTGAGCACTTTGACGGCGAGTCCACCAACAATTTTCCCCGAATCTTCCGCAATGAGATGGCGCTCTTCCCGTTCGGCTTCCAAATCAGCTTCAGAATAGATGAGGCCGATGGGATCCCGTAATAGCACTTGCCGCAGGGCAACCCATTCCTGAAAACGAAAATCCTCCAGCTCGATCCAAAACAGATCGACTGGAGGACTCATCGTGAAAAATGTAATCCCGATCAGTGGGCGAGACAGAACTCTTCGAAGCGATCCAAACCTTTCTTGATGATATCAAGACTGGTTGCGTAGCTCAAGCGGATCGAGTTGTCGTATCCGAACGCTATGCCGGGAACTGCTGCAACAAGGTAGCGTGAGAGCAGCTTCTCCGTCAGATTCATCGAGCTGAGCCCCATCTTCGTGGTGTCGACAAGGAAATAGAAGGCACCATCGGGCTCAACCACTTCGATGTTCTTAATTCCTGAGAGCCGACTGAGCATGTATTGACGACGCATGTCATATTCTTCGACCATGTCGTGGATCATGTTCTGCGGGCCTTCAAGAGCAGCGAGGGCTCCATACTGCGCGAAAGTCGTCGGATTCGAAGTGGTGTGACTCTGAATCGTCGAAATTGCTTTCGCGATCTCAGGAGGAGCTGCAGTGTACCCGAGACGCCATCCGGTCATCGCGTAGACCTTGGAAAAACCATTGATCGTGATCGTCAACGCTTTCGCTTCGTCATTGATCGAGGCCGTACTGACGTGCTTCTTCTCATTGTAGATCAACTTTTCGTAGATCTCATCCGAGAGAATAATGATGTCCTCTGAGGCCGCCACCTCAACGAGCGCCTCAAGTTCCTCCTTTGAGTAGACAGATCCGGTTGGGTTGCCCGGGCTGTTGAGAATGAGCATGCGAGTGCGACCACTGATGGCCTCTTCAAACTCATCCGGCGTCAGCTTCCATCCATTTTCGCGCTTCGTGTCGACAACGTAAGGTTCAGCACCGGCGAGACGCACCATTTCAGGATAACTGGTCCAGTAAGGAGCGGGGATGATGACCTCATCTTCAGGATCACAACAGGCGAGGATCGCGTTGTAGCAGGAATGCTTCGCCCCGCAATTCACCGAAATCTGGCTTGTCTCGTATTCGATCTCGTTCTCAGTGAGAAGCTTCGCCGCGATCGCTTCTTTGAGCTCAGGAATGCCTGTCGCAGCGGTGTATTTCGTTTTCCCGTTCTGAAGGGCCTCGATGCAGGCGTCTTTGATGTGCTGCGGTGTATCAAGATCCGGTTCACCGGCTCCGAAACTGGCCACGTCCTGACCCTCGTCACGTAGTTTCTTGGCAGCGGCGGTGATGGCCAGCGTTTGGGATTCGGAAATCTGGGCGAATTTTTCTGCGATAAGGCTCATGTCTTTGGGAAAGCAATTGGGTTTCTCATGCCGCGCTTTACTACCAATTCCCAACTGCCTTATGCCTCCAAATTGCTCTGGAATCACGGGGCGGGGCTGATCTTTGGGCCTTCACGCGACAAGTATCCCGCATCGACGGGGATTTGGTGATGGCTCTGGCGAAAAATCGACCGCAACTCCGTGAACAATGCGGACGATTCCAGTACCAGATACAGGAGAGGATTCAAGTGAAATGCTACATCAACTGCAAATTCCTCGACTCACGGCACAGAAACGCTGATTCTGAATTGCAGAGCAGCTCTGACCGCTCTATTTCTCCTCTCCCATGGCAGGAAGTTCGCAAATTTACGCCTTTTTCGGCAACGATGAGGCTCAGGTCAAAGAGGCGGCACTCGGTCTCTCCGGCAAAATTGCGCCGAAGGATGACGAATTCGGCCTCGAGGTCATCGCCGGAGGGGCAGACAACGCCGAACACGCCACCCGGATAGTAGCGAGCACGATCGAAGCTATTCAAACCCTTCCCTTCTTCGGCGGCGACAAAGTTGTTTGGCTGCAGAGCGCCAACTTCTTTGGTGACAACCAAACGGGTAAAGCCGAGTCGACTCTGTCATCTGTTGAAGCACTGGGTGACCTCTTGGCAGCGGGCCTTCCCCCTGACGTGAAACTCATCATCAGCGCGACCGAAGTCGATAAGCGACGGGCTTTTTACAAGAAACTCAACAAGCTCGCCGAGGTGAAATTTTTCGACAAAGTCGATGTTTCAAAGCCCGGATGGGAGACGGAAGTAATGTCGTGGACTTCCCGGCGCGCCGCGGAAATCGAATTAGAATTCGAAGGTGCCGCCCTCGAACGATTCGTTCTCATGGTCGGTGCCGAAACGAGGGTGCTCGATGCAGAACTGGAAAAGCTCTCACTCTATGTTGGCGATCGTCCTGCCAGTGAAAAAGATGTCAGCAATATCGTCTCTGCGAGCCATGTCGGAATTATCTTTGAAATCGGCGATGCGATCGCGAGGAAGAATCTCCCGAAAGCACTCAGTCTGATCGAGCAACAACTTCGCAAAGGTGAAAATGCCGTCGGCATTCTTCTCGCGGCGATCGTTCCGCGGGTCAGGAATTTGCTTCATGCGCGGGATCTCATCGAAAGGCACGGGCTTCGGGTGGGACGCAACTACCAGGGTTTTGCCAAATCGATCGAAGCGCTCCCAAAGTCTGAAACTGCCCACCTTCCACGCAAGAAGGACGGCGGAATATCCGCCTACCCGCTCTTCCTCGCAGCTCAAGTGTCGAATCGATTTAACTCCGAGGAGCTGCGAAACGCACTGGAAGCATGCCTCGAAGCGAATGAACGCCTCGTCACGACGCAATTGGAGCCCCATCTTGTTTTGAATCAACTGGTGACCAAGATTCTCGTTCAACCCTCTTGAGGCCGTATTTCTTGATGCAGAAACCGGCCTTCGCCACGAGTAGCGAAGTAATTTGCCCAAAGCCGCTGATTGCCACTCCCCTGATTCTATGAGCAGGATAATGACCGCCTCACTCCAGCATCCTACTTAGGAAACTTTCTCACCGCCGCTGCGGCCATATTCTTCATGACATCATGGAGACAGGGAGGTTCCGGGTGACTCGGTGGTGGCGGGTAGCCGCGGGTGCACGAATTGGAACGGCTGTTCGACTCCGAATAGTCGCTCGAACATTCCCAAATTTTCGAGCCGGTGTTCAAATCGTAGAGGAGATAGTCGGCCTTCGCCTTACGACTCGAGAAAGAACTAGTCGTGTATGTCGTTTCGAGATGACAAGAAACGATGTTTCCTTCCTTGTCATATTCATGATGCTCTTCGGTTGACGTCGACTCATCGACGCTGCACCAGGTCCCATTAGCTCGAAGGACTACGATCACCCCGAAATCAGCACCGATGCTGCGAACCTTCTCTAGCTGCGAAGAATTGAGTGCATAGCTTACGCTTCCCCGATTGCCCGATCCACTCGTTCTGACCCGACCCGCTTTGCGCTCAAAAGTTCCGTGACTCGCCACCGTCAATTTTTTCCGCTTCTGTTTCAATCGCGTTTCGAGATCGTTCAGAATTCGCGAACGCTCACCTGCCCTGGGCATCAGTTGAGATTTTTCGCTCATTAGTCCCATGACGATGACGGTTTGCTCCTGCTTTAACGCTGCTGCCGCCCCTTCGTCGATATAGTGGAGTTGCGAGCTTGCACAGGAGGTCAGGGCTGCCGCGAAAACCGAAAGAAGATTGGGAAGGGGGAAGCGCACACGGTTTGACGAACGCGTTACGAAGATCAGTCAGACGGGAATTAGACGCGGTTTGCTTTTGCCGCATGATCTTGAAACTCAGCATTCCTCCATGCGAACAATTGAAATCGAATGCGGAGGATATTCTGACGTTCCTAGGCAGCGGGGCTACGGGCAGTAAAACTTCGCCCACCGATTTCTCCACTGCGCTCTGAAGAAAAAAGGCGAGGGCGGGAA
>JARGOD010000024.1:51870-57373 GCA_029210205.1 Verrucomicrobiales bacterium | reverse complement strand
GGAGAGAACCGGTGCCGATGCAGATCATGACGTCGTGCGCTTCATGGTCCGCCGCGTTCAGAAAGTGCGCGTCGTTCGCCGCGACGAGTCCGAGATCGAACTCCTTACCGAACTCGATCATCTGCTTCAAACAAAGCGCCTGCTCCGCAAAACCGTGGTCGTGGACTTCGAGGAAGAAGTTCTCCTTCCCGAAAATGTCGATGAATTCTCCGATGCTCTTCCGCGCGCCGTCGAGATCCTCGTTCTGGATGAACTGATTCACCTCGCCGTTGATGCAGCCACTCAGGCAGATGAGGCCCTCGGAGTGTTCTGCGAGCGCCGCTTTGTCGATCCGCGGCTTATAGTACATGCCCTCAAGGTGACCGATACTGGTCAGCTTCATGAGGTTCTCGTAGCCTTTATTCGTCGCCGCGAGGAGGGTGAGATGAGAGTTTCGCTTTTTCTTTTTCGCCCCAACCGCGACCGGCTCAGCCTTTTTGTCTGTCAGGGCGATCCCCGGGGGGGTGAGGTAGGCCTCCATCCCGATGATCGGCTTGATCCCCGCCGCCTTCGCCGCCTGGTAGAACTCGATCGCCCCGAATATATTCCCGTGATCGGTCATGGCGACCGCCGGCATCTTGCAGCGCTCCGCTTTTTTCATCAGCTCCTTGATCCGGATCGCCCCGTCGAGGGTCGAGTATTCGGTGTGCAGGTGGAGGTGAATGAAGGGATCGGTCGGCATTGTGCGGGCAGGGGAAGGGGCGGGGCCTCATCATAAAGAGGAGTCCAGAGGAGGCAAGAGTAAGCAGTAGAAAAGCAGAGAATCAGTCATGATAACGGGATTCACCCGGCCTTCCGTTCTTCGGAGTCATCCGGTATAACTGGAAACATGAAGCTTACAACCCTTCTCATTTCGTTGTTATCAGCGGCAGCATTTCCCCTCCATGCCGACGACTGGCCCGCCTGGCGGGGAGACACGCTTGGATCCGGCAAGACAGCATCAGCGGAACTCCCAACCGAGTGGGGCAAAGAAAAAAACGTCCGCTGGCGCACCGACCTGCCCGAAGGAGGCAATTCCACCCCGGTCGTTTGGAAAGATCACGTTTATGTGACGCAGCCTGAAATGGGGGGGAAAGCTCGCAACTTGCTCTGTTTTAACCGAAAGGATGGATCGCTTCTCTGGAAGAAAGGCCTCGTCTATGAAGAGGAAGAGCGGACCCATCGTACGAATCTTTATTGCTCCGCCTCCCCTGCGGTCGACGAAGCGCGAGTCGTCGTTTCCTTCGGTTCCGCCGGGCTGGTTTGCTACGACCATGACGGAGAAATACTCTGGCAGCGTGACCTCGGGGCGATTGACCATGTCTGGGGGAACTCGACCTCGCCAGTCATTCACGGTGATCTGCTAATTCATTATCACGGTCCAGCCAAAAACGCAGTGCTTTACGGACTCAACAAAGTAACTGGCGAAACGGTATGGAAGTGGAACGAGCCCGTCTGGGAACCGGGAAAGCGCACTGACGGTTTTGGCGATCGCGAGGGCGAAGGCGTCATTGGATCGTTCAGCACACCAATCCTCGTCGAGACCGGAGAGCGGACCGAATTGATCATGAGTTTTCCGCTGGAGATGAAGGCCTTCGATCCAGCAACTGGCGATGTCTTGTGGACTTGTGAGGGTTTGAACCCGCTTGTGTACACTTCGCCGGTGTATAATGATGGTGTCGTTGTCGCGATGGGTGGCTACTACGGGAATTCCATCGGAGTGAAGGTCGGAGGCAGCGGTGATGTCACAGAGTCGCACCGTCTCTGGCAGGAAGTCCGGCACAACGGCGGCATTGGCTCAGGCGTCGCGAAAGACGGCAAGATCTACTACCAGGAAACCGGCGGCATCGCCTACTGCGACGACATGAAAACCGGCAAGACGATCTGGCGGGCACGCCTCCCCGGCGCCGGAAAATCGTGGGGGTCTTTCGTGCTTGCAGGCGACAACATTTACACGTTGAGCCAGGCTGGAGATTCGGTGTTATTCAAAGCGTCACCGGAAGGGTTTCAAGTCGTCGCGCAGAGCGAGCTGGGAGAGCACACGAATTCATCGGTCGCCCCGGCCGGCGATGAGCTGTTTATCCGGACGCACGAGGGACTCTGGTGTATTGGGGAATAGGCGAAGCTACGGCCGCAACCCCGTTCTTTGGTATCGGGAATGCTGGCTGGCAAAACAGGATTCTTCTCAGAGCCAGCGCTTTCTCCGAAACGAAATCAGCAGGGTCGTCGCAATCGTTGCCATCACGGACAGGAGAATGAAGTAACCGTATCGATTCTGGAGCTCCGGTATGTTCACAAAATTCATCCCGTAGATCCCCGCGAGAAAACCGAGCGGAACAAACACGACCGTGACAATCGTGAGCACTTTCATGATCTGGTTCAATCGGTGCGACGAGAGCGACAGGTATCCGTCGATCAGATCTGAACACAGCTCATAGTAAAGCAGAGTCAGACTGCTGGCACGCTCCTGTTGCTCATAGACATCGTTCAATTCGTGATGGCACGCTTCGGAAAATCCGGGGAACGTTCCCTCCTTCAGCTCTCTGAGCATCTGCTCATGATAGAGAAAAATTCGACGGAGCTTTTTAAGGTCCGCTTTGTATCCTGTCACGACCGCCAGAACGGTGTCATCGACTTTGTCGAGAAGACCGTCCTCGAGGATTTCCAATTTCGACTCGAGATCGAGGAGAATTTCGAGATAGCGATCCATGAAAATACGCATGAGTCGACTGATGATGGAATCAATTCCCCGCCCGAAGCGGACCGGCGTTTCCATCTCGCTCGCCCACAACTTTTCGATGCTGAGACAGCGCTCGGAAGAACGGCTCACGAGAAATCTGTCCGCGATGAAAAAGCAATTCTGGATTGCCGCAAAATCGATGTCTTTCGTGTCCTCGCTCAAAGTTTTGAGAATGAGAAAGGTGTGGTCCTCAAATTCCTCAAGCTTTGGTGGGTGTCGGTCTCGACTTGCATCCTGTAGCGCCAGCGGATGCAGGCTGAACGAATCACGAAACGTATCCGAAGCCTCCTTGGTCAGCTCGCCAGTGAGGTGAACCCAAATGGTCGCCGAATCACTCGCACGCCATGATTTGATTAATTCTTCCCCTCCGGATTTCAGCTCCTGAGTTTCGGGATGGAAAAGAAGACATTTCATAGAGGGAGTATGCAGTCATAGACCGGGTCCTTCTGCGTTGGAGTGACTATGCGCGGTTCACTATCATGATGTCAAGGGCAGCGGAAGATTCGAGATGCCCTCGGTCGGCTCAAAGGATTCTTGATGGAATCGTCTTCTGATCATGCTCGCCATTTTCACCTGATACTGATACAAGAAGCTAATGATTAGAATCCTCCTGACAGCAGCACTATTGTTTTCCTCCCTCGCGGCCGAAGAACGAGTCAACGATCCGAACTCATTCACCTGGAATCCCGAGCTTTCCCCTTCGGGTCCGGTCGTCGTGACCGTTGATTTGACAAAGCAAACCGCGGTCGTCTATCGCGATGGGATTCTTATTGGCTCCTGTATCGTCAGCACGGGGCGACCCGGCTTCGAAACGCCTACTGGAGTGTTTCACATTCTTGAAAAAGATGCGGACCATCATTCCTCGACCTACAACAACGCGTCAATGCCCTACCAGGAGCGATTGACCTGGGGCGGTGTTGCCTTGCATGCAGGGAGTCTTCCGGGATATCCCTCGTCTCATGGTTGCATCCATCTCCCTTATGAGTTTTCGAAGAAGCTATTCGAGGTCACTGAGATGGGAGGCACAGTGGTCGTCACCGACGGGGGCGGCGGTCAGGTCACTGACGGCCACCAGGTGCAATTCAAAGACGGAAAAACGGAAGACTTTGAGTGGCGTCCACATGATTCTCCTTCCGGGCCGGTGTCGATTCTCTACAGCGAGGCCGACAAGGCGGTGCTCATTGTGAGAAACGGAGTTCTCATTGGTCGTGGCGGAGCGAGCCACAGTCCTTTCGCGAAGAAGCCAAAAGGCACCTACACCTATGTGCTTGATGGATGGATCAATGATCAGAAGAGCGGCGAAACTGTTCCTCATTGGCACCAGGTTGGCGGCCCCGCTGACAGTCATCTGCTCAAAACAGCCAGCCATCTAAAGATGGATCCCCGACTCCGTCATATCATTGAAGCTTCGATCAAACCCGGCACCACTTTAGTCATGACGGAAGAACCGATGACCGAGGCCACCCGCAGTGCGCCCGGCTTTCAGATTATCAGCGGTGTGAATCCCGCTCCGAAGGCCAAATGAGCCTTCACTCCTCCGGGTTTAATTTCCGGATCCTGGCGGAAACACAAGGTGATCCACCGATCTGGTTGATCGTTTTGATTCCTGTCTTATTCGCGATCGTCTTTCCGGCGTTCTGGTGCTTCGTAATTTGGATTCTTAGCCAGGTGAGCGGGTGGAAAAGGCTTGCGGCACGCTACCGGACCAGCGAGCAGCCGCAGGGAGGAACCTACCACGGGCTGTTCGGAATGGTCGGGCTGGTTTCCTATCGCGGAACACTCAACGTCACGACGGCTGAGGAAGGATTCTTTCTCGCTCCGAATGCGCTCTTCCGCTTCGGGCATGCCACGCTTTTTATTCCGTGGTCGGAATGTCAGCTCGTCAGGCAAACGTCATTTTTCGGGACAAAGTCTGCGAAGATCCAAATCGGTGACCCGCGCGTCGGGACATTATCAATTCCACTGCGGGTGTTCGAGGAAACGGCAGGGCGAACACTGCTTGAAGCGTCACCATGAATCGCATCGACCGCCTCACTAAGATGATAATGAAGCCGCAGGGGCGGCGGGTCGTCGTCGCTTCATTTTGTTAGTGTTAGTCTCGTCTGCCGCGATCTCGGCAAACCGATGAGACCGAGTTTCCTTTCCTAGAGAATCTCTTTCGGCATCCCATACATTTCAGGCCAAACGATATAGAAGACATCGCTGTGACCGCCGGAGTAGTCTACTAGCTTCCAGCCTTCTCTCGTGCGGAGCCAGAGCGCGACCGTGTCCGAGTTGCCCATCTCAGGATAGGCGATCGGCTCGCCCTTTTTGTCCAGTGAAGCCCCCTGAAAGAGGGCCCAGTTTCGAAACACTTCGATATCTCCGGTAAAAAGAATCGGCTCACCCGCCTCGGCCTCCAGCTTTGGTCGCAGGATGTTGAAGAGTTCCTTTCGCAAGGCGTTGCCCGGCTTAATTTTCTGAACCGTTTCAAACGGCGGATCATAGAGCATTTTCCACTCTTCGGTGCCGGGTTTATATTCCAGTTCCTGAGCAGCGGCAGGTAGTAGCGCGGCGGTGGAAATGACGAACGAGAACAAAATATATTTCATAAAACAAGGGTTGGTTGGTGATCCGACGAAGGCAGGTCGGCGCTTATGCTGGCTAAAAACTGAACGGTGAAATACGGGGTTCCGTCTCTTCGAAAATTGACATCGCATCCGGCCCTCGCGAACTTCGGAAGATCAAGACACGACGACCATTCGC
>JARGOD010000024.1:13515-51770 GCA_029210205.1 Verrucomicrobiales bacterium | reverse complement strand
AGTCAGTTCGATGGCGCTCTCTCCGCGAAGAACACTCAAAGCGGTCTTCCTCTCGAAGCGGAAACGATCGCCGAAGTCTTGCGGGAAAATGGCTACACCACCGGATGCTTTGGAAAGTGGCACCTCGGCTACGAAGCTCCTTTCCTGCCGAACCAACAGGGTTTCGATGAATTCCGCGGGCTCCTCTCCGGCGACGGAGACTTTCACACGCAGGTCGATCGCTCCGGCAATGAAGACTGGTGGGAGAATGATGAACCGGTCAAAGAATCAGGATACACCACGGATCTTCTCACTCAGCACAGCATCGCGTTCATGGAGGAAAATCGCGAGAAGCCGTTCTTTCTCTACCTTCCGCATCTCGCGATTCATTTTCCCTGGCAGGGACCAACTGATCCCCCCCATCGCGTCGCCGGGACCAGCTATCATCAGGACAAGTTTGGGATCATCCCGGATCCGGCAAACGTCGCCCCTCATGTCAAAGCGATGGTCGAAGCACTCGACACCGGCGTCGGCCGGATCATCAAGGCTCTCCAGGAACTCGGCCTATCAGAAAACACGCTCGTCGTCTTCACTTCCGACAACGGCGGCTATCTCAACTACGGGAAACTCTTCCAACAAATCTCCAGCAACGGCGTGTATCGCGGGCAAAAGACGGAGGTCTACGAAGGCGGGCATCGTGTCCCGACCATTTTCTCCTGGCCCGGTAAAATCACGCCGGGCGTTTCGGATGCGCTCACCCACAGCAACGACCTCTTTCCTACCTTTCAACGAATCGCCGGACTGAAACCGACGACGACGGACGGGCTCGATCTCTCTTCGCACCTTCTCAATGCGGAAGACGTTCCAGACCGCAATCTCTACTGGCGCACGAGAACCCACGGCGCGGTTCGCAGCGGACCCTGGAAACTTTGCTCCACGAAAAACAGGGCCCAACTTTTTCACCTCATCGACGACCCATCCGAAAGCACCGACCTCGCCGATCGCTACCCTGAACGCGTTCAAGCATTGATGGATGACTGGCAGGGCTGGAATAACGCGATGAACACTACCGCTCAAAGTTACGGACTCTCCACTCCATGAAAATCATCGCCTTCTTTGTTCTCATCGGCATCGCTACAATCAGCTGTTCCGACGCACGGGAACAGCCTAACATTATCTTTATCATGGCCGATGACCTCGGCTACGGCGACCTCGGGTGTTACGGTCAGAAGCTGATCGAGACACCTCACATCGACCGATTGGCGGAAGAGGGAATTCGTTTCACTCAGGCCTACTCCGGAGGCCCTGTCTGCACCCCCTCGCGCAGCGTTCTCATGACCGGCCTCCACGCCGGTCGTACCCCGGCCCGCGACAACGTTCCTCACTACCCGACCTACTTCGACGATGAGGATCTCACCGTCGCCGAAGTCCTCAAGGCCTCCGGCTACCGCACCGGCGGGATCGGAAAATGGTCACTCGGCGATGCCGGAACATCGGGCGCCGCTCTAAATCAGGGATTTGATCACTGGTTCGGCTACCTGAATCAGGATCATGCTCACTACTATTTCACCGAGTATCTCGATGACGACAAAGGCCGCCGCGAACTTCCTGACAATGCCATCACGAGAGAGCACTACAGCCACGATCTTCTCACCGACGAAGCGGTCAAATTCATCAGTGAGTCGGGCGACACGCCCTTTTTCTATTACGCCGCCTACACCCTGCCGCACTTCTCTTCGCTCGATGAAGACCCTGACGGTCTTGCTGTGCCATCGACCGATCCCTATGCCGATCGGGACTGGTCAGAGAAGGCGAAGAAATACGCGGCGATGATTCATCTTCTTGATCGTGACGTCGGTCGAATTTGCGATCTCGTCGATGAGCTCGGCCTCGCCGAGGAAACCCTCATCATTTTCACGAGCGACAACGGGGGGCACAAGAATGTCGATGAAATCTTTCAAACGAGCGGACCGCTTCGAGGCTTCAAGCGGGACCTCTATGAAGGAGGCGTCCGCGTTCCCTTCATCGCCCGCTGGCCCGGAACGATTGAACCCGGTCTCGTCAGCGATGAAGTAATCGCTTCTCAAGACATGATGCCTACCTTCGCCGAACTCGGCGGAGCCGAGATTCCCGAAGACCTCGACGGCCTCTCCATCACCGGCGCCCTGACCGGAGCGAAGCTCGAAGAAGAGCGATCCTTTCTCTACTGGGATCATGGACATTGCCGTCGCTACTACGATCAGGCGGTTCGCATCGGGGACTGGAAAGGAGTCCGTCTTGGAAGAAATGACGGTCAGCTTCAGCTTTTCAATCTCGCCGAAGACCTCGGAGAAACGACCGACCTCGCAGCGGATCATCCTGAAGTCGTCAGCCAAATTGAAACGATCATGGCGGAAGCAGTGACGCCGAATGATCGCTATCCCATCGGCGAGATCTATCGCGGCGGACCGATTTGGCTGTCGGACAACTACCATCCTTCAAAATCGAAGCTTCCTCCTCTCGGCTCTCCCGGAGACCCCGGATACCTCAGTGCGGAGATGATCTTTCCTCCTGACGAGGCACCGACACCGAGTTGTCATTCCTCGACCATCGTCGAAACCTCCAACGGGCTCGTCGCCTCGTGGTTCGGCGGCACGAGCGAACCCGATATCGACAACGTGATCTGGGTTTCGCGTCATCTCAACGGTGCCTGGGACGAGCCGACCATGGTCGTTGACGGGACCGAAGGGGAGTCCCGCGATCACCGCGTCGGGAATCCCGTTCTCTTTCAGCCCTCGGAAGGTCCTCTCATGCTTTTCTACAAAGTCGTCGATCCTGAAGTGGGAAGGGCGACCCACTGGTGGGGCATGCTCACGACCTCCACCGACCACGGGAAAACCTGGAGTGAGCCGAAGCGCCTCGGGCAGTCGGCCAAGCTCGGCGAAGGAAATCCTCACCTCATCGGACCGGTTAAAAACAAACCGCTCGAGCTCGCTGATGGAACGATCATTTGCCCCAGCAGCACCGAGCACGATGGATGGCGCGTCCATTTCGAAGTGACCCGTGATCTCGGCGAAACCTGGGAAGTGATCGGCCCAATCAATGACGCAAAGAACTACAACATGATTCAGCCAAGCCTCCTCAGCTATCCTGACGGGCGACTGCAAGTTTTGTGTCGCTCACTCGAAGGCTTCGTCGGTCAAAGCTGGTCCGAGGACGGCGGCAAAACCTGGAGCGACTTTTCGGCGACCGCCTTGCCGAATCCCAACTCAGGAACCGATGCCGTCACCCTCAGCGATGGACGACAACTCATCGTCTACAATCACACCGTTAGGAAAGGACCATTCCCCGCGAAGCGCGCGATGCTGAACGTCGCGATCTCAGACGATGGAAAACAGTGGACCCCAATCCTTACCCTCGAGCGGGATGAAGGGGAGTATTCCTACCCCGCCATGATCCAGACCTCCGACGGCAAAATCCACATCACCTACACCTGGAAACGCGAGACGATCAAACACGTCGTTCTTGATCCCGCCGCCCTAAACCCTACCATCGAACCATGAAGCGATTCCTTCTTCTCATCACTCTCTCCTGCCTCGCGACCCCACTCTTCGCCGAGGAGTTCACGCCTTTGTTCAACGGCAAAGACCTCACCGGCTGGGACGGCGATCCGGCTCTCTGGAAGGTCGAGGACGGAGTCATCATCGGCACCTGCACCGGCCCCGAAAGCCCGGAGCACAATTCCTTTCTCATCTGGCGCGACGACACGCTCAAGGACTTCGAGCTTCGCGCCACCGTTCGTGTCATCGGTGATAACAATTCCGGCATTCAATATCGCAGCCGACCGCTCCCGGAGTTCGGGAAATGGGCCATCACCGGCTACCAGTGCGACATCCACCCCGCGATTCAACACACCGGGATGACCTACGAGGAAAAAGGGCGCGGGATCTTCGGGTTGAATGGAACGAATGTCCTTCTCGATCCTGAAGGCGAGCGCTGGAAGATTTCTGAGCATGAGCCGGTCAAGGCCGACACCTCGGAGTGGACCGAATACACCATCATCGCCCGAGGCAATCATTTGATCCATCAGGTGAATGGCGAAACCACTTCGGAGCTTTTCGATTATCACGAGGAAGGTCGCGCTCTCGAGGGACTCCTCGCGATTCAGCTTCATCGGGGCAATGCAAATCGCGTTGAGATTAAGGACATCCAGGTCAAAGCGCTGACTGATGAGAAGGTGCTGCCTTTCGAACTTCCCGAGGGTGCCGAAAAGATCGAACGGCCGAAGACGAGGAATCCGCAGGGAACGGGACCAGCGACTCCGAAAAAGGGTTGAGCCGGCTCTTTGAAATCCGTGCTTACTCCGACAGAGAAGAGGCATGGATTTTTTAGGACCGGGGCATCAACTCCCCGTAGCTGAATTTGCAAAAAATTCAGACCCGCACGCTCCAGTAGCTCAGCTCCTCGCTGAGCTACTGAGCCGCGAGGTCGACGATGAGCTTCTCAGTCTCTTGCAAGCGGACGGAGTGAAGGAAGTGCTCGCAGCAGGAGATCCGGAGCTGGCTGCGTGTCTCGAGAAGACGTGGACGAAAACCGACTTCGAGGCCCACGCCGTCGAATTTTGCCGCTTGTTTATCTACCCCGCCGTTGCTCCGGCCAGGCCCGAGCATTGGCTGAAGACCCAGAGCGGCGAACAGTTTTCGATCCGCCGATGGTTTGCAGAGGAGGATTTGCCTGAGTTAGCACCGCATTTGGCGGAGCTGCCCGATACCCATGTCGCGAAGATTCTAGCGGTGAGGGCCGGTGTGAGTGGTGCGCCCGAGGAGTGGGTGACACAATATGAGGCAGAGATGATTTCGCCCTGGGTGGAGGCTTTTTCGGCGGCATTGCAGGGGAAGAGTGAAATGGCGTTGTATCGGGGTTTGGGGGTGGTGTTGGGTGGGTTTGGGTAGGCTTAGTCACGAAATGCTGCCTGACCCGAATCGCAGGAGAAGGCAGGGGAAACTTTAAGAGCATCAGAGAAGCAGAATAACAAAGAAGCTTCGATTCCCGGATGTCTTGACAGGTTCAAAGACATGGGCCCGAAAGATCTTTTCGCGAAAACGAATAGAACCTTTTCGACCCGGGTGGCAATCACTGAAAAGTCGAGTGTCGAAGAGCTTGAAGAATTGTTAAAATAGCTGAACCGGATTCTACTTTCGACGACGGAGTAACATTGACAGAACGCCTGAGTTTCGCTGTGCTAAAATCATGTCTCTATCTCACGTTCGAGTTCTTTCCGTGCTGTGCTTTGCTTGGACTCTCTTGCTCGCGAAAACCAAGGGCCAGGAGCGCCCGCCCGGAGTACCTTTGACGGCCAAATACTTCAACGGGCATTGGTATGAATTCATTAAGAGCAATGACCTCGACCCACCCAGAAGACCAACTTGGGACGAATCATATGAAATAGCGTTAAAGAAAGGAGGGCATCTTGCCTGCATCGAAACCCCCGATGAATGGGCTTTTATCATCGAGCTAATGAAAACCCGACCGGGAGGGCACATCTGGACCAGCGGATTCTACTCAGAAACCGCTGGATGGCGCTGGATCAACAATACCGCGGTCGATGAGTCAAAGTTAAAGAACCCATCCCAAACAAACAGCGAAAATCGGCTGTTTGCCAACAACCTCGCTGAGGGAATCATTCTCCTTCAGGCTAGAAGACACACCAAGGAGGGCGGCGGATTGATGGTCGAATACTCGCCTGAAGAAGAAGTCGAGTCGCACTTGCCGGGGGGGCAACAAGAACTGGTTAATTACTTTAGAAAGAAGTCGGGAAATCAACCTTCAAATACCCCTACCGCTCGTCCTTCAGGAATTCCAGACTCTGCCATTCAGTTCAACGGGCATTGGTATGATGTGAAATCCAAGAACGATGTCGTAGCACATGATGAAAGACTCTACTGGGATCAAGCTCAGGAATTTGCTCAAAATCAGGGAGGGTATCTCGCTTGTATCGAAACAGCCGAAGAACATGGATTTATTAAAATGCTCCTTACAGCAGCAAAACCGGACTTTCGGTATTGGTTAGGAGGATTTTTCACCGGAACAGAGTGGAAATGGATCAACGGCTCACCTTTCGCAAAAGAGAGCCCGAAGAGCATGGATCCGGGGCGTCGGATCCTGATCGGTCATGCAAACCGAGCAAGGGAAATGATAGACGTCGATAGCTCCGTATTCGGTAATGGACTGATTGTTGAATACACGCCGGGTGAAGACTTTTCGCTCACCCTTCCAAGCAAACAGAATTCCAAACCCACAACAACTACGACATCATCAAAAAATAACTCGACTCCCCCGGATGGTCCCATGAAAGCCATTATCACGGGGAATGCTCACGCCGCGCCGCTCGAGATCAAAAGAAATCAGTCTCGTGTTTACAGCCTTCTCGTGATCGATCTCGGTGGTCTCAATTACGCAGGCAGCACTTCTGCGATGACACTGATTGCCCTGCCAATAGCCCCGGAAACTCCGGCCACACTGCAATTTAATCAAAACGTCGGTGCCACCATGCAAAAAGCGCTGGAAGAGGTGGTCAAGTTTTCTCAACTACGCCACAACGGTTGGCCAAGAGGACATGCACTTGAGATATCGTTTGAGAACAAGTACAACCCAAAAGACGGGCCTTCCGCCGCCGTCGCCTGCGCTCTGCTTCTTGAATCAGCCATCACTGGTGATCCGCTCGATGCCGGCTTCGCTGTGACAGGTGACATGAATGCCGACGGCTCCGTTCAGCCCATCGGCGGCGTTGAAGCCAAACTTCGAGGCGCCACCAATCAGAAATGCTCCACCATTGCGATTCCTTTCGACAATGTCACATCGGTTTACGATTCCGTGGTCATGGATGGCATTCGATCGATCATCGAGATTCAAGTATTCTCCATCAATTCGTTCGATGAGGCATACTCCATTGCCCGCAGCACGAAGTCGGAATCGGTCCAATCAGCGCTAAACGGGTTCTCCGAAATCCAGGAAATATATCGAAAGAATCCGACGGCGTTTTACAACTCGATTCGACATCCCAAGGCGATTGAAAGGCTTCAAGAAATTCTAAAAGGCATGCCGAACCACCTTTCTGCTTCAATTCTTCTCACCTTCGCACAAGGACGGATCCCTGATTCCCTTTCATTGCCCGGCTCCTTTACTTTCATCGATCAGAACGCCCATCAAATTGTGGATGTCATTCAAGACGGGGAAGTCTCGGAGCTACAAGATTTTGACCATGACCAGGTTTCGGATGCGCTCAGCCTGCTGCGCCGCTCCAAACTCAAATTAGACAAGAGGACCTGGGACTGGGCCGATGATCTATCGAGATGGGGGGAGTTGATGCGCGAATACCAGACCAACCGGCCCAAATCAACCAACAATGTCAATAAGCTGATCGATGATATTAACGCCGCCGGAGATGCCGCTCGCGCGGAACGATCGAGACTTCTTGAGAATCCCGAAGTCATGGAAGAATTGCAGGAGTGAACCTGGCGATGCTATCCTTCAGCCGAGACACCGTGAAGTTTAGCCTGCTCTTTGGGCTTTCACATTCTGGAACTATTCCAACCCGGCTCGATGGGCGTTGGGCTTGAAAAGGCAACCAGAACACTGAACCTTTTCGCGATCAACTTAGATCAGGGTCTCAAGATATATTCCGAAAAATGAATCTGCTAACCAAAGGAAATCAAACACTATTCGCCGGCATGCGCTGCCTTTGCGGGTGTGTTATAGCCGGTGCGCTAGCGTCTCAACTTTTCGCCCAAGACAAGGGTGATCGAGTTTCTGAGCGGGCCGCTCTCATTATTGGAGTCGATCAGTATGATCATTTGCCTGCGAACGCACAGCTACAGGTTGCGGTGAAGGATGCCGAACTCCTCGCGGAAACGCTGCGAAGCCTCCCTATTCCCTTCAAAGTGACGTTGATTACCAACGGGAATCGCGAAGAGATTGCGACGGCGATGGACCAATTCGTGGAGACAGCGAAAGGAGCGGAGTGTGCACTGGTTTATTTCGCAGGACACGGGATCGAATTTCACGGGGAAAACTACCTGCTTTTGCGAGATACTGAAATCCAGGCTTCAGGAAATGAAAGTGTTCAGCGAATGAAGGACCGACTCTATTACAAGACGCTCGCGTTGCGCAAAGCAATATCGGATCTTGATGAGACCGGGGCATTGCTCAAGCTGGTAATTTTGGACTCGTGCCGCGACAATCCTCTGGAGCTGGAAACCAAAAATGGAACACGCTCTTTGATGGGAGCAAAAAAAGGGCTCGGTCGAGTCACCGCTCCGAGTGGAATGCTAATCAGCTATTCGGCGGATGCAGGGCAGCAGGCGAATGATGGATTATTCACGTCAGTCCTTGCCAAAAACATTCAGATTCCCGGGAAAAATCTCATGGAGGTTTTTGCCCGAACCCGAACTGAGGTGCGCGAACGGGCTAAGCTTCTCAGTGATGAGAACAAGGGGGTCATGCATGAGCCCGCCGAATACTCCAAGCTAAACCCTGAAGGTTTGAATTTCGCGTTTGTCTCCGAAGCGCGCAATCCTGCTGATGGGGACTCATCAACGGTCGCCGTGACACCGGCACCGACAATTATGATGCCGAGCAAGGCCAGTGAGATGAAAGAGGAGAAGCTCCTTGAGGCGAAAATACAGCTGGCCGAAGTGACCGCAAAAATAGAGACCGAACGGGCCCGGTGGCAGGAAGCAGAAAACACAATTGTGACACTAACCAACAATAGACGCACACCGGTTCGTGAAGGGAGTCCCCAATACCATACCTGTGTCGCCGCCCTGGAAGTCATTCAGGAAGTCAATTCCCTTGCTCCGGATTTGAAGGCGGAAAAGAATCGACTCGATGCGATTGTTGAGGCGTTAGGGGATTAGACCGTCTCCCCGGTCGTCGCATCGACACAGAGCACATAGTATTCGTGGCCCTCCACTGCCGCGGTGGTCAACCAGATCTGATTGTCGAGCACGATGGGCGAAGACAGCCCGGGGAGCGGCATCTCAGTCTTCCATTTCACGTTTTCAGATTCACTCCATGTCTCCGGCAGCTTGCTAGCCCCCACATGACCATCTTGAGTCGGGATCAGCGTGTCACGCCGGCTGGTGGCCGGTCCGCGTCGAAGGGTAAAACAACGAATATTGACGCTTCAAAGGGCTGTCCCTCTATTTCTCCTGGCCGTAACCAAGGCCAAGAACCGTATCCGGCTCGACTGGTTTGGAGCGTCGCGAACGAAACGCGAAGTGATTCTACCTTGCTAACCGGAAGGCCCAACAGGGGTGCTCAACAACAAAACAGGTTCGCAGGAGACCTTCCCGCGAACCTGTTTTCGAAAAGCGCTTCAGCAGAAGGCTTAACCAAAAAGAGAGGTGACCGGCTTGCCGTGATTGCCGAAGACAAACGGGCGGCCGTATGGAGAGTAAATCTCATAGTCGAGAGCGACTCCGAGGCCATAGCCGATCGTAGCATGAAAGTCTTCGACGCTTACCTTGTCCGAGCCGACGCGGCGGCCGTTTGCATCTGAGGCGCCGTAGGTCTGACCTCCGGTGATTCCACCGCCTGCAAACATCGTGGAGAAGACAGCCGGCTGGTGGTCGCGACCTGCGCGATCATTGATCCGGCTGGTGCGGCCAAAGTCGGTGCCTACCACCACCATGGTGGTTTCGAGAAGGCCACGTGAATCGAGATCTTTGATCAACGCCGATACGGCCTGGTCAAAGGAAGGAAGACGATTGGACATCGAACCCTGAATGTCATTGTGCATGTCCCATCCACCGCAGTGCACTTCGACCACGCGAACTCCGTTCTCGACGAGACGTCGAGCGAGCAGGCAGCCCTGCCCGAGCTTGTCCATGCCGTAGTCCTGTCGATTGCTCTCCCCTGAGATATCGAAGGCCTCGAGTTCTTCGCTCTGAAGTAACTGAGAGGCCTGATCATAGAACTCGATGTAGCCTTTGGGGCTGGAGTAGTGCTGGTACTTGTCGACAAAGTTCTTTCCGATATCGAGCGACATTTCCATGCGTTGCTTGAAGCGGTCCTCCGTCGTTGTCATCACCGAGTTGGCGATTCCGGCATCCGGGTTGGCGACTGGGAGAGGGCTCAACGCAGGATCAAGATAGCCGGAGTTCGAGGTTCCCCGGTTCACGACGACACTGTCGGGCAGCAGCTCGTTGCGCTTGCCGAAGTATTTCTCAGCGAATGGCCCGATGTGAGGGTGCACGATCGTGGCAAGCTGGTTGTAGCCTGTCATCATCTGGTAGCGAGCCTGGGCATGGGCCCCGTTGGTGCTGCTCATGCTGTTGATCACAGAGACCTTATCGGACACTTCGGCAATTCCGCTCAGGAAGCTACCGAAACGCATTCCGTCGGTTTTGCCGTTGATGATCTTGGTATCTCCCATCACCTCTTTGTTGCCCTCTTTCGGGTCAAACGTGTCGAGGTGAGTCATGCCGCCGCTGCAGTAGATGTAGATCAGGCTCTTGGCCTTTCCGCCACCGGCGGTCTCTTCAGCGATCGCCCTCTGCGAGAGAGCCGCTCCGAATGTGGTCGCTACACTGACTCCGAGAGAAGCCTTTGCGGTGCGCTCCATAAAGATGCGTCGGCTAAGGTCATTGTTGCCGGCAATTTCTTTAATTTTCATGATAAACTGGATGGGTAAAATAGGAATTGGTTAGGGTCTTCTCGGCTTATTGAACGAAGAGGAATTCAGGGGTGTTAAGAAGCACCCAGGCGAGATCGCGGACTCCGTCGTCTCCGTACTCCTCCATGATCGCGACGCCTTTCTTCAACTCTTCCTCGGTGGGGTAGCGCGAAAGCATCGTGAAAAAGACACCGCGGACTTTGTCATCAGGACCATCGAAAGCGCTGAGGTCCTCAACGACCTGAGAACTGCTGCCGGTGAGGCGAGTGGTGACGGGACCATTCATCAGGGCAAGTACCTGTGGAACGGTGCCATCGAAAATGTGATTGTCCGTCACCAGTCGATCGGACTGTCCAAACTCAGCGAGGAGAGTGGTGCCCCCTGCTGGCTGGGCAAGGCGCGAGGAACGCAGCATCTTGATGCCGTCCACAACGGGAACTTCGGGTTTGGAGGGAGTGAGCGTGCTCGTCCCTGCCAGCACCATTTCACCTTTGTTGCGTGTCTTCTTGTAAGCCTCGAACTTTTTGAAGACTTCCTCCATCGTGTCGCTTTCGAAATCCACGTCGAGCAATTCTCTCATGAAGGAACCGTCACCTCCATAGACGTGGTCAATGTCTGAACCGTAAGCGAGGGTCAGTAGGGAATCCCAGGCCTGCTCCGCACGCATGCGGCGAAGGACGGGGCCCTGGAACAGGTAATGAGCGCCCTCATCGACCGGACGATCATAGGTGGAAAATCCCTGGTAAGACTGCGTGTTGTAGAGAATCCGCATGAACTCCCGCAGATCGAAATTCACCCGCACCATCTCCTGAGCGAGGAATTGAAGAACTTCCGGCTGCCCGGTGTGGATCTCCCAGTTCATCGGGAAGTCGATCACAGGCTCCACCAGTGCTTGGCCAAAAGCTCGCTCCCACATCCGGTTGGCAATGTTGAGGGCAAAGCGCTCGTTCGTCGGAGAAGTCATCCACTCCGCGAGGGCCTCGCGGCGGGACTTGCCACTCATGTTGGCGTTGTCACCGTAGAGAGTCAGCGGAGCCATGATCGATCCGCCGACTTCATCGATCGTTTTTGGAACCGGAATTTCGATCTCGTCGTTGTCCGCGAGATTGAGCCCCAGAGCCGTCATGTACCACCCGAATTGGCGGCGCTCGTTTCGATTGTCCAGATCGACGCCGCTCTTTTCGGTGAACTTGCGAAAATCCTGCGACCATTCCTCAGGAGCCCCGGGAATGGAGGCACGGTAGCGCCCGCCGCTCGCGGCCATGTAGTTGCCCGTGGAACGCTGCGTCTGACCAAAAAAGGCAGCCATCTGGTAGAAGTCATGCATGGTCCACTCTTCGAACGGGTGGTCGTGGCACTGCGCGCAACTCACATCAATGCCCATCATGACCTGACCGAAGTTGGAGAAGGCGTCGAACTCCATCCCCTCGTCGCGCTGCAGAAATCCGTTCGCCGGGTTGTGTCCCAGGTTGCCATCGGCAGTTATCATCTCACGAACGATCTCGTCGTATGGCTGATTCGATTCGAGGGAATCGCGCCACCACTGGGCGTATGGCTCGTAGCTCAACTCCCGTCGGAAGTCCCCCCGGATACGATACATATCCGCAAAGTAGTTGAAGAGGTGGCTGGCCCGGCCACTGCTTGCGAGGAGGGTATCGATCAGAACGGCACGCTTGTCCTCGTCGGCACTATCCGTAAACTCCTGAAACTCATCCCGCGTCGGAATGCGCCCGATGACATCGAGATAGATCCTTCTCACGAAGAGATCGTCGGGGAGACGCTCGTTGAATGACTTGATTTCGTTGGCTCCGAGATTGCGAGCGAGGAGATAGTCAATCTTCTTGGCAGAGGCCATCGTCATGGCGTCGTCGCCGACGAGGTCAAATCGCTTGGCGGCCTCGTGGTCTTCTTCAACGAGCTTGGAGAGAGAAAACTTCACTTTTTGACCGTTGCGAAGCTTGAGTGTGATCGTATCGCCTTCAAGGCTCTCAAAGATGGCCTCAAGCTTGCGGCCATCAGTACTGGTCCAGACGCGAGCGTCGGATACCGAAGGGAGAAAGAATCCCACTGTCAGCAGAAGCGCGAGGGGGAAATGGAATCGTAGGATTTTCATAGGGTGGTCGGATCGAAAATAGAAACAAACGTCGGTTTCCGAGGATTCCTGTCATCATGGAAACCCGGAACAAGCGGTTACCGAGTGAATGCGGCCGTATGGGGGTAGATCGCAATTCGACGCAGATGTTACAGAAAACGCGGAGATTCGGCAATCCTCTCAACTGGTAAACGAGGCTGAGTTCCCACCTGATTGGTCGAGATAAACTTTACGGAGCAGGTCAATTATCAGTTCAGCGAGGTCAGGTAAGAATGGCGTGACAAGAGTCGATGAGTGATTCGCGAGCCATTTATCCGGACCGTTTGCAGCGATTGTTTCGCGAAAGATACATAGAGGTAGCAGCCGACGCGTCAGATCAGCAGCTTATGAAAATTTCATCCACGAACCGTCTTTTTGCCTTCACCCTCATCGCCTTCGGAATGCTGTTTTTCGCCGCCACCGCCGAGGCGAAAACGACTCAATTCTATCAACTGGCCAGTGAAGGATCGACCACGCCGGTGACGATACATTGGAAAAATATCAGCGGGCTTGATTCGATCGATGGATTCATCGACTTCGCTGCTGGTGAAATGATGTTCACGGGACGGAATTCCTCTTCCGGGTTCATCTGGCTTCGCACCGAGACGGGGCTCTACTATGAGTTCAGAAAGCAGAAGACAGGTCACAGCTTCAAGTGGGTCGGAAAGGACGCTTCCGGGAACCATGCCGAACTGGTTCCGACCAAACACGGGAAAACGCGAGTTGGGGGTGTCTCTACGGCTCCCTCCGACCCGGTAATTACCCCCGCCAAATTCGTAGGCACGACAAGGACTTACACGATGTCTGGATTCTACGGCTTCGGGGAAGCCACGATTGTCTGGAAGAATATCAACGGAAACGACAGCATCCGAGGCTCGATCACCACCCCGACTGAGCACTACGAGTTCACCGGAAACAATCCCAGAAATCGATTTATCGTTTTCACCGATAATCAAGGTGCCACTTATATGCTGAACCGCGAGGCAGACGGACAATGGGCTGGCTTTATCAACTTCGCTGACGGTCAGGTAGGAAAGATCTCGCTCAGCCGTTGATCTTCCCTTCTTCTACGAAGACCTACTGGTAGGCTCTCGCTGACTAGTTTTCGTATCTGAGAAAGACGAACAGTTTCGAGCAGCGTTGCCTGCCGGACGTCTAGGGCCCAGGTCGAATCGAAGAGCTCAATCCGCCTCAATCCGATAGAGGTGATACCGAGTCCTAACAAACATCGCGTCTCCCACCACGGCAGGTGAGGCCATGAAACCGGGCCCACGTCGGGGATCGTCGAGAGGAGCATCCGTGGCGAGTTCGTTCGTCGTGAGGATCTTGAATTCGCGGCCCGGCTCGATCACCGTCGTTTTGCCTTCAAGACTGAAGAAGTAGATCTTCCCGTCGGCATAGATGGGGCAAGCTCGGTATTTACCACCGGCGCGACCTTTCCAGACCGTCTCCCCGGTTTTGGGATCGATGCAGACGAGAAAGCTGTCGTCCATCGCGTAATAGAGAAGGTCGTCGACAAGAATGGGGGACGAATACTTCGGGAACGAGGTGCCGATTTGCCACTCGATGTGGGTGTCGTTGACCACGCCGCGGCCGCCGGCTTTCACCGACATCATCTCCGCGCCTTTGCTGAAGCCCGTCACGAGGATGAAGCTGCCATCATGATAGACCGGTCGGGGGGAGGCGGAGTAGGCATCGTGATCGACCCGCCAGAGTTCTTCGCCGGTCCGGGGATCGTAGCCGTAGGCAGCTTTCGCTCCGGTGCTGCACATGACCGGTTCTCCGTCGATGGAAACGATGAGCGGGGTGCTGTGCGCTTTACGCCAGTCTCCTTCTTTGACCATTTGCTTGTCGATATCCTCGTCGTTCCACTCCGCGGACCGTTCGGTTTTCCAGACGGTCTCTCCGGTGCGTTTGTCGAGGGCGACCAGATACTGCAGGTCGGCGCCGTCAAAGGTCAGGATGATGAGGTCTTCAAAGAGAACCGGGGAGGAAGAAGCCCCCCGATAGTGCCAGCACTCCAAGTCCTCGCGTTTCCAAAGAACCTCGCTCGTCTCGGTGTCGAGGCAGGCGGTTCCGACATTCCCATAGTGAACATAGACACGGCCGGGCTCGATGACGGCGGAAGGTGTCGCGTAGCTGTTGTCCTTCGCTCCATTCCCCATGTCCTGTGGGTCATCGACGTGAAACAGTTTTTCATTGGTGGCGATCTCACCCGTCGTCGCATCGACGCAAAGCACATAGTATTCGTGGCCCTCCACCGTCGCCGTGGTCAACCAGATCTGATTTTCGAGAACGATCGGTGACGACAAGCCGAGGAGTGGCATCTCGGTTTTCCAGATCACGTTTACGGATTCGCTCCACGTCTCCGGCAGGTTGGTAGCCCCCACGTGACCATCCTGAGTGGGGCCACGAAAGTCGGGCCAACTGTCAGCGGCGGAGAGAGCGGCCGAAAAGGCGAGTGCAGTGAAGGCACAGAGACGGCGAATCAACAGGGAGGATCTCATCACGGTAGAGTGCCTCGCCGGAATCAAGGTGTCAATAGGTGTGGGTGACCGGTCCGCGCCGAGGAGGCTAAGGCGAGAACTATTGAGTGCCGTTTGCTGGTTCTCTGGATCCGTGAATTCTTCCTGAAGTTCGACGAATTCTGTTCCAAGCGGTTCTTGAAAGAGTCGGCAAACTGCGTCGAGTTCTTGCCGCCTAGCGTAACATCGGAAATGAAAATAAGAGCCCCTCTCGATTTCGCTATCGTAGCAGCGTCTATCTTCGCATTGATCCCCTCAAGCAGTATAGCCGACGACCATAGTGCAAAGGCAGAAGATCCAGCCGATATCCCGGTCGCAGAGGTCGTCCCTGCTGCAAAGGAAGTCCCGATCAAAAAGATGCACGATAGCGTGGAGGTAGTTCCGCTCGCGAAAGTCACACCAAACGACGATGAGGAAACTACCAGTGTAGATTTGGTGAAAGCTGATCGAAACGATGATGGCAAACTGACGGAGCGGGAAGTAGCTTTGCATGATCACCGAGCGCAATTGAGTATTTACGATCTGAACGACGACAAAAAAATCTCCAACGAGGAGTGGAAGGCTGCGAATCGGGAGAAGCGCGAACGGAACGAAAAATTCTTTCTAGTCGATAAAAACGAAGATGGTCAGATCGATGAAGACGAAGCCATTAGGTTTGTCATGGAGCGAATTTCTCTTAGCAGCACCTATATCGATGCGGCGAAAGACGAAAACGCGGACATCATCGAAGATGCAGTGGAAGAAGAGGCTCCGTCGGAGGTACGCGTCACGCTGTTTTCGATCCCGCTTGGCGATTGACTCGTCCTTGGATACTGGCGGGCAACGACTATTTGAAACTCTCGTTGGAACGGCAAAAATGAGGAAATACCCGGTGGGAGCAGGAAATCTTTATTCCTGAGCTCTGAACCATCAGCGCTCTTTGGATTTTAACTGAACATTAAGTTTCGGTAGGCCAGACTGGTCTCTCGCAGCGTCCACTGAAAACAGTCGATCGTAGTTTCGAAACCTCCACAGTAAGAGGCAAACCGCCAACATGGGAATCGCGGCAAAAAATAGGAGGTAAGGGTAAGCCCAAGGATCCAGGTATTGTTTGAATGAACTCAGGGTGGAAACCGCATGCATTAAAAGAACCCCTAAATACGAAACTGACTTGAAAGCGCCTGAGATAAATGCCAGGAGAAGTAGTGATTGCAGTCCCCCTACGATGTAGAACAGGAGGTCGCTCGAAGAGGTAACTCCGTAGAATTTGGTGAATACAGCTTTCGCATGCTCCGGGTTCAAAAACTTATCAAGTGTCCACATCACGAAAACAACCGCGATGCCCAATCTCAAGAAAAGGAGGCAGAAGGAAAGGTGTTTTTCGAATATAGAGTCTGTTCTCATCTTGAGGGCTCGCTAATAGTTTGAAATGCGAGGCGAGAGCGCTGGCTTGGTCACTCCGTTGCTTGTAACTTTTCCAGCTCGGATACCAAATCCGCTGGCTCGGCTCGTTTACGATAATTCGGGTCAATAAACGTGTAGCGAACGATACCGTCGCTATCGATGATGTAAGTTGCGGTAAGAGGAAGTTTCGACTTCGAATCTTCACCATGTCTCTCCGATAATTTTGCATAATCTTCAAAGAGATCTGCAATAATGCCCAGATCAAAAACGAGCCCGTATTTTTCCGCTATCTGGAGATCTACATCCGTTAGTATTGGAAAAGGCACTCCATTTTCTTCAGCCGTTTCAGCGCTGTAATCCGGAAGCTCCGGAGTGAGAGCGAGAACCGTTGCACCCTTCGAACTGAACTCATCTGCATGGTCTGCCATGGCACGCATGGCAAGGTTGCAGTAGGGTCACCAACCGCCACGATACCAGGTCAATATCACCGGACCTTTCTCAAGATATTCAGAAAGAGACCGCTCGACACCTGTGTGATCTTTCAAGCTGAAATCCGGAGCCTTGTCACCCGTTTTCACTGCTTTGCTAACAATGTCTGAATCGGTGAGTTCGTTCAGATGCTGTGTCATTTTCGCTTTTGCCTCCGGTGGCATTCCTGACTGTGAGGCACGTTCGAGAAGCTTTTCGCGCAAGGTCGTTTCTTCTGCGTCCAGATATCCCGGAGAGAGCGCCATTCCTACCGAAACGCCTCCGACAAAGAGGCATTGTTTTAACCGAAGAGTATCTATCATATTTTCTTGAAGGTTCATTCAAGAAAAACACCTTCCCCAAGGGCTGTCAATTTTTATTTGAACAACCATTCAACAAAAGCTATCCTCAGGCATGGGGAGAACTGCTGAGTTTGAACGAGACCTGGTGCTTGAGCAGGCGATGGAAGTATTCTGGGAACGAGGTTATTACGGCTCTTCCATAGGAGATTTAAAGAGTGCGATGGGTCTCAATCCCGGGAGCATTTACGCTGCCTTCGGAAGCAAAGAGAAACTCCTTCTAGCCTGCCTGGAGCACTATTCCTCAATGGCTCAGGCAAGGTTTAGAGATATCGAGCGCTCCAGTTCCTCTGCGAAAGAGGCATTTCTCAAGATCTTTGATTCCATCATCAACCAAATGGATTCGGAGCAAACTTGCCGGGGATGCCTGATAATCAATACCCTCCTTGAGCTTGCCTCCCATGAGGGAGCAGGAGGGAGCGCGGCGCGACAATATCTTGAAACGAATAGAGAAATTTTCAGCGAGATCCTGGAAGACGCCAAGATCACAGGCGAGCTAAAATCCTCTCGCCCTGTTGATGAGATAGCCGCGTTTTTGCTCGGCACGGTCTTTTCTCTGCGAGTCATGGGCAAAGCCAAAGCAGAAAAAGAGACACTGGAATCAATCCGGGACCAATCACTGAATCAAGTGTTCGGATAGGAATCACGAGGATCGGCACCAATTCGGAGCCCCGTCATACTCTGTGGGGATTTTTGGTAACGATGTATCAATCCAGCCGAAACAGACCAAAGACCTCTTGCGTCTACTCCGGCTCACCCAACTGCGGAAATAACTGAATGATCTCCCTCTGCAGCATCGGCCAGCCTTCATTGTCCTGACCTTCACCCGGCGTGGTACGTCCGTCAGCCATGGCTTTCGCGAGTAGATTGACGAGCTCTTCGATTTTATCCGGGTGGATGGTTTCGAGATTCTTCGTTTCGCCGGGATCGTCGCCGAGATGAAACAGCTGAACGTGTTCGACCGGCGTCTCGACGGCTTCCTGAGCGGGCATCCCACCCCAGCCGCCTTTGACCTTATTGGTCAGCAATAGTTTCCACGGGCCCTCGCGAATCGAGAACTCCCCTCCGATGGAATGATGCACAGTGAAGGGACGAACTTCCCCCACCCGGCCTTTCATCGCAGGGAAGAAAGAAAAGGAATCGAAGCGACGGGAAAACGATCTATCAGACTTCCCTAGCCGATGCCTTTCATGCTTTCGACCTGATGGCTGAAGACGGCGAGTCCAAAACGGTTCAAATCAGAGATATGAACACCTGGCAAGTCTGAGACGAATTTCGCGCCCCCAGGGAGTTCGCAACATCTTAGGGTCGGGTCCTGAAATGAACGAGGCCTAGCACTTAGCTGCTTGGCGGGCTATCGGTTCATCGTCACCTGATAAACGCCACCGGGTCCATTTGAGGTTCCTACCCAGCGGATGCTGCCGTCGTGCGTTTGCTTGGTGAGATGATAGGTGGTGCCGTTCGCTTGCAGCTGAAGTTTTCCACTGCCGTATTCCTGATCAGCTGAGCCAAGGGGTCCGACGAAATTTCTTGAGGGTTTCCTCTCCCACACCCCGAAACCCAACAGATTCGAAGAGTAACTGAGCAAAGCGAAGTCAATTGACTCATTGACCAACCCCTCTCAAGTCCTCACCATTTGCCCATGGAAAAGATCACCGGCATTGGCGGGTTTTTCTTCTACGGTGAGAACCCGGAAGCGCTCACGAAATGGTATCAGGAGAACTTCGGCATCGCAGGCTACGCGGAAAACTATGAACACCCTTCTTGGTGGCAGGACGCCGGACCCACGATCTTTGGAGCCGAGCCTTCGCGCGAAGAATCCGGGAAGCGCCCCTCGCGTACCTGGTCGATCAATTTCCGGGTCCGGGACCTCGACACGATGGTGGCACAGCTCCGCGCGGCGGAGATCAAGGTGGCGGTTGAAGAAACGGTCTATCCGAATGGACGTTTCGCCCACCTCAAAGATCCCGAAGGTAACGCGATTGAACTGTGGGAGCCGGCGGGGATCGATCTGGTTCGTGGCGATCCGTAGCCGAATAAACCCGTTCGTTTTGATCAGACCAACTTGAGATTCCGCCTCCGTAAGATTGACCAGAGTATAATGGGTATTGGTATTTCCATGCTCAGAACCGTCAGCGACTTACAGATCCTGATGGGGCAGGAACACAGCGCGAATCCCGGATGCTACTGAAAAACTATTCCCGTTGACTATTCAATCCGGACGCATACCATCCGAAATGATACACGATGAGAAACAGGCTGCAGATAATCGCATGACGGCACCTGATCAGCAGTCCTATCAAGCACCAGATATTGAGCTGGAACTCACTGATGAAGCTCTCGAAATGGAGCAGCTCTATGCAGGCCAGGTCATTCCTGTCGGATCAATGCCAAATCCCTGATTTCCAGTGACTTAGATCTTATCGTTTTATCACCGGAGAAATTCTCAATTTGCTGACTAGTCGATACTTTCCTAGCGAAGGGGTGAACACCTCAAAATCAGGAAAGCGCATCGTCATTGGAAATTCGTCTGCCTCTAAAGTTCTCGTCCTGAACCCAACGGGCAGTATTCTGTGGGATTCGCTTTCATCAAATCCAGGTGGACTGAGTGTCGTCGAATTGGTTCATGTTCTGAAGTCCAGTTTTCCCGATCAAGAGGAGGTCCAGTTACGAAAGGACGTTGAAGCCTTTCTTGAGAAAGTCAGTGATCGGCAAATGATCAACATCACCGAGTCTGAAAATGGATAGCGAAAGCGGGCCTTCAGAGTTCCGTTGGCAGTATTCGAACGCTTCCTTTCTCATTACATGTCATGACCAGGAGCTCGTCGAAATTATTTCGCGCCTGTTCTCTCGATCCCCATGGAACCACGAGTTTCCTGTCGATTTGTGCGAACCCTTCGAGACTAGTTGGCACATCTCCGGAAGCTCTGATTCATGGCGAATACAAGAGCAGCACAGTAGCCATAACAGTGCTGAATTCTCTGATCATAACGACTGCCTCCACTACCTCGAGTATCAAGTTTGCGGAAAAATCATCCGTGCTTCCCCGAAGGCTCTGCCCATCCACGCAGCTCTTCTTCGCGATAAAAACGAGAATGGAATTCTCCTGATTGGCAAATCTGGAGCTGGAAAATCCACTCTGACAGTGAAACTCTGGGAATCAGGATTTGATATCCTGGGCGATGACCGTTGTCTTGTCTTGGGGGAAACAACCCCACTAATTGCTGCGCCGCTGCTGCGCCGTGTTTCGCTACGCTCGTCCACCTTTGAGGCTCTTTCACCCCTATCGCTGAACGCAATTCGCGCGTCCTCTCTCTATGCAAAGCAATTGGTTCAAAAAGAAGTCCGTCACCTCTTTCAACCTTCCGAGATCCGAAGTCCGACCAGTGACTCGCCAACTGCAGACATCAATGCGGTTTTTCTTCTGGATCCAGAGAAACGGAATGATTCGAAAGCAAGTAAGCTGGATCCTCAAGAAGCATTGCTACAAATAATCAGATCGACCGCTCGCCTCTCCGACGTGCCTCCCTCAAGCACAGTTGCCTCAATCCTGGACCTCACATCAAAGGCACCGGTATACTCAATCCCGCGACGCAGCCTTTCGTCGATGAGTTCAACGATCCTGAATTTGATTCGCAGCGCCTAAGGAACCATCTGGAATGCTCAACGAACGAAATTCAATGACCCCGGGGATCGCCTTGATGGTAACGAGGCGTTGCAACATGAGTTGCGGCCACTGCAGCGTCGCAAGCTCTCCGTCGGTGAAGGATTCAACTTCGGAGGAAACGCTACGTCAGATGATTGAGGATACCGCTCTTGCAGGGATCCCCTGGATTCAATTCACCGGAGGAGAGCCCACGCTAGACCATGATCTCCTCGTAAGACTTCTGCGACACGCCCAGAAATACAATCTTCAGACAGCTGTGGTTTCTAACGGTTTCTGGGGAGCAGATACTCTAGAGAATGTGATTCGAATTCTTCGTCAGTTTCGATCTGCCGGCCTCTCCCAACTCACCATCAGCTATGACACTTTTCATGATGAGTTTCATGGCATTGATCCCATCCTAACAATCGCAGAAGCATGCGAAGAAATAGGATTTGGGCTTCAGATTAATCTCACCCGCCTCAAGTCCGATGAAGCACTTTCACCCCTGATCTCTTCGATCAGTCGATTCAGTCAAGTTGACCTCCGATTCTACGACATTCAGCCGGTAGGGAGAGCCAAAGGACTCCCTGGCTCTGAACTCAGAAGCGAAACAAGAGGATTCTGCAACGCCTGTGAGCGCCCTGCCATCACAGACGATGGAAGACTGATTGCCTGCAACGGTCCCTCCTATTTCTCAAAAGACGATTCACCTCTCGTAGTCGGCAGATTAAATCAATCAACTTTACCTGAGCTTCTCGAGAAGCACAGAAACGACCCGATATTGGAAACCATCCGAACGTTCGGACCGACCAGACTGCTTGAGGAGATACGCAATATCCCGGAACTGGATTTCGTACCCCGGCAGCAATACAACGGGATTTGCGATTTATGTTTGCACATCAATTCCCACCAGGAAGCGGTCGCTGCGATCTATCAGGCACTCGAAACGGAAGAAAAAATTGCGGAGAGGCTGGCAGCTCGCATGTTGATAGAGCAAAAACGCAGGCACGGTTCCATGAACATGGCTTTCGTAAACAGCGCGGGAATTACGAGCCTGATACTGGATGTCTCGTTGGCTCGACGAAGTCGAAAAGAGATCCCATTGAACATCGTGAGGAGGACCGACCTGGATTGGGCACGAACTCTCCAACAGATCTCCCTAAATGGACTAGCTAGCCCCACTCTTTCTTTCTTTGAGGACGCGACCGTAAAAGCGATCTGCCCGAGCTACTTTCAACAAGGAATTCAGGATGCTTCCCTCAGAGAAGCGATCCGAATGAATGTCACCCGGGCAGCTTTCGAAGAAATCCGTGAGGCTCTAAAAATAGCGAGGATCGAAAACGCAATAGTTCTCAAAGGAGGAGCTCTCATCTTGGAGAGTTGGAAAATTGAGAAGGACCAGCCTTGCAAGGCGCTAGGCGACATTGATCTTTTCGTTCCCCCCGATAAAGCTCTATCTCTTCGCAACCTACTTCTCGAAAGAGGATTTACCGGCGATGCCCAATCAAGTTTCGATCCTGGATTTCAGCATCTGGATCCGATTTCATTCAAGGGATTGAACTTAGAGATCCACACTCGCATTGCGGACAAAACGTGGAATTTGCCGGAAGAAGCGATGATCGCGCACACTGTTCCCGTCCCTCACTGGGAACCACTCCGAATCATGGAACCGGAGGCTTTCCTTATCCATCTAACGACTCATCTCTCTACCGAATGCTATCACCGCGGATTAAAAACGGCATGGGGTGTCGCGTGGATCCTGAAGACTCAAGGTGAATCGATTCAATGGACGAAAGTTCTGCGGTGGGTAAACATGCTGAGGTTTCCCCGTACTTTCTGGATTCCGATTCAAATTCTGTCCGAAGATCTGGATATTTCTTTCCCTGCGCAGGTCCTCGACTCCATCCCCAGGGATCAACGGCAGGAACGAATCATGACCATTGCCCGATCACGATTCTACAAGACAAGCGACACAAGAGCCTCGGCAATCCATGTCCACAGAATACGGCATGATCTACTTCTTTCCGATAGCTTCAGCGCACTACTGGCGATTTTAAGGCGAGAGCTAGGCCCTCACGCCATGAAAAAACGCCTGCAGTATCTGCGCAGGATCGGACTGAAGAATTACCTCGCTACCCAAAGCAAGGTTTCCTCGTCTGAACGTGAGGGCCTGACCAAAGACCAAAAGCCTCCTCGCTGAGCTTTATGAAAAAAAAATGGAATTGTGTTAGGTTTTTACACTTCCAATCCCAAGGCACGATATCAGACGCAATGCGGAAGTTGATCAGCGGCGATTGATTTGTTTTACGCTGGTTCGTCACCTACTGCAGCAGCTATCGACGAAAACTTTGACGAACGACACATTCCGGACCCAACGAAAATCTTAACGATAAAATTCGTATGGGTCTCGGCCACGTGACCGATGGTCTCGAATCTATCCCTGTTTTACGTGGAAAAATGGCGACCCGACTATGCGGAAAGTTCCGCTATCTCCGCATCCGCTGCTGATGTCTCCGAACCGCTGCAGGCATGGGGTCATCGTTATGCATACCACGGGGAGGATAACCGTCGTTTGTTGTGCAACTGACGAGGGTAGATGAAGCGATGGCAATGAGGGCGAGTGTAAGGATGGCAATCTTCATGGATTCGGTTGTAGCGAACCTTAGGGACAAAGGCGAGTCGGAAATGAAGTGAAGTGAGGCGGTCAAGAGATAAGGCTCAACGAAGAATTTTCTGCCCGCCTGCATTGGCTCAACGGCAGAAGTCCCGTCGCCACAAATTGCCGGACCTAACAGGGTTGAGTCCCCGCTCAAAACCTGTGAGACGGCTGACGCAGCGAATAGTTTCGAGCAAAGAGAGCAAGGGTCAAAGCCCACTCATGCAAATTCATGCTTCTACTTTGTCAGCCTTTTGCACGCACACCGGTTGAATCTCGGGCCTTTGCCCCGAAAGTCTCGACATGGTAACCTTAGCAGGAGAGCAATTTTCAAAATGGGGCGAAGGCCCGGTCTGGCACGATGGAGTCCTTCACTACGTCGATATCGAAGGGCATCGCGTAAACACCTTCGACCCGGCGACAGGAGCAGAAACGTCGCTCGAAGTCGGAGAACGCGTCGGACTTGTCGTTCCCCGGGCGCAGGGCGGTTATATCATGGCAGGAGACAATGGGATCGCCTTTCTGGATCCGGCGACAGGAGAGAAAGTTCCAGTCGCTGATCCAGAGCCTGACAAAAAGCCACAGAATCGATTCAACGATGGGAAGTGTGACCCTGCAGGACGGCTCTGGGCGGGCACGATCAGCACCGTAAAACAAACCGGTGATGCCGCGCTCTACTGTCTCGAGACTGATCTGTCGCACTCTTTGAAATATCCAAACGTAACGAATTCCAACGGCCTCGCCTGGACCGCAGACGCGAAGACCTTTTACTACATCGACACGCCGTCCAAAAAGATTCGGGCGTTTGATTTCGACAACGCTACTGCCGAGATCAGCAACGAATCTATCGCGATCGACACGCAGGAACTCGAAGGTTCGCCCGACGGCATGACGATCGATGAGAACGACAATCTCTGGGTCGTTTTCTGCCGGGGCAGCGCGGTGATTTGTTTTGATCCGAAAAGTGGAGAGATCCTCGACAAGGTCGAGCTTCCAGTGACGGGTCCGACCTCCTGCACCTTTGGTGGGCCCGAACTGAAGACGCTCTACATCACGACAGGGAAATTTCCGAATCTTGATGAGGAAAATGCGGGACGACTTTTCCAGGCCGAGCCGGGCGTGAAGGGAGTGCCTTCGGTGAGCTTTGCAGGGTGAGCATCAGGTAGCGATGGTATCTCTGCCTTTGTCCCGAGGCTTACGAAGGGGAATGCTTTGGTCTCTGGACTTGGAGGTTCGCGATAGATGCTCAGGGACGAAAACCTGTCTGTGTATTCCGTGTTTTCAGTGGTTCAAAAAGGCGGAGGCATTGCAGCGATTAACCACGGAAAACACAGAATACACGGAAACAAAGCACCGCGGTCGCCGGGCCATCATTCACAATCATTAGAGGCTGATTTCTCCCAAAACAGATTCGGTTTTTAACACGAATGAAGAACGAATTTTAAGGAATGAAACGAATCTCTATCCTGGGAATTCGTGGCTATTCTTTTCCATTCGAGCAAGCGTAGCGCATTCGTGTCGTCAGAATGGGTTAAGAAAAATCGATACGCAGGAGCGGAATTGCACGACGCGTTCGGAACCTCTAGCTTCAGGGCTTATGAAACTCCCGCTTGCTCTACTCCTCGTTATTTTTGGAACCCCTCTCTTTGCCCAGGAGAAGGACGCTCCTCCCACCTACGGTAAATCTGTTCCCAAGCCGACCCTCGCAGAGATCCGCTACGGCGAACACGAGCGCCACGTCCTCGATTTCTGGAAAGCGGAGTCTGACTCACCGACACCGGTCGCCTTTGTCATCCATGGCGGGGGCTGGTCGGGCGGCAGCAAGGAACGACTCGATCGGTTTGCGAATGCCAATCAGCTTCTTGAAGCTGGGATCTCAGTCGTGGCGATCAACTACCGCTACACGAAGCAGGCGACTGAAGATGGCGTGGTACCTCCGGTGAAAGGCCCGCTTCATGATGCAGCACGCGCACTTCAGTTCGTTCGCTCGAAAGCCGGAGAATGGAACCTCGAGAAAGAGCGAATCGGCGCGATGGGCGGTTCCGCAGGCGCTTGCTCTTCTTTGTGGCTCGCCTTTCATGATGACCTCGCCGACCCTGAGAGCGAGGATCCGATTGCCCGCGAATCAACGCGGCTCTGGTGCGCTGCGGTGAAGGGAGCGCAGACCTCACTCGATCCGGCTCAGATGAGAGAGTGGACGCCGAACAGTAAGTATGGAGGCCACGCCTTCGGCCTTCGGAGATTTAATGATTTCTATGAAGCCCGAGAGCGGATTGCCCCTTGGATCGAAGAGTATTCACCTTACGCGCTCGTGAGCAAAGACGACCCTCCGGTCTTTCTCGTCTACTCAGCTCCGCCGGCTGTGGGGGAAGTTCAGAAGGACCCGACCCACACGGCAAATTTTGGCGTGATGTTGCAGGAGCGCTGCCGTGAGGTGGGAGTTTCCTGCGAGCTGATCTACAAAGGAAAGACGCATCCGCAGTATGAGAATGAGACCGACTACATCGTCGCGATGCTGACGGCTGAGTGAAGTCAGTCCATTAACTGGGCCCTGACGAATGCGGTGAGATGCCGAGGCGTTCTCTCTACATACTCATTTTTGGTCAATCCAAGGAGACCCTTGTCTTCGATTTTGATAGAACGGGTATCAGTCAGACTCATGGCCACTCCGGTATGACCGTCCTGTAGGACAATGGTAGAGGTTTGCTCGCGCGCCGACGTGACTGGAGCTTGGATCTGATTTTCCGTGATCACCACCGGAACCGGTTTTCCAAGTGCTCTTCTTTCCACCATGACGACGGGATTTCCGTAATTAAGGAATCCAGAAGGCTCTTTAATGCGAGTGTCAGTCCGAACTTCGATCAAGCCGTCAGATCTAAGGGTGGCCGTAAGTTCCATCTTGATTCCGAGTTGTTGATGTTCAAACACCGTGGGAGCCGATGGTGAGACCGGAAAAGTTCCCTCTTGAGTTGAGAGGCCGGGGCCAAACGCTGGCGGATCATAGGCGGTCGGAAAAGTGAGGCGTTCACCAACTTCGATGGATGCTCTCTGTCCCGACACAGCCATCACTGATGGAGCGGACAGTAGATCGACACCTTTTTCCTGATTCAATCTGCGTATCTCTAGCTGGAACTGCGGGTCGGTAAGAATTGGTGCAACTCGGGAATCCGCGTCATCAGACTCCACGAACCTAACAGTCACATAAATCTTCCTATCTTTGGTGGGTTTGGGTGGCGATTTGATCTCTATCGCTTCTGCCCTGAGGGCAAGGAGTAGGAATTCCTCTGCTTCCGGCCGTGCCGGGTGAATCGGAATTTGACTGTCCTTGTTCGGAATCGTGAGAGTTCGAACCGTCGTGCCGGTCGCAATGGTCGTCTCAGAGGCCGGCAAATTCGCGGGGTCTTTCAAGCACGATGTCTTCGCTTTCACGATGACATAATGTGTGGATTTTTGGTCCGGTAACGTGGCAGAGATTGCAGTCCGTGAAGTGTGTAGGACAGGGCTCTTTTTCGAATTCGTGGTGAGCTCGACTTGCCGGTTACCGTTGGTGCCTCGACTGGCAGTGACTCTCGAGGGACTGTTTTCCTCCGTTAAATCCACCAAGGTGACTTCGTCCAGGCTCCCTTTCAGGTGAATGCTGCCATTCGATTTGAGGGTTGGGACAATACTTAGGGTGGTTCCGGTTTCAGCCGAGGTCAGCCGTGTTGGCTGCACCGGGACAATCAAGGTAGATCCATCCTTCGAGTCTCCCGTATCTTTGAGCGAGTAGGTCTCGGTGTCAGTCGCACTGCGAAGTAACTTGGCATCGGTATACTCGCTTGGAAAATAGAGTTTAGTAAGGTGGCGACTGATGACCTCTTCTCCTGGCACGGTCAGACTTGAAGTCTCCAGTTTTAAGAGGCGTGAGCCCGTGGCTACTTTAGTAGCCAGTTCAGCCAATTCTTCCTGTGTTGAAGTCGAGCTGACCGCTTCTTCGAGCTCATAGAGGGTCGCCTGAACACGGATGAGATCTTCTCCTGCAGACCGCATCGGCGAGAAGAGTATACAGGCAAGCGAAAGTAGCAGGGCAACCGATCTCCTCATCCCGCGAGTGTGATCGGTGTCACGAGATGGTCAAGACCAATCGGGAAACGGCCAAGCCGATCATTCTCCTTCCGCTACTCGGACTTTAATCCGACGGTGTTCACTGCGATCACCCGGTAGGTGTATTCCTTTTCCGGCTCGGCGGTTTCATCGGTGAACGTCATCTCCACGAGCGGTTGCTCCGGCGTGTCGCTGTATTGCAGTCCCTGAAAGAGAGGACGACCAAAGCGGTTCTTCGGGGTCTCCGGGACGGAGGCGATGACCTCCCCATCGCGCTCGATGAGAAAGCGCTCAATGCCACTCTCGAGGTCGGCTTCGGCAGTCCAGGTCAGCACTTTGCCTTCAACGGAAGGTTCACTCGGAGCCGGGGGTGGAGTTGTGTCAGGAATATTGGTGTCCTTCATGTAGGCCGCCCACTTTTCGGCAAGTTCCTGATTCGGTAACCAGGAAGTCGCGGCAAGATCTCCTCCGAAGTCTGCGGCGGCGGTGATGGCGAGGTCCTCGACCACCGCGAACCACGCTCCTTCGCCAGGCATCGGCAGCAGGGCACCTCCTGATTCTTCAGGCAGTCGGTCCGACAGGCAGGAGTCGAACCAGGGAATCGCAAGATAGCGTTGGTTGCCACATTCGTGATCGGTCAGGGGATCGATGGAAACAGCAATGAGCCCGCCTTCAGACCGGATCTTCCGGTGAAAGGGTTCTACCACCGGCCAAACGCCCGAGAATCTTCCATCTTTGACGGAGTAACCTTCTCCGGTGCCCAGATTGCACATGATTGGCACGCCAACGACGCCGTCGTTCCACTCGAAAACTTTGCGGTCGGGCCGGTTCTCCAGCTTTTCGAGGGGAGCGATTCCAGATCGAAGCCACGATGCCACTACTCGTTCCGGATACAGCAGGGTCATTCCCCCGCACCAGACTCCACCACCGCTGTGTCCCCAGAGAGCCCAGGGAACAGTCGCAAGTTCCGGGTGCCCTGACAGGTCAGCCAAATCCTTGAGCGCTTCCTGAAATTTGTCGCCAGAGCCATTTCTTGGATCGCACCAAAGCCCGCACTCAGCATCACCGGGTTGTTCATAACTGGGAGAGAGCAGAGCGCAGTCGTGCTTCTGCGCAAGGGCCTGCCAGTGCAGGTCGAAGGCACCGGTGAGACCGGACTTGCAGGAGCCTTCGCCGCATCCGTGTTGATGCACGACGACGCCACGAAGGGTCTCGACGCCTGCTGGTATCCAGACAGTGTATTTCACCGGAAAGCGGAGTTCGCCGACGGTTTCAGATCCTTCATATCGGATCCGATAGTAAGGCGGCTCAGCTTCCGGGTAGACGTCGTAGGGAGGTTCCTGAGCCGACAGAATGACGGGGAGGAGGCAGAGGACGATGAGGGCAATGCGCATGCGGGAAACTAGCAGATCCACTCCTCTACCGGAAAGGGTTTTTGCTCGTTACCCTACAGCTCCGGAGCGTCCCATTTTGGAATCCCGCCTTCGGCAGTTTGTTTTTCAAAGAGCACGTGGTAGGGGCGGGTTGGTGACATGGGAGCATCTTCGTTGACCATGAGAGGTCGTGTCTCTTTCCAGAATGCGTCATAGGCGTCGCACATTTCTTTTGCGATCTCAGGAAATTGATCAATCACATTGGTCGTCTGACCGGGGTCAGCCTTCATGTCATAGAGCATGTCTTTCGATTGAACAGCTTTCTTGTTCTTCTTCTCGATGATGTTCTTGGCGGTGGCGGCGCCAACAAGGCGGAAGCGTTCATTTCTTACCGCCCAGTTCGCCCACTGATGATCATTCGGTTCATCGCCTGTCGCCCAGCGTGCTTTGTGAGTAAAGAGATAGCGATCTGCCCATTCCGCATCCGGATTTTCGATGAGTGGCAGGAGGCTGCGACCTTCGACTTGCTCAGTCGGAATTTCCGCTCCGGCGAGATCGGCGAGAGTTGGGAGAATGTCGAAGTGTGCTGCAACGGTTTCAATTTGGTGGTCGGCTTTCAGCTTTCCATCCCAACGGACAAAGAACGGAACACGGACTCCGCCCTCATCGGCACTGCCCTTCTGACCTCTCATGTCGGCGTTGTAAGGATACATCGCCTCGCCATTGGCGTCGGTGCCGATCTGCTGACCGGCGCGTCCGGAACCACCGCCGGTCATGCCGTTGTCAGACATGAAGATGACGACGGTGTTCTCCATGAGATCCCACTCTTCCAACTTCTCGAGCATGAGTCCGACGTTCTCGTCGATGTTTTCAATCATCCCGTAGAAGCCGGCGGTCTTGGCCTCGAATCCGAGATCGGTGAAGTGTTTCTCATTCTCCGGAGGAGCGATGAAAGGTCCGTGGGGAGCGTTCGTGGTGATGTAGGTAAAGAACGGGGCATCACCATCTTTCACGTCTTTGATCCATCCGAGCCCGGCCTCGAAAAAGAGGTTCGTGCAGTAGCCCTCTGTCTGAACAAAGGAACCGTTGTGCCTGATTACAGGATTGAAGTAGCTGTTGTTTGGCGCGTCAGCGCAGGAGCAGTCGTAAGCCTGTCCAATCCCGCCAGCGCCGTGAATGAAGACCTCGTCAAAGCCACGTTTGTGGGGTTGATAGGCCTCTTCGTCACCGAGGTGCCACTTCCCGAAAATACCCGTCGTGTAGCCGGCGGTCTTGAGCACTTGCGGCAGGATCGTAGACTCCAGCGCCATTCGCTCACGTTCCAAAATCGTATGAGTGATACCGTTTTTCATCGGGTGGCGGCCGGACATGAGCGCTGCGCGCGTGGGGGAGCAGGTCGGGCTCACGAGGAAGCGATCAAAACGTGTCGAGGTGTCGTAAAGCGTGTCGAGATGAGGAGTGCGAATCCACGGGTGACCATGACGTCCGACGGGGGCATAGCCCTGATCATCGGTGATGACGAGAATGATGTTGGGTTGGGTTCCCTTGAGGGGTTTCGCCTCGAGGCCCGAAACAATCAACAAAGCGAGACAGAGAAATAAAAGCGGGGTCTTCATGGAAGGATCATGTACAAATCGAAGCATTTGAGACAAGACCGCAAAGAAGGAGTTAAAAATCCGTGAGATTTGCATTCAGTCGCCCCACATCACCTTTACGACGCGGAATCCTTCGGGGTCGTGGCTGAGCAGTTCCTCGCGATTGAATGGGAAGAAATCATTCTTTCCAAAATACGCCTCTGTGATCTCGGCGAAGTACTCCCGATGGTTTTCGAGAGCATAGGCGCGTCCTGTCACGGTCTTTTTCCCATCGAAACGCTGCACCTCCTCGTAGCCGCCCGCTTGTTTTGCCATTTCGTAGGCCGCGATGATCTCTTTCTGATCAAACCCAAGGACCTGATCGTGATAGGCATGGCATAGTTCATGGAGGAGGACATAGGGCATGCGACGATTCTCAAAGGGGAAGATTTTCACATTCGTGAACTCGATGCCCTTCGCCATCGCAGGATCGCGACCGTTCTCCCTCAACCAGTCTGCGCCGGGGTGGTATTCGGCTTTGGGCTGGATCCCTTGATAGGGTGGGTTCACCCAGATTTGTATGCGGCGCAATCGAACCAGCGCATGGGGCGGCACTGATTGAACAACGCGCTGGAGCTGTCCATCGAGCAGCTCCGCCATGCGAGTCGTTGCTTCTTTCTCCGTCTTCCACAGTTCCAGATTCACGTGAATCGTCCATCCCTGCATCTTAACCTTCGCATGGGTCTGCCCGCTCCGAATCGAAGGAGACTGAGCATGGGAGGTGGAGAAACTAAGAGCCAAAAGCAGCGCGAAAAAAGCGGAGGCACGTTTCATTTCTTGTTATGAGGGAATCAAGATAAGGTTAAGTGACTTTCAACAACACGTAAATCTGGAACCATGCACCAAACTGCGACAACCAATGAACTGAGAACCATACTCGTTTTCAGTGCACTCTACTTAATCGCCTCCGCCGTCTGCGCCTTCGGCACCGGAAACGGTGAGTTTGTTTTCTACATTGTGGTCATGGCAGTGCAACTGGCGGCGCTGCTTTTCGTCCATTCCCGCGTCGGCCTCAGCAAGGCGCTTATTTGGGCGCTTTCGATCTGGGGACTCCTTCACATGGCGGGCGGGCTTCTTCCCATTCCCTCCTCATGGAATCGCGGGGAGGGCGGGAGCGTGCTCTACAATCTGTGGCTCATTCCGGAAAGGCTGAAATACGATCAGATCATTCACGCTTACGGATTCGGGATCACAAGCTGGCTTTGCTGGCAGGCACTTGGAAAAGCGATTCTGGGGGCCACCGGAAAGGTGGTTCGTGCCAGTGCCGGATTAATGATTCTCTGCGCTGCCGCCGGCATGGGGTTTGGCGCTCTCAACGAAGTGGTTGAATTCTTTGCAACGCTTAGTCTTCCGGAGACCAATGTCGGGGGCTATGAGAACACCGGGTGGGATCTCGTTTCCAATTTGGTGGGTTCGACGATTGCTGTACTCCTGATTTACTTTCGCGCCAGAGTTGGGGCAGCAACCCCGCAGCATCCTGCTGATCAATAGACGCCCACCGTCCGACAAGGGGTGGAAAGCGCCACCTCAGCAACAGCCCGATGGTGGAGAATGAACCCCCACGAAATCCATTGTCAGTATTTTTCTCAGGAAGACCTTCTCGCCTCAGGTTGCCTCGACATGAAACTCGCCATGGGCGCGGCTCAGGAGGCGATGGAACTGTTCGCCTCAGGAGATATCCTCTTCCCTGAGAAGATTGTGCAGATTTTCAACGACGAGACGCAGGAACGAATCAACTGCCTTCCCGCCACCTTCCGCTCAAAGCACATTTGCGGAGTAAAATGGGTTTCCGTCTTTCCGCCGAATCCGGTCAAGTATGGGATCCAGAATCTCTCTGCGGTGATTATCCTTTCGGAGATTGACCACGGTTTTCCGATCGCCTTTATGGAAGGGACCCTTTGCTCGAACATACGCGTCGGTGCAATGGGGGGGCTCGCGGCCCGCTACCTTGCGCGACCGGATTCAGAATCGATCGGATTCATCGGGGCTGGCGAGCAGGCAAAAATGCATCTCATCGCGATGAAGACAGTCCTGCCAGGACTCAAGCGCTGCCGGGTCGGGGCGAAGACGCGGGAAGAGGAAGAGCTGTTCGTGAAAGAGATGTCACCTGTTTTTGATGACATGGAAATCGAAGGCGCCGACACCAATCTTCAAACCGCGACAGAGGACGCCGATGTCATTGTCACCGCTACAAGCGCCCAGGCTCCACTACTGAAAGCTGCCTGGATGAAACCCGGAGCCTTCTACTCCCACGTCGGCGGATGGGAGGACGAATTTGAAGTCGCAAAACAATGCGACAAGATCGTCTGCGACGACTGGGAAACCGTGAAGCACCGCACCCAGACTTTAAGTCGTGCCTACAAAGACGGTGTCCTCACTGATGACGACATTCATGGCAATCTGATCGACCTGATCAGCGGCGCGAAACCCGGCCGGGAGAGTGACTCCGAGCGGACCTATTTCAATGCGGTGGGACTTGCCTATGCCGATGTAGGTATTGCTCACGCCATGTATACCCGCGCGCTCGACGCCGGGATGGGGCAGGATCTGAAAATCCAAAAGAAAATGATTTTCGAGCACGAAGACCTCAAAGAGTGGGTCCGGTTGTAGAAAGGCTGTCGCCCATGTCCGGTGACTCACTCAGTTGGAAAGTTGACGCCGATACTCATAGAGAGCCATCGCCGTTGCGGAGGAAACGTTGAAGCTGTGAGGTAATCCGTAGACGGGAATTTCGACGACATCATCCAGCAGCGCGAGAATCTCATCATTCAAGCCAAGCCGTTCATTGCCGATCACGAGAACCGTTTTCGCAGCGAATTGATAGTGATTCAGGTCTTTTGAGTTGGTCGTTTGTTCCAGACCGACAAGCCGATAGCCTGAAGTTCGAAATTTCTTCAGGACGGGGGCCAGCGTTCGATGAATCTCGACTGAGAGCTCATCCGCACCATCTCTCGCGATCTTGCTGATCAACTTTGCATCACCTGTGAGGATCAATCTCGAAATGCCGCTCGCACTGGCCGTTCGCGCTATTCCAGAGAGGTTCACGTTGCTCCGCATCGGCACGCAAGCGACGATTAGCTCATTGTCAGAAGATGGCACTGATACCGGTTTGTGCCGCAGGTGTTCGTGAAACGGCATAAGGATACGTCGGTTGAACTTAAGGCCACTTTCGAACAAAGAAGGCAGATGTCGATCATCAAATCTTTATCGACACGGGCAGTTTTAGCCGCATCGCGGACTTATCATCGTTCATCGCTTCCTTCAATCTTGCGGGATGAATACTGCTATTCGAATGATCTGTTGCTTCGTAAGCAGCTTTCTTTTTGCACAAGCTGATGAGGGCATCGAAATCCGTGTTGGCATGGTCGGTCTCGACACTTCTCACGCTCCTGCTTTCACCAAAATTCTGAACGATCCAGAGAACGCCCATGGCGTTCGCGTCATCGCTGGAGTTCCTGAGTTCAGCCCGGACATAGAATCGAGCGCTTCCCGAATCGATAAATTCGTAGAAACGCTCTCCACCGAATATGGAGTCAAAATGTATGACAACATTGAAGAGATGCTCCCGAACGTGGATGTCATCATGATTGAGAGCGTTGATGGTCGCCCTCATCTTGAGCAGGCAACTCCAGGCATTATTGCCGGGAAGCCCACGTTTATTGATAAGCCGGTTGCCGCCTCACTCGAAGATGCCATCGCAATCTTTGACCTCGCGAAGAAGCACCGCACTCCTGTCTGGAGCAGTTCAAATCTGCGCTTCCATGCCGGGGTTGTCGCCGCGGCAACGACCGACGTGGGCGAAATCGCTGCGGTCATCAGTCATGGCCCGGCCTCACTCGAACCCAATCACCTCGACCTTGCCTGGTATGGAATTCACTCCACCGAAGCCCTCTTCACTGTTCTCGGGACCGGTTGCCTCAGTGTCACGCGAACTCACACCGAAGGGACGGATGTCGTCACCGGAATCTGGGAAGGCGGAAAAATTGGAAACTTGTTAGGATTGAGAAAATCGAAAACCCCCTTCGGAATTCAAGTATTCGGAACGAAGAAAGTAATCGAGGAATCCGCCGGAGGCGCCTATCCCGAGCTGATGACCGAAATGGTGAAGTTTTTCAAAACCGGCAAGCCGCCCGTTTCACCTGAAACAACCCTCGAAATATTCGCTTTCATGGCCGCAGCGGACGAGAGCAAAGCACGCGGCGGAACACCAGTGACGCTCGCAGAAATGATGGAAAAAGCGCGGGGCGATTAACTGGGAGTTTAGGAAATACTAGTCGCCCGGGAAGTTCAACCCTCTGCCCACGCGCAGAACTTATGACCCGATCGCCATCCACTGGAACTCGACCGAATAAACCCGACTCGAACGCCAGGTTCGGAGCTGCGCCTGAAACCCCGTCTTTGAAATCGCGATCGTTGAAATGCCCAGTCGCGAACTGCTGCACTGATCAATATCGAATCCGGTCACCCCGAGATGCACGACAGGAGGTGCCAGGAACGGAGTTTCGAAAAAAACGTCAACGAGGAAAACGCGTTCGGGATCGCCTTCCGCTGCAGCCTGGTCAAGATTCCAACCGTCCGTTTCTGAACCGACACAGACGGACGCGGAAATCACATTCAAAGGGAGAAAGGGGTCGCTCATGAGATCAGAAAATACCGGGTTTTGCTTCTCTGTCGTGTGAAAACTCTGGACGGTGAGGGATCGATTTGGGTGGCATTCAGAGCGAGCTGACCCAACGTTCATCATATCACGAATATGTCTTCTCCCTCATCCAACGCCAGGCAGTCTTCCACGAAGCCGGATCAGAGATTGCTCGGCTCCCTTGCTGTCCTCTTTGTTTTCACCGCGATGGCGACCTCAAGCTGCGTGAACTGCTGCCCCGATGAGCGCACTACATCTCCGCCGGAGGCCGCATTTGTGAAAATGGATCTACCAGGTACTGCAAAGGCTCCCGCTTATGCGACTTGGAGAACTAAATCCCCCGGTCGGCCCATTCTCCTCCTTCATGCCCTCAACGGCATCAGTCCCAGCGTTCTTCACTGGGCCCTCGATATGGAGTCATGGGGTTATCGTGTTTATATTCCAAGCCTCTACGGTGACCCCATTCAAGAAGAGCCCGCCTATGGCTATGACAATGGTATTGCCGCTACAAAATTTCTCGCTGACGCACCGGAGTGGGATCTCAATTCCACTTCACATCCGGGCCCCATCATCGCGGAAGTGCGCGCTCTTGCGAAAGCTGTCAGCGCTCGTGAGGGGAATCAAGACATCGCGGTAATCGGGAACTGCCTCACCGGAATTTTTCCGCTCGCGATCATGGACGAACCCTACGTTCGGGTCGCCGTTCTCTCTCAGCCCGCGATGCCAGTCATGAAGCTGCATGAGATATTCTTCAGGATTCCGCAGTCCAAAGGAAAGCAGAGATCGCTCCCTCTTTCGGCCAACCATCTCAATCCGATCCTTAACGCAATCGCAGCGAACCCGTCAAAACGCATCCTCGGATTCCACTACGCTCACGATCCTGTCGCGCCAATTCTGAAGTTCGATCAGCTTCACGAAACGCTCGACGAAGCCGGACTTACAAACCGATTCACCGCCTACGTCATGGAAAAACCTGACAGCTCCTACGCTGCGAGAAGACCCCGGTGGGTCGTCGGAGAAACCACCGAACAAAAACGTAAATTACTGACTCCGCATTCCACCCTTAGCAATCCCGAGTCCCTCGACGACCGCGATTGGTTTCGTGCGAGACTGCGGGAAGAATTGGACCGGGCCTGGGAATGAGCCGTTCCGATTAAGAATCAACTCGCCTTGCCGCCAGGGTAGGGTTATGAGAAAGGAGACTTTGTTCCGGAAAATGCGCCTCTCGATTCCCGCTTCATCAATGACCGCCATTTTCGCGGCGGCGGCCCTCACCTCGTCGGTCGTTACCGCGACCGCGGAGAATCAGGCCTCTTCGAAACAGTCCGTCATTCTCATCAGCATCGACGGACTGAGACCGGACGCGATCCTCGCCCACGGGCCGGAGAGCGTTCCTGCTTTTTACCGCCTTCGCAGGGAAGGGGCTTTCACTCACAACGCGCGCACCGCGATCACACAGACGCACACCTTACCGAATCATACCGGGATGGTAACGAGCCGTCTCGTCGATGGGGCGGATGGACATGGCTGGACTTGGAACAAAGATCCGAAACTCGGCGACACCCTGCATCGCAATAAAGGCGAATACCTCCACAGCATGTTCTCCGTCGCGCATGATCACGGAATGCGAACCGGCCTCTTCGCAAGCAAAACCAAATTCTCGCTCTTCGATCTAAGCTGGGGTCCCCGCTACGGAGAACCTGATCCGGTGGGCGAAGACAATGGGCGCGACAAGATCGATGTCTATCACATGAAGACCCGCTCCGAAAACATGGTCGACGATCTTGAGACGGTCCTGAAGAAAGAGCAGGCATTTGACCTTCTCATGGTTCATATCCGCAATCCTGACACCGCCGGTCACGGCTTTCAGTGGAAGACGAGCCTCCCCTCCATCTACATGGCTGCGGTTAAAAAAGCAGACGAACTCATCGAGGACATTTTTGATCATCTCGAAAAACCGCAATGGAACGGACGCACCTTTGTGGTTGTCACCGCCGACCACGGCGGACCGATCGGGCTCAAAGAGCATGGCGACAATCAGAATCCGGAAAACTTCACGGTACCGTTCTATGTGTGGGGGCCGGGGATTCCTGCGGGAGCCGATCTCTATGAGTTGAATGCCGAAAGCCGCCTTGATCCGGGCAACACAAATCCACTTCCGAGCCCCGACGCGCTCCCACCGATCCGAAATGCAGGGGTCGGAAACCTGTGTCTCGACCTCCTCGGTCTACCCGCAATTCCCGGCTCAACCGTCAACTCCGGACAGGATTTAAATGTTCGCTAGCTTTTCCTGAAATGAAACTGCCACCAGCTCTCTGCCTTCCCTCACTGCTCCTTGCGGCGGCATTGACGACAGGCGTTGCAGTCACGATGGGAGGCGAGCATCCGGCCACTGAATCACTTGGTACCCTGACAAGACCACTTGCGGACACCCTTGACTTTCCGACCTTCAATCCTGCTGAGGGGGAAAAGACCGACAAAAACCTCGGGGAAATTCTTTCCTTGTTCGACGATTTTCTTGCCGCGCAGGGCATCACTCCTGAAGGAACCAAAGCCGATCTCGAAAAGCTATACGTGCTCATTAGCCGAGACTTCGCGCTCGCCTCGGGGAAAGAGGATTATTACGACGACCTCTACGACGACCTCGATGATGAAGCGGATGACCTCGCCGACGATCTGGAAGACTGGGAAGAAGACCAGCGCGAAGCCAAAGAAAAAAAAGACG
>JARGOD010000024.1:0-13415 GCA_029210205.1 Verrucomicrobiales bacterium | reverse complement strand
TTGAGAGCACAAGCGGAGGCGCTGAAAGAAAAGCGAAATCTTTACCGCGGATACCTTGAGTTCGAAGAGCCTACTCTACGCCTTCTCAACAAAGCACGCTGTCACCCTGACAATGAGCTCTTGCGTAAAGAAGCCTGCCACGTCGCGATCCGGAATCTCTACTCCGTTTTTTCTGATCAGTTTCTCGGAAAGAAAGATTTTGATCCCAACGACCGAACCAAGCGTGAGAAAAATCTCGTCATCAAAGCTTTCGTCTTTCGGGCGCAGAGGAACCAAACCCGTTTCTATGATGCCAAAGAGCGGGGCTGTCGCGTCGGGCCCTGGGCGGCAAAGAAAGAAGCCACTAATCTCGTCGATCCCAACTGCCCGAAGCGATTCATGGAGCCGAAAGATCTCGCAAAGCTCTCTCACGACGACGTCTCCCGACTCGACGTTTCTCCTACCAACCCGATGTGGCACACGCATGCCGCGATGGCATGTCGACCCGATACCTGGAGCCAGATTGAGCGCTGGGTCGAAAACGAAGTGAGCAAGGAACTCCTCGATAAAAAGAGCTTCGAAGAAGACTTCCCTGATTTTCACTACAGCCTCCACGCAGCCCGACGCGTTCTCTTCTGGGATGACATCAAAGTCACCGCGACCTCTCCGAAGGTCGACACTGTCGACGCTTTTGATCAGGAGTGGAAGCTGAAGTGGGGAGAAGAATCCGTCGTCGAACCAGTCGCGAATCGCCTTCGCCTCCTCGCCGGCTCCCGCTATTCGGACCTGACCTACGCGAACGTTGGTGGCGCTTCGCATCTCCTCATTCTTCCTTCAGTTCTGCAAAAGTCGATGAACCCTGACAAAGTCATGCCGCTGACCCGCGCCGACTTTGTCCGGGAGATGAAGACCTCACGCTACGACTTCAATGCTGAACCTTTCATTCTATCTTCCGGGACGATCACAGAGGACAATGCCGACCGTATTCTTTCGGGTCTGCCTGAGGAAGCGCTAAAGCCCTTTCGGAAAAAGCGCCTTATCGGGAGAGTCTGGATCCGGTTCCGTGAATCGATGGTTGAATCCAAGCATGATGTCATCAATTCAGGCGGACCGATCACGACCGATTCCGCGGTAGCCGCGCAGGACCGCGCCATCCGACAGGCTATGATCGCCGCATTCTGGATGGGCGATGTCGATGTCAAAGAAGACAACCACCGGGCGGTCTGGACAAAGAATTTTGCAGGGCAAAGCGGCGATCAATACCTTGAATTTTTTCATGATCCCGGCAGCTCACTTGGAGGCGCGCAACGCTCCGGCGAACTCAATAAGCTCAACTATAAATACGGCACCGGCGATTTCCTCTGGTTAAACCCCCTCAGCATTTCTCTCTATTCCGACGCTTTTCAAATCTATCGCCCGGAAGCCTGGGACCACACCACCTTCGCCGATCAGCTCTCAGGCGTGCGACATCTCGCGCGTATCACAAAGGCGGAAATCTGCGAGGCTGTCCGCTATTCCTACATGCCGGACTTTTACCGGGAGACGCTGGCGTGGCGACTTACGAAACGGCGGGATCTCCTCGCCAAGATCTACAGCATCCCTTTGTGTGATCGGCCGGCAGGCGATGCTCCGACAATTGCGGTGCCTCTCACAACGCGTCCTGATCGTTCCGCCGCGGCCGCCCGTTATCACATTCCGCTTTCTGAAATCGAAAAGGATCTCATTCGCACCGGGCACCTCAATCCAGACGATCGTAGTGGCAACACCACGGAACCTTTTATCGATATTCTCGCCGAAAAGGCAACAATCAAGCCCTACCATGAAACGGTGCTTTCAGGAATCATTCGGGACTACCGCCACCCGTCCGGATTCATCGAACGCATGAATCGATTCAATGACGGGGAGACCTATAAGAGCATCCGATTTGGAATGGAAAAATAACGATGGAACCCAGTGACATGCCCCTTGATCCTAAGCACGCCGAAGAATTTATCGCCGGTGCTAAGAAGACGAAAAAGATGAAGAAACTCGGCTCCTCCCGCGGAATTGAGACACTCTTTCGGAACATCTACCGTGTTCATGTCGAAGTCAGTGCGATGGCTGACAACAAGGCTAACTTTCTTATTTCCGTCAACAGCATCATCCTCATTCTCGCCGCCGCTCATGGCAAAGAAGTCGTCACCGATGAACTCCTCCTCATTCCGGCCACGATCGTCATTGGCAGCTGCATCGGCTCCATGGTCTACGCCGTCCTCGTCGCGCGCCCGCGCGTCACTTGCGCCCAGAAGGAGGATGAAGAAAATCCTGATTGCGACGATGAAGCCCCCAACCTTCTTTTCTTCGGCGGATTCACAAAAGTGCAAAAGGAGCTCTATGTCGAAGAGATGACTGAACTGGTCCTCGACGGCGAAAAGATCTATCCCTCCATGATGTCCGACATCTACGACATGGGGAAGGTCCTCAAGCGGAAGTTTGAACGACTCCAAACCGCCTACGGATTTCTTCTCTACGGTCTCCCTGGCGGCATTCTCCTTTTCCTGACGATGCAGACGATTCTGAGAATGATCGAGAATGATGTGTTTTAAGGGCGCTTCACTTTCCGCCAAATCGCCTCACCACGACGTAAAACAACGGGGCAAAAAAGATCCCGAGGAAGGTCACGGCAATCATGCCATAGAACACGGCAGTTCCGAGAGCCGCCGCATGAAATGATTTCGACAAAATCGATCCTAACTAAATAATAAAGATTTCTTAACATTGATTCGCACAGGAAATGCTGTACAACGGGCGGAAATGCCAAATCGCTATCAGATTACCGGGACGCTCGGTAAAGGGGGAGTCTGCGAGGTCTTCCGTGCGATCGAACTCAACCGAAAGGAGGAGGTCGCGATCAAACGACTCCTACCGCTCAACGAAACGCGGTTGAATGAACCTCAGGCGAACGGCCTTCGTCGTGAGATCATGGCATTGACACAGCTAAAGCATCCAAATGTCATCCGGCTCCTCGAATACGGAGAAGATGAAGAAGGGCCTTTCGCTGTGCTTGAGTTGATCGAAGGGGAGTCTCTCTACGATGTCATTCAAGAAGGCGCGCTGACCTATCCGGATTTTCTTGATGTGGCTAGGCAAACGTTGAGCGCACTTTGTGCTGCCGACGAAGTTCGCCTCCTGCACCGCGACTTGAAACCGGGAAACATCATGCTCTCGATGAATGAGGCGGGTCGACTTGAGGCCAAGATCCTCGATTTCGGAGGCTCGAAACTTCTTGATCGCCCCAGTCTTCAAACGGTAGACCACAAAGGCTCGATTATTGGTTCGGTCGACTATATCGCGCCGGAACAACTCGATTTACAGCCCCTCGACCCAAGAACGGATCTCTACTCGCTGGGATGTATTTTTTACTTCTGCCTCGCTCAAACGCCACCCTTTCACGGATATTCTCCGGCTGAGACAGTTCAGAACCACCTCGAGCACGATGTGAAACCACTCCATCTCTTGAGAAAAGACATTCCGATGATCATCTCCGACTGGATCATGAAACTCATCGAGCGCGATCCTGATGACCGCCCCGTCGGAGCAAGACACGCCCTGACACTACTTGAAAACATAAGTGTTTTGGAACAAACGCCGGGGGCCCGTCTCGACGACCTCGATGATTTAGCAGCACCACTTTCTTCCTCGACGGTCCTACCCCAACCGTTAACAAGGGTCGAGAGCCACCATGCTGCTCCAGCCGAAGAAACAGCGGAAGCTGCCATCGAAGAATCTCCCGTCCAGGCTACGCAAGCAGGGGAGAACCTACTGGGGGCGACTCTTCTACTGGATTTTTCTCCCGATACTTTCGCGCCGCAATCAGACGGTAAGCCGCCGGGCTGAATACTGCGGCGAGGAAGGTTGCTCCTCCGACCCCTCCTGCCAGCACAATTGCCAACGGGGGCCAAAACTGTCCACCGATCAGGATAAGCAGGGGCAAAAAGCTTCCGATAGTGGTCAAGGTGGTGCTAATGAGATGCCTTCCACACCCGAGAATCTCATCAACTATGGCATCGACATCTCCAGTGCGTGCCTTTGGATTCGAATGGATCGCAGCAATCGCGACGATATTGTCATTGAAGGCGAGGCCCAACAATCCGATGCATCCAAGAATCGTGTTAAAACTGATCGGGAACTGCATGACCCAGGTCGCAAAAAGCCCATACCCTACCGACAAAAACGCTCCTGTGAGGAGAATTCCGGCAATCCTGACACTGTTAAACGAAAGCACGAGAATCGCGATCGTGACCGTGATGATCACCGGTAGATAAAGGAGGAGATTACCCACCGCATCGCCTTGATTCTCAGCCTCGCCACCCAATTGGAGACGGTATCCCGCCGGCAGGGCAAATCCGTTTTCTTCGAGGTCCGCCATAACCTCATTGGTGATATCAATAGGGAGTGTGCCGTCCGCAGCATAGCCACGAATCGTGTTGACTCGCTCGCCGTCCCGGCGCGTGATCGTTCCGGTTTCCGGCCTGAGTTCGAATTCACCAATCGCTCGCAGAGGAACCTGTGCTCCACCAGCACCGACAATCCGCAGGTCCGCGAGGTATTCAATCTCCGTCCGATTTTCTGAAGGAACTCTCACTCGCACCGGCAATTCTTCGACCGCCTCAAGCAAAGTGCCACCTCGCAAACCTTCGAGGTTCGTTTGTAGCTGAGCCGCGATCGATCCTGGATCAATTCCGGCGGCGCGCGCCTCCATTTCATTGGGCTGAAACCAAAGCTTGGGTTCACCCCGAGTCAGGGTGGCTTCCGCGTGAATGATCCCTTTATGTTCCACCATTCTTCGCTGCACCTCATCCCCTAAGCTCTTCAGCTCTGCCAGGCTCGGACCAAGAATTCGAATCTCGACATCGGCAAGAGCAGGAGGCCCCTGAGCAAATTTTCTTACCTGCACAAAGGCGCCGGGGAAGGCATCCTCCAACTCGCCCTGAAGAATTGGCACGAGCCGACTTACCGTTTGAAAGGTGTCCGCATCGACAACGCCCATCGCGTATTCCGAGGAATTGTCCCGTAGTTCAATCAAATTGTAGTATACCGGGGGGAAACTTGCGCCCGACAACCAATGCACCGCTTCAATGCCTTCATGGTCGCGAATCATCGCCTCAACATCTTCCGTGATCGCATTGGTTTTCGCCACCGAAGTGACGGTGGGGAAAGAAAACTCAACCGTGAACATATCCCGGTCCGTTCGCGGAAAGAACTGACTCCCGAGCGTCCCCGCAAGGACAAAGCCAATCAGCGGGATCACCATTCCCAGGCCGATGCCAACGACAGGTCGCCTCACCGAATGTCGAATCAGCCTAGTCATGAAACGGGTCAAGGGGACTATCGTGAGCCCCTCACGCATCCACCTCGGAAGAATATGTTTTCGCTGCTCCTTCGAAGAATGCGATGAGAACAGGCCCGCAAAGGCAGCGATGACCGTGATCGAGAGAATGAATGACGATGAGACCGCGACGATGACGCTCCCGCCAATTGACCCCACGAAATCCCCGGCGTTGCCCGGAAGCAGAAGAATCGGCATGAATGCGAGGACTGATGTCAACGTAGAGGATAGAAGGGGAACAAAGAGATGCCGAAGCGCGCCAATCACCGACTCGCGCCGCGTGTGACCTTCTTCCAACCACTTCCTAATTTCGTCCGTGATGACAATGGCCGTATCGATCAAGAGTCCGAGCGCAATGATCATCCCGAAGATCGACATCTGGTGAAGGGCACCACCTTGCACCGAGACGACGAACAGTGTTGCCGCAGCCGTCAATGGAATTGCGGAACTAACAATGAGAGAACGGCGCCAACCCATCGTGAGAAAGATCACGATCATGACGACAAGGCCGCCAAGAACGAGGTTGGTAGCCAGCTCCTTGAGCCGCGCCGTAGTGTAGTTGTTCTGGCGAAAAACGGTCTCCACGGTGATGGCACTTCCAAGACCGTCCCGGAATTCCTCAAGCACTTTCCCGGCGGCCTCGTCCCACTGGTCCACTCTTTGCCCCTCAACAATCCGCGCGGAAACGATCACGGCACGATCGCCATTCGTCTTCGCAATTTGCGAAGGCGGATCTTCCCAGGCCCGGGAAACCGAAGCGACATCACCAACCCGAACCGTTCTTGAAGAATCCCCCGACTGTTGAACGATCACATCACGTATCCGATCGAGATCTTCAAACTTTCCCTCGACCTCAACGAGGAGGTTGGCATTCTCACCCCGCAACTGACCTGCCGGAACCTTCACATCCGCTTCCCGCAACGCTGACGCAATCGCTACGGGAGTTAAACTGCGCTGCGCGAGCGCATCAGGATCAATTATAACCTGCACTTCTTCACGAGGCTCCCCGTAAACTCGAACCAACTCAGTGCCCCCCACTCGACGGAGACGATCAGCAATTTCTTCGGCCTGTCGCGACAATATTCCGAGGCTCTCGGCGCCTTTGTCAGGATCCGTCCATCGCAACGCGAGGATCATCGTTGTCGCGACAGCGCCCCGCTTGTCATCGTAAACGGGAGGAAGCGCTTCAACGGGAAAGTTTGCAGCGGCATCCGCGAGGGCATCCCGGATCTCCGAGTGAATCGGCTCAACTGTCTCGTCGTTCACCGCATCCGCGAGCTCGACACTCACGATTGAGAAGCCGGCGCGGGAAGTGGAGTCCAAATGCTTGATCGCTTCGATCTCATCCAATTCGTCTTCAATCTTTTCTGAGACGAGTGCTTCAACGCGATCAGCCGAGGCGCCGGGAAAAACAGTCAGTATCGAGGCGCCACGATTCGTAATGATTGGATCTTCCTGGCGTGGGAGACTGCTCAACGCGGAATAGCCCGCGACCAGCGTAACAATCGTGACCAACGCGAGGAGATAGCGATTGTCGAAGAACAATCCAACGATTCGTGACTGGGAAGGGGCTTCGGAGTCCATGACTAAGCTATTTCAGGGATTAATCTAGAGCGGTGATCTCTTCACTCCCTTCAATCATCGAAGTCGTCTTGTTGACTTTGATGATTTTGACTCGCTGGCCGGGAGCCACTTTCTGCAATCCACTTGAGAGAACCCAGTCACCCTCTCGGATCGCTCCTCGCACATACACTTGATCTGAGTATTCATGAAGCACTTCTAGATCGCGCCGATCGAGACGGTGAGCTTCGGCACCTGCTTCCAAATCCGGAGTAGCGACATAACAGGCCCACAATCCACGAACACTCTCCGTTAATGAATCACGGGGAAGAAAAAATCCCTCAGAGTCAATGGTCTCGGTTCGCATTGCAGAAACGAGATCACCATCGCGGAGCGAGCCTTTGTTCTCAGGCAGCGCCAGAATCACATCCACCGTTCTCGACTGGCGGTCTCGCTGAGGGAGGATGCGTAATACTTCAAGGTCGATTGTCTCACCCGCGTTGGAAATGACTTCGACTTTTCCTCCTCGCTTCAGCTGACCGACAGCTTCGCTTGCCATTCCGACCCGCACCTCCAATTCTCCTGCTTCGAGCCATTCAATCACGAGCGCGTTCGGGGAAACCACCGTTCCTTCATCGACAAAACGACGGGCGACCGTCCCATCGTATGGCGCGCGCAAAACGCTTTTCCCGAGATCAACCTCGACGCTCTTGAGCTGTGCCTCGATCTGACTAACGCCGGCAGCTGCCGCAACAACCCGCTCAATCGCTTCGTCCAGCTCCTGAACCGAAACACCTCCCCGCTCAACGAGCTTTTCAAGACGCTCGAGAACTTTCCGGGAAAGTTCTTTCGTCGCGTTCGCCTGTTTCAATGCGGCCGCCAACTCGTCCCTCCGCGCTTCAAGCCGTGAGGTGTCGATCCGGGCGAGCACGGCTCCGGCAGAAACTGATTCTCCTTCGTCAACACTGACCTCATCAATGGTTCCAGCGAGCTCGAAGGCGAGATCGGAGCTTCGACGAGCCTCCACCATCCCGACGAACCTCTCCCTGATCGGATATCCTTGCGATGGTTCGACTTCGAGCACTTCGACAGAAGCGAGCCGGACTTCCGACTCCGCCATGGGCTTCTCACCACCTCCGCAGCCTGAGAGCAACAGGATCAAAACTGGCGACCCGATACTTTGAAAAATTGACTTCATAATATTTTCTGACTCAGAGTTACAAATAGCTAAAAAAAAACGACTCAAGATGCCGTGAGAGAAGCGAATTCTTCGGAGAAGAGTTCCTCCTCGATGCGCGCTCGACTGGTTTCATAGTCATGCTCGGCACGAAGGGGACTCCATCCCGCGCCATCTAAAAAATGATGATAGTTATCGAACAGGAACTGAAGCGGTTGGCTTTCAACCTCCTTCATGTCGCGGAACATTCCTTCCTCGGTAATGAGGTGCGCGCCCTTGGAAAGACTCACCAATCCCCAGACAATCTGATCCGGCGGAACCGTTCCGGAAAGCTCACCCTCCTTAATAGCTTCGTTTGCCACCTCCATCGCCAGCTCAAAACAACGGCTTCCTGTCGTTCCGTAAGTTTCTTTGCGAGTATGAGAACACTTCGCCCAGATCGAGGGCTGGCGCACAAGCTGAACGAGCGGAAAACCGTGAGGAAATTGCAGAGAAAGAAGTCGATCAGCAATTCCAAAAGCAAAAATGCGCTCCCGAGTCAGCCCGTTAAAACCATGAGCGCGCTCAAAATAATCACGGCGAATCGCGAAATGACGGTCCACTACCGCAAGCATGAGATCCTCTTTGCTGACAAAATGATGGTAAAGCGTCGCCTTGGAATACTCGACCCGATCTGCAAGCTCATCGAGATTCAAGCCGAGATAGCCATGCTCACCGAGCAGCACATCCGCATGCTCGATGACAAGGTTTTCCCGGGCCTCAAATGCCCGACGTTTTCGATCTGCAATCGCCATTAGAAGGCCTCACCATATCAAAAACTAACTCAGAGTCAATTTTTGAATATCAGTTGAATAAAGCGCACTATTACTAGGTTGCATCACAGGTCCCATCCGGTTTTCGGGCAATACGGACCCTGATCGTGAGATTCATTAAATCTCTCCAGTCAACCTGAACCCACTTGAGCTCGTAGTATACACATCATGCCAGATCCAAAAATTGCCGCCAAGGCCCCTATCAAGGTGAACCTCGAAGAAGGAAAAACTTACTTCTTCTGCACTTGTGGCCACTCTGCAAACCAGCCGTTTTGTGACGGAGCCCATAAGGGGACGGGCTTCTCTCCGAAGTCTTTTGTCGCAGAGAAGGAAGGAGACGCCTTTCTTTGCCAGTGTAAACACAGCAATAACCTTCCCTTTTGTGACGGATCACACAGTAAATTGTAATCCGAAAACTTCTCAGGATTTTTCCCCGGCAGAGGGGAGGTGCTTTCTCAGATCCGGCACACTGATTCCCAGCGTTTGCGCGGCTGTTTTCGAGTCCTGATCAGCCTCTTCCATCGCAGCGCGAACCAACTCGCGCATTGCAATTTCGAAGGGAGTCGATCCATTCGATTCAGCTGCATTGATAAACCGGCGAGCAGAACGCTCCAGTTTAGATCGACTGTCCTCATCACTTTTGCCCATGCTGTCAAAAGGCAGATCCGTCGGAAAGAGAACATTACCGGAAGCGAGAACGCAGGCGCGCTGAACCAGGTTTTCCAGTTCACGCACATTACCGGGCCAGTGGTGATCTTCGAGAACATCTACCGCTTCGGTCGAAAACTGCATTGGGCGGTTCCGGCCTTTCTCCGTCTGCTTTTGAAGAAAATGCTCGGCAAGAAGCCTCACATCCTCCCGACGACGACGGAGTGGTGGAATGTGAATCCGAACGACATTGAGTCGATAAAACAAATCTTCCCGAAAAGTGCTGTGCTCGACTTCTTCCTCAAGCTGCTTATTAGTCGCCGCAAGGATTCTGACGTCACTGTGCAGGTTCTCATTGCCTCCAACGCGGGAATATTCACCGCTCTGAAGAACTCGTAGTAATTTGCTCTGCACTTCGAGGGGCATATCGCCAATCTCATCGAGAAACAGAGTCCCGCCATTACACTGCTCAAATCGTCCCACGCGCTGACTGACCGCTCCCGTGAAGGCTCCCTTTTCATGGCCGAAGAGTTCGCTCTCAAGAAGGTTGCTTGGGATGGCGGCGCAGTTGATCGCGACATATTCCTCTTTAGCCCGGCGCGAGAACTTATGAATCGCGTTGGAGACGACTTCCTTTCCGACGCCGCTTTCACCCGTGATGAGAACGGGAGCATCAGCTCGGGCAACGCGACCGATCAGTTTGTAGACATCCTGCATCGCAGGCGACCGACCAATGATGAGATCGTCAGTCGGCTGAGGGGGAATGATGGTGCCCGTCTCCTGCGCATCTTCCATCATCTTCATCCGGTCAGCGGACTGGAGGGCCCGCTCCGCGACCTGACGAATTTCAAAGTTGAGCGATTCCCGACGAAGGACATCGAACGCGCCGAGACGCATCGCTTCAATCACCGCATTCGTCGAGCTGACGAGGCCGTTCATGATCACCATTGCGTTTGGCTTCGAAAGGCGGACTTTCTTGAGAAGATCCACTCCCGACAATGGACGCAAACTAAACTCCGCAATGAGCAAGTCGGCATCGTGCTCTTTGAACAATTTAAGTGCTTCTTCAGACGACGATGACGTAAGAATTTCTACCGAATCAGCCACCAAATGCTTGGTAGACCACTCAAGGAAGTCGGGGTCATTGTCAGCGACAATCACCGTTTGTTTCTGGATAACTGACATATAGGGTTGAAATACAGAGACTTCGAAAAGGTTCCTGCGCCTTTTTGAAGCTTCCGAAGAATACTACATCATTCCCGTCTCCTTTCACCGAGTTTTACCCATGAAATATCGCGAAATTCCTTCAGATCTCTTTACGAATAACCGACAACGTTTGGTTCCGACGCTCTCACCCCGCTCCGTTACGATCCTCCACGCCGCCGAGATTCCCTGGCGTTCCGCAGATGGATCAATGCGCTTTATTCAGAACAGCGATTTATTTCACCTCACCGGTGTGGATCAGGAGGAAACCATCCTGATTCTCTGCCCTGATCACGAAGATGAGGCCATGCGGGAAATCCTCTTCATTCGCGAGACGTCCGATCTCATTGCGATATGGGAGGGACACAAATTAACGAAAGAACAGGCTACGACCGTTTCAGGAATCGCTGAAGTCCGCTGGATTGAGGAATTCGAACCTGTCCTGCGAAGATTAGCGCGGGAAAACGACACCATCTTTCTAAATTACAACGAACACGCGAGGTCCGCTGCCCCGGTAAATTTTTCACGGGAAGATCGATTTCGGGAGTGGTGTCAGGATCTCTATCCATCACACCGATACAAGAGGCTTGCCCCGCTCATGCATCGAATCCGTGTCGAGAAGTCCTCTCACGAAATCGAACTCATCCAGACTGCCTGCAATATCACCGCGGACGGATTCGGGCGCGTCCTTCGTTTCGTGAAACCGGGAGTGAAGGAATACGAAATCGAGGCTGAGTTTCTTCATGAGTTTATCCGACAGGGATCACGGGGCTTTGCTTACGAGCCTATTGTCGCATCCGGAAATAACGCAAACGTCCTCCATTATCTTTCCAACGACCAGGTCTGCCAGGAGGGCGATTTACTGCTCATGGATGTTGCGGCTGAGTATGCGAATTACAATTCCGACCTCACGCGGACGATCCCGGTCAGCGGAAAATACACTCCGAGGCAACGCGCGGTCTACGATGCCGTCCTCAGAATCGTTCGTCTCTGCATCGACAAACTGCTCGTTCCGGGAAAGAAAATCCGGGAGGAATATCATCGCGAAGTGGCTCGCGCCATGGAAGACGAATTGATCGAGCTGGGATTGCTCGATGCCGAAATCGTTGCTGAAGAACGGAAGGATAACGACTTGCCTGAAGAGCAGCGGGCCTATCGAAAATATTTCATGCACGGGGTTTCACACAGTCTCGGTCTCGATGTCCACGACGTGACCCCGGCTGAAGGAGTCTTCGTCGAAAACATGTGTGTCACGGTGGAGCCTGGAATCTATCTGCCTGAAGAAGGATTCGGAATCCGCCTTGAGAATGATGTCATCGTCCGGGCCAACGGAAACGTCGACCTCATGGCTCACATTCCGATCGAAGCAGATGAAATTGAAGCTCTCATGGCGGACTCATGACCCGATAAACGGTTGCTCCGATAACGAATCTCCGCTTCGCTGACCTCATGAAACCATCGTCCAAGGCCGCCCGCATCAAGGAAGTTTCCCTCTACTTCATTCCCATCGAAATGAGGGTCCCCCTGAAATTCGGCAATCAAGTTCTCGATTCCGTGACCTGTGCGAGGACCAAAGTAGTCCTTGAAGGCGCAGACGGTTCTCTTGCGGAAGGCTGGGGAGAAACGCCGCTCGCCGTTGCCTGGGTCTGGCCTTCAGAACTCGACTACGAAGACCGTCACGAAGCATTGAAGAATTTCACCCTACAACTCGCTGAAGGACTCGAATCTACGACCGCCCTCGGCCACCCTCTTGAGATCGGCCACGACTTCATCGAGAGCGATCTCCATTCCCTGCAGGAGAAATTCAACGAGACCCGCAATCCAGGCGCCGAAATGCCGCACCTTGCGGCTCTAGTCTGCTTCTCGCTGTTCGATATCGCGATCCACGACGCTTATGGCCACCTCCACGGCGTACCGGTTTACGAAACCTATAATGCCAACTACATGAGCCGGGATTTGAGCTCGATGATCGATCCGGCTGCTGATCATGTCGCTTTCGACGGTCTCTACCCGTCCGATTTTCTCACGGAAAAACCCGAACTGAAACTTCCTGTCTGGCACCTCGTAGGCGGTCTCGACGCCATTTCCGAGGAAGAACTTACCGGAAGCGAACCGGACGACGGATATCCTGTGCTTTTGAGAGACTGGATTCGCAGTGATGGGCTCGATTGTCTCAAAATTAAACTGCGAGGCAACGACGCGGAATGGGATTTCGATCGGCTTTCCAAAATCGGAAAAATCGCTCAGGAGGAAGGCGTCACCTGGCTCACGACTGACTTCAACTGCACCGTGCAGGATCCGGATTATGTGAATGAAATCCTCGACCGCCTCAAGCTCAGTGATCCTGTTACCTATCAAAAGATCCTCTACGTAGAGCAGCCGTTTCCCTATGACCTCGAGGCGAATCAAATCGACGTTCGCAGTGTGAGTGCGCGCAAACCACTTTTCATGGACGAAAGCGCTCACGATTGGAAATTTGTGAAAATGGGTCGTGAACTCGGCTGGACCGGGGTTGCTTTGAAAACGTGCAAAACTCAGACCGGCGCGCTCCTCAGTCTCTGTTGGGCAAAAGCTCATGGCATGACGCTGATGGTCCAGGATCTCACCAATCCGATGCTCGCGCAGATTCCGCACTTCCTCCTCGCCGCTCACGCCGGGACGATCATGG
>JARGOD010000023.1 GCA_029210205.1 Verrucomicrobiales bacterium | reverse complement strand
GATAGAGCTTTTGCAGAGCCCGGCCTTACCACTTGGCTACCTCGCCGTCACTTTTCCGCCTCGAAATGAGGCAGGGCGGTATCTAAAGGGCATTCCCCTTTGCTGTCAATTGGTTAGAATGGCACCCGTTCGATCGGAAGTTCCTAGATAATCATCCCCGCCGCAACGGTCTCATTCGTTTGTGAATCGATGAGAATGAAACTGCCGGTCTGACGATTTTTCCGATAGGAATCGTAGATGAGCGGAGCCGAAGTTCGGATCGTGAGACGCCCGATTTCGTTGAGGCCAAAGGAGCTGGTGTCCTCCACTTTGTGAAGCGTGTTGATATCGACCTTGTATTTCACTTCCTGAACGATGGCCTTCACCTCTTTCGTCGTATGGCGAAGGTAATACTTCCCACGCGGCTGAAGCTCGACGTTGTCGGAAAACCAGCAGATCATGGCCTCAATTTCCTGCCCTTTATGAGGCGGATTGTTCGGCTTGGAAATCATGTCCCCGCGGCTGATGTCGATCTCGTCCTCAAGCGTCATCGTGCACGAAAGCGGAGCGAAGGCCTCCTCCTGTGGGCCATCGAGCGACTCGATCGCTTTGATCTTTGTCGTGAAGCCGGAGGGCTGGACCACGACTTCATCGCCGGGTTTGAAAACGCCGCCGGCGACTCGTCCGGCGAATCCGCGGAAATCGTGATACTCATCAGAGTGAGGGCGTACGACCCATTGGACCGGGAATCGCGCATCGACGTGATTCTGGTCCGAACCGATGTAAACAGTCTCCAACTCATACAGCATCGTCGGCCCCTGATACCAGGGCATCTTCTCTGACTTATCGACGACGTTGTCGCCATGAAGCGCACTGATCGGAATCGCAGTCATGTCGACGATGTTGTTGAGACGCGAGGCGAACTTCTTGAAGTCCTCGGTGATTTCGTTGAATCGCTCTTCGCTATAATCGACGAGGTCCATCTTATTCACCGCGAGGATGACGTGACGGATGCGAAGAAGGTCTGCAATAAAAGCATGACGGCAGGTTTGCTCGATCACACCCGTCCGCGCATCAACGAGAATGATCGCGAGATTCGCCGTTGAAGCACCGGTGACCATGTTCCGGGTGTATTGAATGTGCCCCGGGGTATCGGCGATGATGAACTTCCGCTTCGGCGTCGCGAAGTAGCGATAGGCGACATCGATCGTGATCCCCTGCTCACGCTCGGCACGGAGGCCGTCGGTGAGAAGAGCGAGGTTCACATTTTCATCACCCCGCTTTTTGGAGGTCGCTTCGACCGCGTCCATCTGATCTTCGAAAGTGTTCTTCGAATCATAAAGGAGGCGACCGATGAGGGTGGACTTGCCGTCGTCAACACTACCAGCGGTAGTGAAACGCAACAGGTCCATTTCGAGATAACCTTCGTCGTAGGGGGGTGGCGCCAGGGTTGTAGAAGTCATGTTTTAAATTTGGTTACGGAGTGTGTCAGTCGGACCTTCCGGGTCAGTAAAAGGTGGGAAGGTGAAAGGTTAAAAGTGGCAGTGCAGTTTGGTGCTAAGAGGCTCGGAGTTTTTTGGTTAGAGCTTCAATTCCACGGGAAAGGCCAAGAGCCTGCTCTCGTCTCTCTATGGCAAGTTCAGGTGAAATGTAATGGAGGTCCTCGGCGAGGTAGAGCATCGAGCGGACTTCTCCACAGGAGCCTTTTGCGACTCCAAGAAGGTGCGCAAATTCCTTTGGACTGTGTCTTTCAAAGCCCTCGGCAATGTTATTCATCACAGAAACCGCAGCTCGCTGAATCTGATCGCGAAATCCAAAATCACGCGCCGCGGAAGATTCTCCACCAAAGTCTCGATAAACTTCGCCTGCCTGTCTGCGGGCCTGCTGCCAAATTCTCAAGTCTTCAAACTGCTCAGCAAAATCACTCATCTTGGAAACCTTTTACTTTTTACTTTCCCACCTTTCACTCCTTAAATCGTCTCAACGATTTTAGAAATACCCTTCCTTCTTACGATCTTCCATTGCGGTCTCGGAGCGACGGTCGTCGGCTCGGGTCCCGCGCTCGGTTTGGCGGGCGGTGGCGACTTCCTGAATGATGGAATCCATGTCCGACGCGTCAGAATAAACGGCGCCGGTGCAAGTCATGTCCCCGATGGTACGAAAGCGAACCGTGGCTCCTTTCTCAACTTCTTCTCCCTCCTGCGGAATGACAACGTCGGAAATTGCCAGCATCGAACCGTTGCGATGCACGACGTCACGCTGATGGGTGAAGTAGAGATTCGGGAGCGGGATTTTCTCAGCTTTGATGTATTGCCAGACATCCATCTCAGTCCAGTTCGAGAGAGGGAAAACGCGGAAGTGCTCTCCGTGTTGTTTCCGGCCATTGAAGATATTCCAGAGTTCAGGGCGCTGATTCTTAGGGTCCCACTGACCGAAGTCATCGCGGTGGGAAAAGAAGCGCTCTTTCGCACGGGCTTTCTCTTCGTCACGGCGGCCGCCGCCGAGGCAGGCATCATATTGGTTCTTCTCGATCGTGTCTAACAGAGTCACTGTTTGCAGAGCGTTCCGGCTCGCGAAGGGGCCTTTTTCCTCCTGCACTTCGCCGCGATCAATTGAGTCCTGAACAAGTCCAACGACGAGCTCAGCCCCGATCTCTTTTGCGTAATCATCGCGATACTCAATGGTCTCATCAAAATTGTGGCCGGTATCGACGTGCACGAGCGGGAACGGAATCCGAGCCGGGAAAAACGCTTTCCGGGCGAGGTGCGCCATCACGATGGAGTCCTTTCCTCCGGAGAAAAGGAGCGCCGGCTTTTCAAACTGAGCTGCGGTCTCGCGTAAAATGAAGATCGCCTCAGATTCAAGCTGAGCGAGGTGGTTGACCCGATAGGAGGTTCTTTCTGTTTCCATGGTAAAAATTCTTAGTCGTTCGGCTGGTTTGCTTTTTCAGCGACCGCCTCGAGCAATTGAGCGAGGCATTCTTCTTCGCTGTGAGCTTCAGTGTCAATGATGAGGTCAGCCTGGTCGGGCTCTTCAAAACCGGAGTCCTTCCCGGTGAATTGCTTCACTTCACCGGCTTTCACTTTCGCGTAGAGACCCTTGGGGTCGCGTTCGGCACAGGTTTCGAAGGAGGCTTTGACGTAAACTTCGAGGAGGTCAGTATCTCCAAGAACGTCACGCGCCAATTTTCGGAGTTCGTTGTTCGGCGTGATGAATGAAGCGATCGTGATGATTCCAGACTCGACGAAAAGCTTCGCGACTTCGGAGACACGACGGATATTTTCGAGCCGATCTTCGTCGGAGAAGCCGAGATTTTGATTGAGACCCGACCTAATATTGTCTCCGTCGAGGACCTTCACGAGGCGACCCTCTTCGTGCAATCGCCGTTCGAGAAGATTCGCAAGAGTGCTCTTGCCTGAGCCGCTCAATCCATACATCCAGACGACGAGACCTCGCTGTGAGAGGAGCTCCTCCTTCGCTTCACGGGGAAGCATTTTGTCGAAGACAGGGTAGATGTGATCAAGGTTCGAACTCATGAGCTTAATAGAGTAAGGGACTAACCTTAGATGACAAAGTCCATGTCCTCGTGGAGCCCACATTCCCGCTTGAGCCCGAAGAATCGAGTCTCTTCTGCGTTCATGCCTTCCGTGAGTTTTTTCGAAGTATGCCAATCCCCGATCGAAACGTAGCCCTCATCCCAAAGTGGATGGTAAGGAAGATCATTCGCCGTCAAATATTCGCCGATTTGCATGTCAGTCCAGTCGATAATGGGATGCACCTTCAGGAGGCCCTTTTGACCGGCAATGACGGGAATATTCTCACGGGAGCTGCTCTGCTGACGGCGGATTCCAGCAATCGTGGCATGAATTCCCAGGTCTTTCTGAGCGCGATTCATCGGCTCCACCTTGTTCATCTGATTGTATTTCTCGATGCCTTCGACCCCATCTTCCCAAAGTTTGCCCCACTTTGCTTCCTGCCAGGCGGGAGAATAGTTGCTCCGGTATACCTTGAGATTCAAATTGAGGCGTTCCGTCAGGCTGTCGATAAAGTGATAGGTCTCTGCAAAGAGATAGCCCGTGTCGACAAGGATGACAGGGATATCCGGCCGCTGGCGGGTGACCATGTGAAGGAGAACGGCAGACTGAGCGCCGAAGCTGGAACTAAGTGCGATAGAATCATCAAAATGCTCCAAACCCCAGGCGACACGTTCTTCAGGGGTAGCAGATTCCAGACGCTGCGCCTCAGCCGCAAGATCTGCAATCCCTGCCTGGGTCGCCATTTCGCTGAGTGATGCACCGGATTCTTCCAGCTCTGTCGTGGATGTCGTCATTTTATTTTACCTATTCTTGATAGGATTAGTCTACTTTAGACGATTAGAAGTAACACTCCTTGCTCTTTTTCGTCAAGTTTTTTGCCGTCGCGAAGATTGAAGAGTCGCGATATGCCTCTAGATTCAATCGCAATCCGTAGTTGACGGGGAACATCCATCAATCACTTTTCGTCTCGAAACTAATTCATTCACCTACCCAAACATCATGTCAGTACTCGTTGGAAAACCTGCACCATCATTCAATGCCAGCGCGGTCGTTAACGGCCAAGTCGTTGAGGACTTCTCGCTCGAGCAGTATCTCGGATCAAAATACGTGATCCTTTTCTTCTACCCAAAAGATTTCACTTTCGTCTGCCCGACCGAACTTCACGCCTTTCAGGACAGCCTCGCTGAGTTCGAGAGCCGCGACGTCGCCATCGTCGGGTGTTCAACCGATACGGAAATGTCGCATTGGGGATGGCTCCAAGTGCCTCGAGCCAAAGGCGGGATCGAAGGGGTGACTTACCCCCTCGTTGCGGACACAAACAAAACGATCTCGGCTGATTACGATGTGCTTGTCGGTGACTACGCGATCGATGAATTTGGTGAGCTCATCGTCGAAGGTGAGCTCATCGCCTACCGTGGTCTTTTCCTGATCGACAAGGACGGCATCGTACAACACCAACTCGTGAACAATCTGCCTCTAGGCCGATCGATCAAAGAGGCGCTGCGCATGGTCGATGCACTTCAGCATTTTGAAGAAAACGGTGAAGTCTGCCCGATGGACTGGGAGAAAGGTGAAGAAGCAATGAATGCTGATCACGAGAGCACCGCAGCCTATCTTGCCAAGGGCTGATCCAAACAAACAGATCTTAGATTTGAAACGGCGCGCGAGGGACATCTCCGCGCCGTTTTTCGTGCTCTCTTGCGTTTACTCCTCTCCGCGCTGCCGGGAAATAAGATCAAAACTTGTCTGCAGTCGGCAGGAATACTTCACCCCGTAAAAACGTCACCGCATTCCCGCTGAGAAAAACACGCTCGCCTCTGACTTCACAATCGACCACGCCGCCCCGCTTCGAACACTGGAATGCCCGGAGTCGATCATGGCCAAGCCTCGCACTCCAGAACGGAGCCATCGTCGTGTGAGCTGAACCGGTCACAGGATCTTCGTCGATTCCGGTCCTCGGGAAAAAGCATCGCGACACAAAGTCAACGTCGGATGAAGGATCCTCGGCGGGTGCCGTCACCAACACCCCGCGCGCCTGCACCCTCGCAAGCTTCCGGAAGTCCGGCGTCAGCCCCCTCACTTCGGTTTCATTTTTAAGAACGGCGAGGTAGTCATGTCGCCCCCGATACAATTCACTGACTTCGGCGCCAAGAGAGTCTTCTAACGATTCGTCTGTTGTTGCAGCCACTTCATCTGAGGGGAAATCCATCGTGTAACCATCTTCCGATTTCCTGACCGGTAGTTCTCCACTCTTCGAGGAAAAAACCACTTCATCGCCTCTCTCTTTCAATTCCGCGAGAATCACATGCGCAGCCGCCAGCGTGGCATGACCACATAGATCGACCTCCACCGTCGGAGTGAACCAACGAAGCCGAAACTTTTCCCCGTCCGGAACAAAAAACGCCGTTTCTGAGAGCTGATTCTCCATCGCGATCTGCTGCATGACCCCATCGGGGAGCCAGGCATCCAGCGGCACAATCGCCGCGGGGTTTCCAGAAAAGACAGCGCCCGAAAAGGCGTCGACTTGGTAGATCGGATACTGGCTGGATCGTGTGCTCATCGAGGTGCGGGGAGATTTGACGTCATCGGAGGGGTCGCCTAACGTTGCGTTCGGGTTTGCCCTCTCTCCCGTTGACTATTGAAGACTCTCATTTCCAGTCAACTACTTCGGGTCACCGCGCTGCTTTTGGCGATCGGGCTTTCCGGTGTTTTTGCGCAAGATGCGTCCGAGCGATCCACGGCTTCACCCTGGACCGAAACTGACACCCGGCTTGCGAATCACTACTTGAAATTGCTTCAGGGGGAAACCGCATACGGCAAAGTTCTCAATCTGCTCTGGGAACTCTACGAGAAGAAGGATCAGACTTCCCTTCTTCTTGAATACATCGCAAAAGCCGCGACTTCAGAAGAACTCGTTCCAACTCTCATCCACGCCCATCTACTGCGGAAGAACGATCAGGTTGATGAAGCACGCGAGGCCTACGGCAAGGTCCTCGACCTTAATCCTCAAAATCCCCATGCCCTTCGAGCTTCAGCAGAAATTGCCGACCTGCAGGAGCGCTCCAGCAAAGCTCTTTCACTCTACACAAAGCTCGCTGAAGTCGTTCCTGTCACTGCGGATGATGGAGTCGCTTTTCGCCTCCGGGCTGCCGTTCTCCATCGAATGCGTGACCAGTCAGACGAGGCTCTGGCGATTTGGAAATCTGTTCTCCAAGCCTATCCGGAGAACGATTCGCTGAGAAAACGAATCGTGAGCCAACTTCTTGAAGCCGGGGAAACCGAAACCGCTATCGAAATTCTGACCTCTCTCGCTGAATCCGGAACTCCACGGGAGCAACTCGATGCGCTCCTCGAACTCACCACCCTTTATGAATTCATCAGCGACTTCGACGGAGCTGTCGCATCGGCGACACGAGGCCTTTCCCTTCTCCATTTTAAAAACCACGACTACGCTGCTCTCTTTTCGCAACTGGTCCAGATTCACGAGCGCTTCGAACGATTGCCGGATTTGGAGTTAATCCTGTCCGACCGGGCGCAGAACGAGAACCCGACAGAGCAATCACTTTTCAATCTCGCAGAATTTTACCGGCTCACGGCCAACCCGGGGAATGAGGAAAAGGCAACCGAAAAGCTAGTGGCGCTGCTACCCTCCGATCTTGATTACCGGCTTCGCCTCACTCGCATTCAGATGCGCAATGACCGCTATGAGCAGGCCGCTGAAACGCTTGAGACAGCCCTGAGAGATCAGTCATCGGTTCCACTCCATCTAATCCTCTTGCGAGCGCAAATCGCATTGAACGACGAAGACCGGATTCTCGCGCGCGAGATCGTCGAGGACTACATCGAGGCGCAGTCCCCGGACAAAGATGAAATCGGCGAGATTGTTGCTTTCGCCCGCGAAAATTATCTCGATGCACTCGTCGAAAAACTTCTTCGTGAATCTTTCGACGATGCAGTTGCCTCGACCAATGGAGCCTCCGCCCCTGCGGATCTGGCACGATTCCTGAATGAACGAGGCAGGACAAAGCAGGCATTGGAGGCTCTCGACAGCTTCGTTGAGGACGCCGGAGAGAGCACTATCGAGCGCTCGCGAAGACTCTACCAAGTCGCGGTTGTCTTGCGGGAATTGGATCAAGTGAAGCGTGCCCTCTCCCACATCGAAGAGGCGATTGAGCTGACTCCCGACAAACAGGATTACCTAACGGCCCGTGCCGATCTTCTCGTCGAGTCGGGCCAAATTGAAAAGGCTATCGCATTGCTCGAATCAATCTGGCAGAAGGAGGAAGACTTCGGCGATCGGGCTGATCTCGATCAACGCCTGTTCAGTTTGATGCGTGGTCATTTCTCGACCGAAGCTCAGATGACGAGCGATGGAAGTGTACTCCAGAACGGTCGTATCCAGAGTCTCGCTCAATATCGGAGGCTTGCCGCAGCTGCTTCTCAAATCGGTCGATCGGGAGACGAACCTCCCCCCGCCGAGCTTCTCGACTATTACGAAGCGATCAAGAAAACCGCAAAAAGGGAACCGACAACTGCCCATCGATACCGCGCTGCCTGGTGGGCCCTGAAGATACAGGACAATCAGGAATGCTACGAACAACTGACCAAGGCGACTGAGGAAGCCGGCAAGCCAATCCTGGAAGTCGAAAAAATGCTTCTCGAACTGGCGGTTCAAAATGAGCGTCCGACGCTCATGGTCCGGCACCTCACGACTCTGGCTGAAATTGATCCGGGCAATGGGGACGAGTATCTCCAGAAACGAGCTGAAATGCGTTTTGAGCTCGGCTTCGAAGACGAGGCGATTCGCGAGCTGAAGAGGATCGCCGCGAAACCTGATGCGTCGCTCAACACTCTGAATACTCTCGCGAAGGTCTACCAACGTCAGGGCAGTTCCACGCGCCAAATCGAAGTCTGGGAGAAAGCTTACCGCGAAGCCAATGTCTTCGAAAAGAGACGCATCGTGAAGCAACTTTCGACGACACTGATTGAAACCGGGAATCCAGAGGGCGCTCTCGAGGCACAACTTGCCCTCGTGGAAAAGGAGACCGATGCGATTCAACGACGCAAGCAACTCGACACGCAACTAACAACCGCCCGGTCTCACTTTCTCCTCGACTGGCTGCTTGTGAAATATCGGGAGCTCGCACAGCAAAGTCCCTTCGACCGTTTTTATCCAGAGGCTCTAGCCCGAATCCACAAGGCTGCCGGAAACGAGGACGAGGCCTTTGAAGCAATGAAGCGGGCTTATTATATGTCAGGCCAGGAAGAGGGACTATTGAATGAGCTTGGTCAACTTGCCGACCAGCTCGGAGACCTCGACTCGGCTATTTACTATCGCCGTCAACTCCTCGCCCGGGAAGGAGGAGAGCACCTTGAAAACTGGCTCACTTTGATCGAAATGCTCGAGAAAGACCTCCGGGTCAGTGAAGCAGATCGACTCCGCTCGCGACTCGAAAGTCGATTCGGACGTGATCCTGAATTCCTCAATGAACTCACTGAGCACTATCTAGCCGATGGCCAGTGGGAAGCCGCTTCGCGTGCCCTCGCAAAGACCGCGGAACTCAAGGCATGGGATCTCAAAACGCGACTTCAATTGGGCCTCATTTTTCTCGACCGGGGGGAAGATGAGAAAGCCTCTGAGGTTTTTGAATCCATCCTTAAAGACACTTCGACGGAAGCATATCCTCCCGGTTTTGAAAAAGGAGCGCTCCCACTCCTGAGAGTCGCCAACCTTTCGAGAGAAGACCGCAGTGACCCGGGAGTAGAATTAGACCCCTTTATTTTTACGGTGGAATCCTATCCTTTCCTGGGTGGGGACATGCAGGATGACATCGCTGAAGCCTTGCAGGATCCTCATCCGGAATTTCAATTCCAACCTTCTGCTCCCCATTTAGTCAGACTTCGTGCCCTTGAGGAGGCAGGAGCTCTTGCCGCCAGAGAAGGCAAAGCAGGCGAGTGGCTGCGCAGCTGGCTCGATCCTTCAATTCCGCTGATCGACCGGCTTTGGGCAACGCGGCACGCCGAGAACCACCATGCCTTCGGCCTCCTCCTCAGGGAACTGCCCGCACCCGAAGGCCACTACGAGATTCTCACTCAGGCCTATTGCTATCTTCTTGCTGGAAGCACAGGAGATCTCCTCAAGTGGTTAGGCTCCGGTAAAAATGAACGAGACAACCCTCAGCCACCGCGCTCATGGTATGTCACGATGGCGAGCCTGCTACTCCTCAAAGACGCCCCGCTTGAACCGCTTCGAGATGTCGACTTCCTTCTCGACACCCTGACTCTCGTTGAAGTTCCCGGCACCGTCGCGACGCACTTGTTTTCTGAGCTGCGGGCGGCTGGCGACTTTGACTTGGCCTACGAAGTCGGACGAAGGTTTTCTGATGAAGCTCTCGCCAAACACGGAAGCTTTCTCGTGGCACTATCTCAAGTCGCCGGTTGGGCGGGACATCCGGAGGATCGCGAGCGTATTCTTGACCAATCGCTTGAGAATATGAGAGCCCGCTCGGGCTCGGGTGCGTCCAGTCAGTTTCTCCTCGCCCTGACGGAAAAACTCAGTGTGCTCGAAGATGATACGGCCCGAAGGAAATTCCTCCGTTCGCTGGAGCAACAGCCCGACCCGGGAGGATTCCTGAACCAGTCAGACAGGCTTGAGCGCGAAACTCTGATCCATCTTGCCGGTCGGGAGTTTGATCCCGCAATCGATGCGATTGGACGCCTTGTGCAGAGACAGCTCGACGACATTCGCCCTGCCCATCCAGATCCTGATCAAGTTCGTCACGATCAGAGCCAAAGCTGGCAGCGTATGCGTCAGGTGCTCGAATTTTACATGGGCCGCATACCTATTTCTGAGAACAACAGAGACGCTGTTCTCACCGCCTTCCATGGCACTCACCGGACCGCTCCCATCGATGAAACGGTCATCGCTGAATTTGAGCAGTATGAAATCGACCGTAAACTCCTTGGGATCGAATGGCTAGGATTTGCGGAAAGGCAGTCTCTCGTTGATGAAATGCACCGGCTCTTCCTCGAACCGGACAGTGGACTGGAGCTCGCTCGCGCACTTGGTAACCGCGGATTTCACCGCGAAGCAATTCCGGTTTATTTGATTGAAGCGACCAGGCTCAGCCGCGACTACGCTCCGCTCCAGGGAGTCTTCGAATCATGCCTCGAAGCACTCGAACCGGCGCCTGCTTTGAAGGTAATTAACCAGATCAATGCTCGTGAGTTTCCCGCTCCTCCGGGGCTCACAGCAGAGTATCTTGCCGAACAGCACGCTCTCTTCCTGCTCATGAACCGGGACCTTGAGCGGCTCATCTCTCTAGGTCGCACCCCAAGTGGTGCGAAAGGAGCCCCGCCAGTTTCGAGTCGTGCACATCTGCCTTATCAAGCAGCTCTTGTCGAAGCCTACCGGCTCATGGGCCGTGACGATGCACTGCTCCGTCTTCTAACTCATTTCAGGAATGAAGGATCAATCACCACTCCGCAACTCCTCCTCGGGGCAACGGTTCTCGAGTCGAAAGGCCGGCCCGCGGAAGCGCTCAAATGGATTGATGCGATGCAACGGGACGGCTCCGAGCCGGGATATGACCGAAAAGCTCTTCTTCGCTCGGCTGAACTACACGAAAAGCTCGAATGGAAATACCCGGAGGCTGTCGTAGAACTCGCTCAGGAAAGCCTCGAGAATCACCCGGTCTCGCTGACGAGAGAGCTTGCCGAAGCGGCATTCCGCTCCGGGGCAACGGAAGAGGCACTGGGCATCCTGAAACTCCTCCGCCGCACCACTTCAAACCGGGTCCATCGCTCCTCAATTTCCTCTCAGCTGATCTGGCTCAAAACCGAGCTTGGCCTAAGTCCACAAGACTTGTCAGGGGATTGGGAGTCCTATTTTCAAGATTTCGAATACGAGATGGAAAATAATGCCGGCGAGAACTCCATCCCCTGGTCGAATGCCGCTCACTTCGTCGAGTGGGTTGTGAGGCAGGAAATCGCCCCTGGAAATTGGGCCGCTTTATTTCAAAGCGTTCCCTCAACTGACTCGTCAGCGTGGCTCAAAGAGTTGCTGAGAGCATATTTCGGAGGGGACTTCGAACGAGATGCCACCATTTTGCTCACTGATACCACCGGCAGGATTCGCCTCCAAATTCTCGAAACTCTGCCCGCATTTGGTGAGCTCGGTATCTCTGTTGCACGGAAGTGGGTCGATTCATCATCGTTAGCCGGAACTAAATTCTTCTCCCACGAACCGGTGCGGCAAATCCTGTTCTTTCATCGCATCAGCGACCACGATCGACTTCTTGAAGTGCATCAAACACTCATGCAGGAAGCTCAATCTGACTTGTTTCATCAAACCGGGCTCGATTCGTGGTTTCCTACCTTGAACGTGCGATACCGCCTTCCCGGCCTTCTTGCACGCCTTGGAGAACGTGATCTCGCCGCGAGACTTTTTGATCGCTACCATGACTTTGCCGGCAGCTATCTTTGGAATCATCAGGCTTTTCTTGAAGAGTATGTTTCGTTTTTGATCGAGGAAGAGCAGTTCGCACACGCGGAAAACATCATGAAACGAGTCGTTCAGAAAACAATCCGAGTGGATCTCAGGCTCTTGATGAAACTCTACGACAAATGGGGAAAACTGAATGAATGGGAAGAGCGACTTTCCCACGTTGATCTCAGCACCGGGCGGCTTGCCCTCCTTCGCGATTGGAGCAATGCGCTTGCCGAAGGGCGTGAAATGGTCGAATATAGCGACTCATGGTAATCCCCCGCCATCAAGCTGTAACTGCGGCAACGAGAGGTCTCCTCTCCGTCTTCGCCCTTGTTTTCTTATGCCAGTGTTCAACTCGGACTGTCACGGTTAAGAAATCCACGGTCTCTTTCGCCGACGAAAGCGATGAGGATGAGATAAGGAAAAAGTTTGCTGAAAAGGGATATTCCGTCGGAGATGACGGTGTCCTCGTCGCGGATAAGCCGAACCTCTATGCTGACAGTACCCCGCGAGGTTTTGATGGGAAAGTTGAGACCAAAATGTCAAAATTCGCTGACAAGAAGCTTTCCCGGAAAGAGTTTAAGACGCCGGAGTATCTTAAAGTTCAGGAGTTTCGAAACACGCGCGATCCTCAGAATTTCAATCAGGCCGCAGCCGAGTCAGATTCCTCACGCTCGCAATTCAATCGGGGTCGCAAACTATTCCAAACGAAAACAAAAGACTCCAGTCAGTTTCAGAAGTTTGCCGAGAAAACAGCCCAAAATTCGAAGAAGGAATCTCCTTTTGCCAATAAGGTCTACGATGAAAGCATCATTCCCAACGCTGCTGTCGCACAAGGAACGGTCCAAAAGGCCGGATACCGCTCCAACGTCGGCATGACAATGGATGACGTCAAAAAGATGCTCAGTCCTAATGTATATGCCGATAGGCAAGGCCTTTGAACGGCGCTTTCTAAACCGTTCGAGCCTCTGATCTGATTCACCAGGTTAGGTGAATCACCCTCCCTCCTTAGGTCCGGCGTCTCTCACGGAGAAAAGTGATTGGATCCCTGTGCGTAACAATCTAATCCTGACGGATTGTTTACCCGTTCTGGGTCATTGTAAGTCCTGAGAGTGAGATCGGAGAAACACCTAGAATCGAAGCCTGACACCACCAGTGGCAAAGGCTGCCGTATCAAGGTCCTGCTGGAAGTTATAATTCGCAGCTTCAATCTCAATCTCCTGCGCCAACTGCACACCCGCATCAAGATAGGCCCACCAGGGACCGCTGAAGTTATGCTCAGCTCCAACTCCGACTCGAACACTTTTGTAGTTCAAATCCACGTCTTGAACTCCTCCTGCTGGATCGGTGATATTCCATCCAGCCCCACTCAGGACGGCGCGCCCTGTGAACAACCAGTCATCCGCCGGAGCATAGGCCAGTTCAACACCGGGGGAAAGTCAGCGCGAGAGACCAGTGTGGATCGGGCTCGAAGATAACCCCGATAGCAGGAAGAACTCTTTCCTCGCCCAAATCGCGTGAATAAAAAGCTCCGACAGCTACTTTGGTTGATTGATTGAGCTGGTAGGACAAGAGAGCGAGCGAGGTCAGAATAAAATCGTCCGAAGTCATCGTTTCAAAATCCGAATACCAGCCGGGCTGCAGTCGAATCCACATTTTCCACTTTCGGTTGATATCCTTCCAAATGTTGAACGGCACATCGACACGATGAAGATCAAAAGTGTTGTTCCCGAGTGGAAATGGGGCGGCCGTAAAATCGAGCTGGTTGTAGCGATACTTCACACCGGCGGTGAGGCGAAATCCCTCCCGCATCAGGATCGGGGCATTAGCCTCCACCCCAAATTCATATTGAGAGACTGAACCGCCTCCGTTCGAAAAATCTGAGTCCCCGGTCCAGCTAAGGTAACTGCCCCCGATTGCAAAATTTGGAATGAAAGACTCTTCAGTCCGATCACCATTAGAAGATGATCCGGATTTGAACTCACCTGCTTCAGCGGATGATAGAACAAAAACAGTGGCTAAGCTAAAGGCTAAGGCTAGTTTTAACATCGTAGTGGATCTATACGATCAGATCCGGAATCCGGAAAACAAAAATTTGCGCTACCTTTTTGGACATGGTTGAGGCGGTATTCATCGGGACTTTTGTTCCCATGATTCTGATGCTGGGACTCTTGCGGCACAGCCGGGCAGTCATCAGCTGTTTTTGCTGGGGAATGGTCTCATTCCTCGTGGTTCACCTTGTCTCATCGCCTCTTTACGCAGTGCTTGGGATCACTGGCGGTCTCGAACAGACGGCGGTCTTTGTCGGTCCACCCCTTGAGGAATTGATCAAACCTATTCCTGTTTTTCTGATGGCGATGTTCGCAAAGCGATCATTTGTCCCTTTTTTCTATATCCTTGGTTTGGCCTCTGGAATCGGATTTGCGGTCGAGGAGAATTTAATTTACCTGATTAAATTCGATTCAGGAGTGGGAGAAGACTCCAGAGCACTCATGGTCATCCGCTCATTTTCCACCTGCCTCATGCACGGAGTCGCAACCGGTCTCACAGGATATGCCCTCACGATGGCTCAACGGAGACGAATGCCGGGAAGAATCCTTCTACCGTTACTCGGACTTATCCTGGCGTCATTTTACCACGCAGCATTCAACTGGATGATGCTAAACGGTCACCTCGCCGTGGCGGTTCTCGTCGCGTTTGCTTGCTTCATCGCGTTCCTCCTCGTCATGAAGGAGAAAGAAACCAAGGCCCCGGAAGCCAAGGGGACCGCCTGGGAGTGAATTTCAGTAGAGCTCCACTGGAGAGCGTTTTCCATCTTCCACTGAAAGTTCTTTCGCTTTTTCTTCACCAAGAGTTTCGACACGCAAATCCCAGATTTGGCTGTCGATCTCCTGAAAACGCTCCAACGACCATTCGTATGGCGGTTTCATTTTCTTTTTTGTCTTCTCGATGTGCCGCAGCGCATCATCAACAATCGGATGAGGAAGCGTCTTCATGACTTCCGCAGCCTGCTCGACGAGTTCGACGCGGTGACAAATCATCGCAAGATCGTTCCCTGCCTCAATGCAGGCGGTGATCGTTTCTTCAAAGGTGACCTCATTGAGGATCGCCCCCATGTCGAGATCGTCGGTCATGACGAGGCCATCATACGCGAGCTGGTTCCGTAGAAACTGCCCGATAATATTTTTCGAAAGCGATGCCGGCCAGCGGGGGCGGTCCGCATCCCAACAGGGATAGTGCGAGTGGCAGGTCATGATGCTATCCAGATCAGGAAGAAGGGCGCGGAAAGGGCGCAGCTCGATTTCCTCCATTTCCTCCAAGGTTTTGTTAATGATCGGAAGCTCGTGGTGGGGATCGCATTCCGCCGACGCATAACCGGGGAAATGCTTTCCGGAACTGAGGACACCCTCGCGTCGCATTTCAGCATTGAAGGCCGAAGCATTCTTAATGACCTCATCAGTCGTCTTGCCCCAGCAGCGCCCCTTCAAAGAATTGTCCGCTTCATCATCGAATGAAAGATCGAGAACCGGGCAGAGATCAAGATTGAAGCCGAACATTCGGAGGATTTGTCCCGTCAGCCGACCATGCTTTTTGATCAGTTTGAGATCACCCTTCTCCCGAAGCTGCTGCGCGTTCGGCGGCTCGCTGCCGATCAATCTCAGACGCGAAACGCGGCCGCCCTCCTGATCGATCGTAATGAATGGCTCGATATCACTGAGATCTCGCAGATCATCGATAAGCTTCCGTAATTGCTCCGGCGACTCGATGTTTCGACCGAACAGGATAAAACCACCCGGCTGGAGCTTTTTAAAACGCCTCGCCGTCTCGGGATCGAGTTCTTTTCCCGGAACACCGGTCAGTAAAAGTTGGCCAAGAGGAACGCTGCTATTCATGCGCGGAAGATACGGCGCGGTGCCCCGAACTTTCAACTTCCAACGTTAAACTCTCAACATTCTAAGTTGCCCACTTTAACGTTGGGCGTTCGATGTTGAACATTCCTTCCCGAGGCGGCCTACTTATGCATCACGTAGACGCTGCGGAACTCGGTCTCGCCGTAATCGTCAGGCTTGTCACCCTTTTCCGGATTCGATTGGGTGTAGCACCCGACTTTGAAATAAAGCCCTTCAGCCTCGACCTTCCATTCCAGGAGTTGCTTCCCACCGAGAAAGAATCGAATGCGACCATTGTCGGCAATGATCATGAGCTTCACAAAAGTTCCCAGCTTGTAATCCTCGACGAGCATGAAGTCCTCTTCTTCGTGGCGTTCAAGAAAAAGCTTCTTCCCCTCGAGCCGAACCATGACGAGGTCGTTTTCCTCGTCGTGAATCTGGGCAGCGACAACATGCTGCTTTTTCTTTGGCACTTTGTTGATCGCAAACTCGACCGTCATGTTGTGGACACCACTCGTCGTGCTCCAGCTCGCTTTCGTTTTGCTGTCTTTCTTCATCTCTCGCAGCTCGCTGCGAGGGTAACTGGAGTTTTTAGTCGTCGCACCGCCACAGACAGCTCGAAAAACCACAGAATCACCGGTTTCGGAGAGATGAAAAAAATCGGGGTCCTCGAAGTAGCGGAGGAGAGGCATCGTCACTTCATCCGCAACGCCGTCTCCGTCATCGTCCATCGGAATCGTCAGCTTCCAGATGCCGAGATTGAACATGTCGCCCGCAACATTCTTGGCGTCGGCAGACGCCGCGAAGATGAATAGCGCCACAGTTGGAATGAGAAATCGCATCAGGGGAATCAAGTTTCCGATCTAGTCCTTAACTCAAATACGAGAACTCACTTCCAGACAAACTCAAATCCAAGTTCCAGAAATTATTGGTTTTATACACGCAGGTCGTTGTGAAAAACGTATTCGCGAGCATTCTTCTGCCACTTAGAGGCTGCTCCCAGAAAACTGATCACCGAACTCAGAGCCTCCGCCAATCATGGCCGTCTTGCTCAAGCAACTCATCCGCCTCCTTCGGTCCCCAGGACCCGGCCGGATATTCAGCCATCTTGGGAGGACTCGGCGACTTGTGCCAGGCGTCTTCGATCTGATCGACATAACGCCAGGCGTTCTCGACCTCGTCCTTTCGGGCGAAGAGGGTCGCATCACCGGCCATCGCATCGAGGAGAAGTCGCTCGTAAGCCTCCGGGCTGCTCTTCCCAAAACTGGTTTGATAGCGAAAATCCATCTTCACCGGTTGCAGGGTCGCGGCAGGGCCGGGGCGTTTCGAACGCATTCCGAGTGAGATTCCTTCATTCGGCTGAATCCGGATCACGAGCACGTTGCCGGGCATCGCCTCAGCGCCAACCGCGGCGTTGAAGAGGACGTTCGGAGCCTGCTTGTAATGGATCGAGATCTCGGTGCCCTTCTTCGGGAGACGCTTGCCCATTCGCATGTAAAAAGGCACGCCTTCCCAGCGCCAGTTATCGATCATAATTTTCAACGCGACGTAGCTTTCAGTCATCGAACCGGGATTGACCCGATCCTCGCGGCGGTAGCCAACCTTTTCCTCACCGTCGACAGTACCGGCAGTGTACTGGGCCCGAACAACGCTCTTGGCGACGTCTTCCGCATCCTTGAAAGCGCGGAGTGACTTCATCACTTTGACCTTTTCATCACGGACACCGTCAGCGGAAAGATCGGCCGGCGGCTCCATCGCGATGAGACTCAAAAGCTGGAGGAGGTGATTCTGCACCATGTCGCGAAGCGCGCCCGACTTGTCATAGTAGCCGCCCCGTCCACCCTCCATGCCAAGCGGCTCGGCACAGGTGATCTGGACATGATCAATGAAGCGGTTGTTCCAAAGCACTTCGAAAAACTGGTTCGCGAAGCGCAACACCATGATGTTCTGCGCAGTCTCTTTCCCGAGGTAGTGATCGATCCGGTAAGTGTCCTTTTCCTCAAAGGTCTCGTTCACGACTTCGTTCAAATGCTGAGCAGTCGCGAGATCGGTTCCGAAAGGCTTCTCGACCACCGCCCGGCACCAACCGTGCGCTGACTCATTCAACTTCGCTTTTTTAAGCTGTAGAAGGATGTCGTCGAAAAACTCCGGTGCCGAAGCGATATAGAAAAGTCGGTTCGGGCTCGCGCCGTCTTTTTCCATCTCGTCGAGGCGAACTTTGAGAGAAGCATAGCCATCCTCGTCGGTGAAGGTGCTCTGGTGATAAGTGATGCTTTGCGAAAACTGCTCCCAGAGATCGTCATCGTGCCCCTGACGGGAAACCTGCTTGTTCAATTCCTTGAGTCCTTCGCGAAATTCTTCGTCTGACTTCTCGCGGCGGGCAAAACCGACGACCCGAAGTCCGGCCGGGAGATCCCCGTCGGCAGCCAGATTGTAGAGCGCCGGAATCAGCTTGCGGTGCGTTAGATCACCGGTCGCCCCGAAGATAACGAGGACACAGGACTCAGGGTGATTGCGCAGGCTTAAGTCTGCCTCTCGAAAAGGATTCTCTTCCATCTCCCGCATGAATCCGCAGAATTCGAGCCATTGCAAATGAATTGACTGTTGAATTCGGATGGAAGTCTTTCCTTTGGGTAGGGCGATTGAGATCACCAAGAGCCACGAATTGCAGGAAAACGACCGGATTTGGGGATCGTGTAATTAGCAAATTAGCAGGGACAGGCTTGAATGGCGCTGCATTAAGGCGAGCGCTCAATGAATGCGATCTAATCGGCGTTGTCCCCAACGCCGCTACAAGCTCCTGATGTAGCGGCACTTGGGAAAGTGCCGATGATGACACGACCAACTGATATTTCTCTTAATGCGGTGCCGTTCGGGACAGTCTGTCCATTGCTAAAACCTTTTACTTCTCATACATCAGCAGACTCTCACAAGATGGTCGCCAAATCTAAGACTGAAAGTGGGACGCTATTATAATCCTAGGACTTTGAAATCTGCTTCTCAATAGAATCCACAAGCATAGCCACATCCCTCATTACCGTATCGATATCGTCTATCGATAACCGTATGATCCGACCGCCCTTGTCTCTACCGTTCCTGTGGACGATATCATGGCGAACACTTACAGCACGCATGACTTTTGGTAAGGTCAGCTCATCAAATTCAATCTCGAGAACAGACTTAAATTTCTTCTTTGCTCGGTCGAGATTATGCCAAATAAAGCCTTCCAAAGTCTTTATCACCGATTCTTCAAATTTTTCGGAGAACTGAACCACTTCATCTATTGAGTATCTCTTCCCCTTAAACTCAGGATCGGTGGTCAGCACTCTTTTCAGAAACAATGGCTCTCCGCGTATACACGAAATGAAAAGGTCACTCAAATAGGTTTCCAACGAAGCAATTACTGCAGCAAACGACATGCGATAGAGTGTTTGCTCATGTTCAGGCGAGAGCTGCGTATTGTGGGTTAGTTCCAGAATTTGACTTAGGCTTATCAAGAGTGTCTTAAACGGCTCAGAGCTTTTGTAATCCGGTTCGAATTTTTCTCCCTTTACCTTAATCGACGACTTCACCCGCGAACAGATCGGGCAGCCAGTATTCAAAATTGTTCGATTTTTTATCTGTGTTTCCCATTCGTGACCAGGAAATGCTTCGCACACCCACCAGACCTTCCTCCCGCTTTTGGCAGTTACATCCGCAGGTGTGAGACCTCCATTCTTCGTTGGGTGCCATTGTGCGGCAATTCTCGGGAACCGAGATTTCAGGGTATTCTCAGCCCCATCGATTGTTCTTTTGCACTCGGGGCAGATTGAGTTTCTCTGAGTTCTCCCGGTCACTGACTTTTCCCACTCATGACCTTTGGAGCACTTCCACCAGACAGATTTCTTGCTTCCAAATGAGACGTCAGCGGGCGTCAAATCCCCATTCCGAGTTGGATGCCATTCGTTAGCGATTAGTGGAAACTTTACTAGCAAACTTCGCTCCTTTGAGGAAACCCATCGGTTAGTGCATTTCGGGCAGCCTCGTTTTTTTCGAGCCCGCTCGTTTATTGGTGCATCCCAAACATGCGCTGGATTCGCTCTACATCTCCAACTAGCGACTTGTGAAGAACCTAAAGTCAAGGATTCAGGGTCTAGTGCCGAGTTAGCCTCATAGTTCCATTCTTCAAGAAGTTCAGGCGCTCCACGCGAAAGGGTTGGGAGCGGTTCGGAGTGCTTGGCTCTTGGTTTGCACACAGGGCAGTTGCCAAGACCTTTCAATCTCGTTCCAATAGTGGCTTGCCAAGTATGCGTTTTATCTGATTTACACCTCCACCAGAACTTTCCTTTTGTTGAGTGGTAGATTTTGTCACAGCCCTTCTGGTTCAGTTCAAAATCCCATTCCTCTGATAACTCAGGACGAAGTTCGGCTAAAGGACTCGGCTTGTTTGAACACTGCGGGCACCCAGCTCCGCTATTTGTTCGATGAGCAATTGTGGTCGACCATAGGTGTTCAGGTTTTCTCAGACACTTCCAAACCACCCGTTTGTTACTGCCGGGTTTCACTTTGAACGCATCAAGCCCGGCATTTGAGGAGGGATCAAGCTCCTTCACAACTTCGGGGTAGAGAGCCCCAAAAGACTCTTCGCGAAGCACTCGCTTCCCAGAGCAAAAAGGGCAGCCAGTACCCTGAACACATCTCCCACGAATCGCAGTGCTCCATTTGTGCCGTCGGTCTTTGGAACAAATCCACCATGCCCTCTTCGCGGAGTTCTCGTTTATCTCAAGAGGATTGATGTCTGAGTTACTATCAGAATCCCATTCTTTTAGCAGTCTGCTTGGGATGGCCATTCATGAGGATTATAGCACATCCAAAACTAAAGTCGTTGTTTGGTCGGCATGTTCAAAAAATGAGCAGGAGCACCCATCATTTCGGGTGAATCTCCGAAGTAGCTTTTCGATCGTCTCAGATGAATACCTTTATTTGTCGAGTATCTCGTAGCCAATGCTTCCACGAGGAATCGTTGAGAGATCTCTCGGGACCTACCCGTTCCCCAAAACCTCCAGCTCATGGATCGACCAGAAGCCACCTTTCGGCGTCTGTAGATAGAGCCGAAGGAATCGGGTCTTCACCACGGGAAAGAATACTTCACTCCAAGCAGCACCTTCCGGACTGGCGACGGTTCGGTTCCAGGTCTCTCCATCGTCTGAAACCTGCACCCGATACTTGGGCGGGAAGTCACTGTCGGAGCCGAGTGACTCCATGAGCACGCCCTGAACTTCGGTCTCCTCCGGAAACTCGATCTGCACCCACATCCCCTTTTCCTGTCGGGCTCGGGTGGTGTAGCGCGAGCCTCGATTTCCATCGATCAACTTCGGCAGGTCCTTCTCATTATGGCTCGCGGTGATCATCCATTGATCGCGATTCGGGAGAACAGTCGGGAACAACTCGTAGACCTGCTCGATCGATTCCGGGATGACCCGCTCCGGTGCGAGAACGACTTCGATCCCGTCTTTGGCCATCGCGGAGGGAATGTCCGAAGCCTTGAGATCGCCGATTGCATACTGAATGCCGTCGAGGAGATGCTGCAGGCACTGGCGATTCAGAAAGGTGGCATGACGGTGCCCCAGGTTGGTATAGAAAACGCGCCCCTCTCCCTGAGCCCGGCACCAGGAAACGGGGATGTCCAGATCGGCGGGATCGCCTTCGAGCTTGTCTTTGAATTTTCCGCTTTCGAAGACCTCCTGATTCTCGCGTTTCGACATGTCGAGGCTGAGCAGCACACGCAACTTCTCCCGCCCCTGAAAGGACTCGGGGCGATACCAGTAGATCTCGTCCTGCAGGTAAACGCCACGACCACCGAAGGCGCGATTGATCGGATGCTTGGGATCTTCGACTTTGAAAGCCCATGTGCCTCCGCTGCCCCAGGGGTGACCATTGAAGACTCCGCCAATCATGGCGCAGCCGTCATCCCAGTCTTTGAAATTATCGGACGCGGCGTGAATCCCGACAACCCCTTTGCCGCCTTCGACGAAATCGAGAAAGGTCTGCTTTTGCTCGTCGGAAAGCTGCAGCCCGGTTGTGTTGTTCAGGATCACCGCATCGTAGGCCGCGAGGCGCTCCGGGGTGAACACCTCATACTCATCCTCGAAGTCGACCGCGAAGGTGCCGAGTTCTTCTCCCATCACTTTGAGTGCATGATTCGCGTAAGGAATCGAGCCATGGGCGACGCGTTCGCAGCGATAGAAACAGAGAATGCGCCTCGGCTTCTCCGGTTTCACAGAGGGATCCGGAAGCGAAGACAGCAGCGACTCTTTCTCGAGATCGTTCGGCTTGCCGGTAAATCCGGCTTTCTTGCCCTCCCAGGTGTTTTTGTCAGGGAGATCGTCGCCTGGTACTTCGTGCAAAGTGTAAAACACATCGCCATGGGTGAGCGATCCTCCGTCGCTGCTTTTGAACTCACCGATCGCGAGTTGATGAATGCTGCCTGCGGCGCGATTCGCGACCGCGAGCTCCAGCGTCATGCCGTCCTCTGAAAGCTCCGATTTCAGAATCGCATGCTCCGCCTCATCGACGACGGGACTCCCGTATCCTGACTGATAAATGTAACCAAACGAATCGACGGCGAAATCTCCCATCGAACTCTCCTCGAGCGGCTTCGTGAACTGGAGGCGAAACCCTTCTTCGGTAACGTTGATGTCCTCCAAAGCAAAGGGTTGCTCTCCCGACCAGACCACCCGGGCGAGGCCGAACGACTGCTCTCCCCGGCTGCCCCATCCGCGGTTCGTTCCGCCGAGAAGCATGACGCCCTTTTCCTGGTTCATCGTCACCGGCACGACCCCGAAATCGATGCCGGACAGAAAATTCACGACCGCTCCCTGATAGACGCCTTTAACCTGCTCCATCATGACGCGCTGCACCTGCGAGTGTGTGATTTCGCCAACGAACATCTGATCCTGAAATGGGCCGAACTTTCCACCCGAGAGATCAGAGATGATTCCCGTCGGCGATTGCCCGATCGTGCCGTGAGGAAAGACCACCGCCGGTGGCATGAACTCCGGAATGCGTTGGCGCTCGATCTCGATTCGGCTTTCGGATACCGGTTCAGCCGGTGCCTTGCCGACCTCCGGCGCCTGGTCATACCACTTCAGGCTGCTTGGATTGCCGACGAAGGTTCCGGGCAGCAGGGGCTTCACACAGGAGGACCCATTCCAATGTCCCTGGTTGTCTGTATAGAAAGCCGTGCCCTGCGCATCGAAGCCAACACCGCCCGGTGATCGGAGACCACTCACGGTCGGGATCATTTCGCCTTCCGGCGTGATCCGAATCGCCCAGCCGCGGAAGGGCGTTTCCGATCGCGACGATCCGGTCAGGCAAAGCGTGACCCAGACATCGCCGTTTGCGTCCGGCGCGGAGCCGAAGGCGAAGTCGTGAATGTTGTGACCCAGTCCCCAGTCATCGTTGACCGTCACAAAGGTGTCCGCCTTGTCATCGCCGGTCGTGTCGAGCAGTCGGGTAAGTTCGCCTTTCTGGAGGACATGGATGGCACCGTCCCGATAAAAGGAACCAAACCCCTCGCGCAGACCACGGGCAAAAAGATTCCAACTCACCTCGCTGAGATCCTCATTATAAATGCCGGTGCCAACCCACACGTCGCCACGCCGGGTCGTCACGCAAATCTGATCTTCAGGCATGAGCGAGATCGAGACGAGCTCCAGCGTTTCGCCGGGAGGAAGCGGGATGTTCTCGACGCGGTAGCCCGATTCGACAGGTGGCGCTTCATCCTGGGCGGAGAGGAGACTGATGGAGAACAGGCTGGTGAGCAGGGCCATGCGCACTGCCTGCCATGATGAGGACTTGAACGCGAATGCGCTGCGCTTCCACAAATAGGAAAGAATGGCCGCGAATAGCTGGGGTTTGGTCGGGTTCATTTGTTGGAATGCTTTTTGATTCGTGTTCACGCTTTTACTTCCGGCGATAGAGAACTGAGAGCTCGGCTCCCGGATCGAGTCGGACGACGCCTGCTTGTCTGGGCGAGTCTTTCGGACTCGATTTCTCAGACGGGATCCACTCGACTCGCAGCGGCTTGCTCACCATTTCGAGGACGGTGGACTGATTAATCGGGTAGGGCGACTCACTGCCGGGTTCGGTGGCCTCACCGATTTCGAGCAGCCTCAGGTAGACTGGTTCCTCGCCCGAGTGAGAGATCGTTCGCTGCAACGTATTCCCATCGACGGGGCGGTAGTGATCCTTGATCGCCTGACCGCCAATACGATACCGAAAGGCGACGCCGAGACGATCGGACTCGAGCTGATACCCGAGGTAGTCGATGAATCGTTTTCGGATGTCGAGGTCAGCTTCCTCGGTATCATAGGCCGGCCAGATTTCCGGCATGTCCTCCTGCCAACTGATGCCGGAACCGAGCACCGAGATCGCTCGTCCCATCGGAGACTCGAGTCCTGACCCTCGATTCGTCCAGTGGCGTCCGGCGTCAATGAACCGTCCCGACCAAAGCAGCGTCGGGCCGGCGGAGACGGGATCAAAGACGAAGTGCAGTTGCGACGGCGAACCAATCGCGATGGCACGGGCGCTGCCACCTTGGTCGATCGAGCCGCGATAAAAGTAGAGCTCCTGAGCGGGGACCAACTCGATCGTCTCCCAGGCCTTCGCGCTGTCCCCATAGATGAGACTTTTCATGACGGGCGATTCCTCGGACTTCCACGAGAAGACGATATCATCCGACCGCTGCCGCTTCAGGACGAGCGTGAACGGATAAGTTCCTTCGTCAAAGGCGATATCGAATTGCTTCGGACTTCGAGTCGATCCCGCTTTCTCAGAGTCTAGATATTTCTTTCCGTCGATCTCAAAGCGGGTCGAAAAGGTTGAACCGAGAAAAATGGTGTAGTTGTCAGGACGAGCGATCGTGATCTCACCCGCGTACTCTAGAATATTGTCCTTCTTCAACGGCTGCCCGACCGCCTTCAGAGATATCAAGTTCTGGGATAGATCGTCCCCCGACAGCTTGACCGGATCGGCCCCTTCGCTCTCACGAAAGGTTCCCTCAATTTTCGTGAAGAGCACTTCCTCCTTCGGGAGCGGAAACTGTTTCAGCAACTCGATCACTTCCCAGGGTGCCGTTCGTTGAGCGGTCCGCTTTCGTTCATCGGCGACCATTGCCGGTGTGACGGGGTCCGTTTCCCGGTTGCCCCAGTTCGAGCGGATGTAGGTCAGCGCCGCCGCGATCTGATCATCGGAAAGCACCAGCCCCTGCGCCGGCATCATCGAGTTGTAGACCTTGCCATTCACCTCGATCGGCCCCATGACCCCATGGAGAACGATCTGGATCATGCGATCCGGCTCACCAGCGACCCAACGACTCGCCGCAAGTGGAGGAATCCCCGCGACCGGTTGGCCCTGTCCCTCAGCACCATGGCAAGCACCGCAATAGGTGGTGTAAATTTGGCCTCCGTCCTGCGCTTGGAGATGTCCGGAGGTAAAGGCGGTGAGGACGAGAAGAAGGGGGGCAAGTCGGCGATTCATCAAGGCGAGCAGGTTTTCCACTGTGAAAGTCGTATTCCCACCCTTGTTTATATCGGCTGGATTTGTCTTTAATTTTTGTTCCTGCGCAGAGATAGAGATCCGAGTTTGAATGCCATTGACAGACCGGCACAAGGTGAGCAACCTCGCCCGATGAAATTCGCGATCTCAATTCTCCTGACCGTCATCTCTACAGTGATCCTTATCGGTGAGGAGAAGGATTCCGTTCCGCCAGTGCCAACCCCAACAGAGGCCAACGTGGCCTATGGCCCGCATCCGGAGAATGTTCTGGATTTCTGGAAGGCGGAAGGTGATGGACCAAGGCCACTCCACGTCTACATCCACGGGGGAGGATGGAGGGCCGGCTCCAAGAAGGTTGCTCCCGGCTATCTTGATCGCTATCTCGAGGCAGGCGTTTCCTGCGCCTCGGTCGAATACAGACTCACTCCTGATAATCCTCTACCCGCGCCGGTCCATGATGCAGCCCGCGCAATTCAGTTTATTCGGACCAAGGCCGCAGAGTGGAATATCGATCCGGAGCAGATTGTTTTGACCGGCGGAAGCGCCGGTGCCTGCACTTCGATGTGGTTACTGATGCATGATGACTTGGCCGACCCTGAATCCGAAGATCCTGTGTTGCGCGAGTCCACTCGCGTTTCCGCCGGAGCAGTCTGGGCCGGTCAGACGTCGATTGATCCGAAACAGATTGTGCCCTGGATAGGGCCCAACGGGATCGAACACCCAATGATCGCCAATGCGGTAGGTGAGAAGAGTATCGAGACAGCGTTAGAAAACTACGATCAGCATCAGGCACTTTACAGAGAGTTTTCCTCTTTCAATCACGTCAGCGAAGGCGACCCCCCGCTTTACATGCGATATAAAGTCGACATGGAGCTGCCATCACGCGACGCCGGACATGGCATTCATCATCCGGTTTTCGGAGTGAAAATGAAAGAGAAGTGTGACGAACTCGGAGTTGATTGTCATCTCCTGGTTCCAGGTACTGACTACCAATCCGAGTTCAAAACCGAAGCTGAGTTTCTCCTGGATTTTCTCGGTGTAGCAAATGGGGATTAGGTGTTTTGGAGGGAGAGGAAACGTCTTTTCTTTCGAGGATGTTACTCCCTTAAAGCAACACCCGCTCCGGTCGCGGCGGCAGAGTCTCCGGTACACTCACCTCACTCGCCAGCCCCAGCATTCCTAAGACTTTCACAAACCACCACCCCGGATCAGCCTGGTGGTGATGTCCCAATCGCGCTGAGTCCGGATAGGCGTGGTGATTGTTGTGCCAGCTCTCGCCCATCGTGAGCAGCCCCAGTCCTGGAAGATTATATCCCTGCGCCGCATGGCCCGTAATATGCCAACGACGAACACCGTGATTGTGCGCAAAGAAGCCGATCAACCAGTGACCGGTCAGTGACAGGGCAATTCGGCCGGAGATACCCATGGCGACAAAGCTCCATCCACCGATCCAATACAAGACCGCCGCAAGCGGGAGCTGCTGCAGCATCCAAGTCTGCTGCATGAAGCGCAGGAACGGATCGTTGAGACGCTCTGGCTCGATCGTGAACTCAGGCGGGTGGGCGAGGCGGATGCGGCAGTGAAGATTCCACCACCAATCCCGGATGATGCCCGAGGAGTGAATGAAGAATCCGTGGCAACAAGTATGGCGCTGCGCCCAGTCGCGGATGTCATGAAGGTAGATCATGTTGAATGGGCCGCCCATTCCGACGAGCGTGCCGAGATAGATGAGGAATCGCTCGAGCCACAAGGGACACTTCAAGCTGCGATGAATGAGCATCCGGTGAAGACCAACGGTGTGACCGCAGCAAAGAGTCACGACCGTCAAGGCTCCGCAGACGAAGACGGCTTTCCATTCAAACCACAGGGCGGCTCCAACGAGGGCGACAAGACAATGGGAGGAATACCAGAGAGATTTCACAGGGTTCCAACTGACGGTTCCCTCGACAGGGTTGGTATCGTTTCCTGTCGAGCGCATTCGTTTGATCGCATGTGCACTCATAAATCTTTCCCCTTCCAGTCACCCCACCGCATGCGGCCGTCCCATCCAGACGTCGAAGACGCCGGGGCTCCAGTGAGCGCCCGCGAGCTTCGCGGTCTCAGTCCATCTTTCCCTGAAACTTCCGAGGAGCGTCTTGCTTTTCAGCGTAAATCCATTGATCGCGCCGACTTTCCACGGCTGGTGCCAGACGCGGAAGAACTGCGGACGACGGCCGGCATTCGTGAACGCGGTGTAGCGCTCGAGAAAGAAAGCATCGCGCGTGCCGGGTAGCGCCTGGGTGAGATAGTCGGCTTTTCGCCCGTCGTAGGCGACCTCGCCGTTCTCACCGACGACCCGCCCGGCGCAGTGCGTTTCGTCATTCAGGTAGTCGACCTTGGCATAATGATAGGGTAGGCCGAAGGTCTTTGGCCCGAGCATCACCGCAAGACGTTCGTTCAGCCATTCCTTCATGAAGAAGATCCCGGTGCGTCCGTGGTGGTTCACGTAGGTGCGGAGATTCAGAAACTGGTGGGTCGCGATCGGCTTCGTGATCCACTCGGTCGCCTTCCCCCCAAAAGCAGGCCGCATGCGATTCATCGTGAAGGCCACGAGGCTGACGTAGGCCTTTCCCTCGAACAGATCGAGGCTGAAGGGAACGACCCTTTGCAGCTCGTCAGGATCCACCTCGAAGTGGATGAATACCATGTCGGTCCAGTCAGCAAGGAAAGCGGTCTCAGCGACCCGGCCTTCCATCGCGACTCGCGCTTCCTGCGAGGTGGGGCGATGAGGATCGCCCGGATCTAACAGGGTAGGATCACTTACATAACCCGGTTGAGTCGGCCTCTCTCCCGATCTCCCGACCCGGCGTCGTTTCGCGTTCGGGTGTCGGTAGAGATCGTGGAGAATGGTCATGTTATTCAGCGGGCAAAGGTTCTGACGTAGCCCCGTTCGGGGGCTGGTTCGGGCTCCCGGGCTTTTGGTCTGAGCAGGTCGGTCAGGGCGTCCGCGAGTTCGTGGAACTGAAAACGAAAACCGAGTCCGTGTATTTTGACGGGCAGCCCCCGTCGCCCATTCAAGGCAAGGTCAGGGTCCGATCCGATCACGGGCGCACCGAGCTTGACGAGTGCCGCTGGCGTCGGAACTCCGAAGGGAATGCCCAGGCTCTCCCGCAAGGTGGCCATGAACTCCGCATTCGGGACCGGTTGGAGTCCGCTCGCGTTATAGATCCCGTGGACCGCAGGATTCTCGATCGCTTCGACGAAGAGTCGCATCATGTCACTGAGGTGAATCCAGCTGATCCACTGCTTTCCGCTACCGATCGGACCTCCGAGGCCGAGCTTCGCGAGGCGCGCGAGAGTCGGGAGGGCCCCGCCGTCGCGCCCGAGGACGAATCCGATCCGGAGCATCGTCCAACGCATTTCCGGGCGGATCGCGCGGCCGAGCGCTTCCTCCCACGCAACACAGACATCGGTGGGGTATTCGTCCGGCACGTAGCCGCTTTCGTCGCAAATTCGGTCACCGGCATTTCCGTAGATCGCGAGACTGCCTGCCTGCACCCAGACTTCCGGGACGCGGTAGACGAGACGCAGCGCGTCGCCAAGGGTCTCAGTTGGGACGACGCGTGAGCGGAGAATCTCTTCCCGATTGGCTGCGGTCTGACGGCAGTTCACATTCTTGCCGGCGAGGTTAACGAGCGCCTTCGCTCCTTCGAGCTCAGCGACCCAGTGCTCTTCGACCGTCTCGCCATCCCAGGCGACCGCTCGACCTGGTCCGCCATAGTTTGCAGCGTCGCGAGTGAGAATGACCACGTCGTAGCCTTTGTGCTCCAGCGTCTCCGCAAGAGCACGTCCGAGGAATCCGGTTCCTCCGGCAAGGACGACTCGTGGGTCTTGTTCGGTTTTCATGATCTTGGGTTTCGTCTTTGAAAGTGGATCGGTTTTGTCAGGGAAAAATGCAGGTGTTTACTTGGTGATGGCGCCGAGGGATTTCGCGAGCTTGTCACCCATCCGAATCGCCTTCACCGCCGATTTCGTCGGCAGTTTGTTCATTTTCTCGTAAAAGTCGCTCACCAGCTCAAAAAAGCCGAGTAACTCCTCGAGCTGCTCTTTTGCGTAGAGATCACCGGGCTCGTTCGCCTGTCCGGCTTCGTCCGCACAATCGCGTAGGTTGGCGAGAGTCGGGTCGATCTCGCGTTTCTTTCTCTCGGCGGCGATGATGCGAAACATTTCGTAGACGTCTTTGATCGACTCGAAGTGATCACGGCGATCGCCAGCGAGATGGACGTGCTTCACGATCCCCCAGTTCTGCAATTCCTTGAGGCTGTTGCTCACGTTCGAACGGGCAACTCCCAGTCGCTCACAAATCTCCTCAGCATTGAGGGGCTCCTCACTGAGAAAAAGGAGCGCATGAATCTGAGCCACGGTGCGGTTGATTCCCCACTTCGTCCCCATCTCCCCCCAGTGAAGGATGAAATGCTGTGCAAAGGTTGGTAAAGCGGTCATTTCCTTAATTTCTGTCTTTACAGAAATAGAAGAAACATCTTTTGCAAGCACTTTTGGGAAGATTTTGCAGGATCGCTTTCCCGGCCAGATAATGCGACGCAGTGATCCGGCGTAGGGAGGGCATTCCTGCCCTCTTCCAGAAAGCATTGCAGAGGGCCGGAATGCCCTCCCAACCCCGGTAGGCCGAACAAGCGGGACCGTAACCCCCATCCAAAGAAATCCGCGTTACTCTGTTTACGCTTTCCTGAAGGCCCTTATAGTTTCCGGAACATGGAAACAGTTAAGACTATCCTCACCCACCCCTTCTTCTGGGGCTTCCTCCTCGGCTTTCTTTTTTGCATTCTGTCGCTCGTTTCCCACCTCAGGACCCGCGGAGAGCTCAAGCGGCTGAAAGGACATCTCAGCGATAAGCTAGAGATCGAGGCAGAGAAAATGTCGGAGATGAAGGACAAGATTGAGTCCCTCAAAGGAGAGAATGAGAATCTCCGCATGAAGATCAACTCCGGACGGGTGCAGGATGATTACCAGTCGCTGGAGCGCGAGCTCGAGATTTTCGCCCGTGCTGAGAAGGGGATGGTCGTGAATGCTCCCGGATTCGCTCAGGCATGGGAAAAGGCAAAGGAGACTGCACTCGGCGAGCTTGAGGCGGAAGAGTCGGGCAAGAGTTTACCGCGCCGAATCTTTAAGAAATTTTTTACGAAGGGAGCTTCCGTGGATGCTGAGGTGATTGAAGCGCTGCCGTCTGAGTCGACGACGAGTATGGGAAAGGAGTCCTGAGTCTTTAGAGAAGCAGGACTTGGCGAGCTCAGGAACGAGGCTTGACTGCCCCCTATTCTACCGCACCTTCGCGGCATGATTCTCGATCTTCCTGACCGCGACTTCGGCGGCTACATCTTCGACTGCGACGGAACTCTCGTCGACTCGATGCCTCTCCACTTTCGTGCGTGGACGACCAGCTTTGAGCATCACAACGCGCCGTGGAAATGGTCGGAGGATGAATTCTACGCAAACGCCGGGGTGCCCGACCGGATCACGACGATGGAGTTGAATGAACGCTACGGCGCATCGATCGATCCTGATTCCGTCCACGACTACAAGGTCGAGTGGTATTCTAAGCACCTTTCAGAACTCACCCCGGTGCAGGCAGTCGCGGATCTCGCGAAGCGTTATCACGAGGAAGGGCAAAAGATCTCCGTGGCCTCAGGCAGCGATCTGTCGATCGTCGAGCCTTCTCTGGAGATCATCGGAATCAGGGAACTCTTCGACATCATTGTGACACCGAAAGACGTCGAGCACGGCAAACCTGCTCCAGACATGTTTTTGCTCGCGGCTGAAAAGATGGGCGTCGATGCCGAAGGTTGCCTCGTCTTTGAAGATGGTCAGGCCGGGATCGATGCCGCAAATGCCGCGAAGATGGCCAGTGTGTTCGTCGACAGCCGACACGGCTAGGTAGCGATCACGCCAGCCCTTGCGAATAGAATATCCTTGTTTCCTTTTTGCCCCGAATAGACACTATGCCTGTGTTCCAAGTCATCTTTAACGAAATCAGTGCGGCTGAAATCTCACAGCTACCGACCCTGGAGCAGCTTGAGGTCTTGAGCGAATTCCAAGTTCGTCCGGAAGATCTCGACGGGATCGAAGAAAATGACGCTGATGCACCCTTTGGTCATATCAAACGCGATGGCAGCGACCTCTATCGCTATCGGGCGAGTGATGTCCGCATTTACTTCGCCGTTTCCGACGACCATCAGTCAGTTATCGTGCACCGCGTCTTGAGCAAAGGAACCTTCCAGGATTTTCTGTTCCGGGCGAATCTTCCAGTCGGTGAAGACGAGGCACTTGCGGAATCGAAGCAATTTTGGGAATTGATCGAGGAAGGGGAGCGGGCCCGTCGCGTCTGATTTCTCATGACTGATATTTTCGAACGTATCGACTCCGACGAGGAGTGGCGCCAATCGGCCTTCCCCTGCTGTCGGGATCGTATTTTTCTTGCTCACGCGGCGGTCACGGCGATTCCACAGGTCGCGGTGGATGCGATGAACCACTTCAACGTCGACTCTTCCACCGGTGAGCTCGACTACTCGCACGTTCTCCTCAAGCAAATGGACGAAGTGCGCGACTCAGCCGCGAGATTGATCGAGTGCGATTCCGATGAAGTTGCGCTACTCGGACCGACCAGTCTGGGGTTGAGTCTAGTCGCCAATGGAATCTCCTGGAATCCCGGAGACGAAATTGTGACCTATCTCGATGACTACCCGGCCAACGTCTATCCCTGGAAAGATCTTGAGCGGAAGGGCGTTAAAGTCGTGTTTCTCGAGCCATCAGAAGTTGGGGCGATCACGCCGGAGCTGGTTGAGGCGGCGATCACCCCAAAGACACGCCTCCTCGCTCTCGCTTCTAATAATTTCCTGACTGGATACCGGCTCGATGTCGAGGCAGTCGGGGATATCGCCCGTCGCAACGAGGTGCTTTTCTGTCTCGACGCGATCCAAACGGTGGGCGCGTTTCCAACCCTCGCGAAGAATGTCGATTTTCTCAGCGCCGATTCCCATAAGTGGATGCTCGGTCCTATGACCGCCGGCATTTTTTACGTGAAGCGTTCCCGTATGGAGGAACTCCACCCTGCTCTCCTCGGCGCGTGGAATGTGAAATGCCCGAATTTCGTCGCTGACAACAAAGTCGACTTTGAGCCGGGCGGTCGTCGCTACGAACCGGGGGTTCTCAATTCGCAGGGCCTTGTCGGCATGCAGGCTTCGATGGATCTCCTGACGGGCATTGGGATTGACCGGGTTGCGGAGCGGCTCATGGAGTTGAAGGCTATCCTTGTCTCGGGCATAGAAAATTTGGGACTCACGGTGGTTGGCCCCGCGATGGGAACTTCCGCCTCGGGAATAACGTCCTGCACAGACCCGAAAAACCCGGGTTCAGTCGAGCCGCTATACCATGCTCTCCTCGAGGCCGACATCGTCGCGAGCTTTCGTCATGACCGCGAGGGAGTTCCACACCTTCGTTTCAGTCCGCATTTTTATAACACGAAATCGGAAATTGCCGAGGCCCTCGAAGTAATCCGCAAGGCTCGAACTTGACGAACCCGCAACTAAAGGCTTGAATCGGGCGGGATTTTTCCGCTGGAAACTCAGACGCACCTGCATGAGACTGGCGCGGGCCCGGAGCAGCCTTCAAACATCAACAGGAACAGACCGCCGTGGAATTCAAAGACATCAAAAAAATCGTCGAGCTCATGGACGAGCATGGACTCTCGCAGTTCAAGCTCGAACAGGATGAGACCAAGTTGGAACTGAAAAAAGGTGGCGACGTCGACGTCAATGCCATCTCCAAGCTCCTTGCCTCCCAGCCTGCTCCCCATTATGCAACGGCCCCAGCGATGGCTCCCGCCGCAGGATCCCCGGCTGCGCCTGAGGCTGCTGAAGCACCCGTAGGCAAAGAGATTCCTTCACCTATGGTTGGTACGTTTTACACATCACCTTCACCGGAGGCTGACACTTTCGTCAAGGTCGGCGACAAAGTCACCGCTGATACCACTGTGTGCATCATTGAAGCCATGAAGGTGATGAATGAGATCAAAGCGGATATCGACGGAGAAATCGTTGAGATCGTCGCCGAAAACGGTAATGCCGTCCAATTTGGGGAAGCGCTTTTCCGCGTGAAGTGAGTCATCTCTTTTTCCTGACCCGCGGGATTCCCGCTCAGCGAAACCATGTTCAAGAACATTCTCATAGCGAACCGGGGTGAAATTGCCCTTCGTGTCATCCGTGCTGCCAAGGAACTGGGTATTCGAACGACTGCCGTCTATTCAGAGGCCGACGTTGACTCGATGCACGTCCATCTCGCCGATGACGCGATCTGCATCGGACCGGCTGCCAGTGCAGATTCTTACTTGAAAATGGAGACCATCCTCTCCGCAGCGGAAATCGCGAACGTGGACGCGATCCATCCCGGCTATGGGTTTCTTTCCGAAAATGCTCGATTCGCGGAACTTTGTGAAAGCTGCAACGTGAAGTTCATCGGCCCTTCTGCGGACGTCATTACGATGATGGGCGACAAGAATACGGCTCGCGCGACCGCAACGAAATATGGCGTCCCTGTGACTCCCGGATCCGATGGAATTATCGATACCGAAGAGGAGGCGATCGCGTTTGCTGAAGAAATCGGCTTCCCCGTGATGATCAAAGCCACCGCCGGCGGTGGAGGCAGGGGCATGCGCCCCGCACTCAACAAAGCCAGCTTCGTCAGTGCTTTTCATGCGGCACGCCAGGAAGCAGAAGCCTGTTTTGGTAATCCCGATGTTTACATTGAGAAGCTCGTTGAGAATCCACACCACGTGGAGTTCCAGATCGTTGCCGATAGTCATGGAAACGTTAAGGAGCTAGGCGAGCGCGACTGCTCGATGCAGCGCCGCAACCAGAAGATCATCGAGGAAACACCCTCACCTCTCCTTTCCGACGAGCTGCGTCAGCGGATGGCTGAGGCCTCTGAGAGTCTCGTGAAGAACATCGGTTACGAGAACTGCGGAACGATCGAGTATCTCGTCGACGATAACGAGAATTTCTATTTCATGGAGATGAACACCCGGATTCAGGTGGAGCATCCCATCACCGAAGAAGTCCGCGGTTGCGATCTCATCAAAGAGCAGATCCGTGTTGCGGCCGGAGAACCACTCTCCACACACGTGGTCGAGAGTTCACCTCGCGGCCACTCTATCGAGTGCCGGATCAATGCGGAGGATCCCTACAACAACTTCGCGCCAAGCCCCGGCAAGATTAAGCTTTTCTACGCTCCGGGTGGACGGGGTGTCCGTGTCGACACCCATGTCTACAGCGGCTATGAAGTGCCCCCGAACTACGACTCGATGATCGCCAAGCTGATCGTTACCGGCGCGACCCGCGAGATCGCTATCGCCCGGATGATTCGTTCGCTGAACGAGTTTGTGATCAAGGGCATCAAAACGACAATTCCTTTTCAGGCATCAATCCTGAAGCACAACGCCTTTCGCTCCGGTGATTACAACATCGCCTGGGTCGAGAAGTTTTTGGCCTCTCAGCCCACACCGCCAGATGGTGTGCCTGAAATCATGTTGGAGGAGGATTAATCCACCTCATTTCCTCGTTTACTGCCTTATGCCCAGTGGTAGCGGCAGATTGGAGAACTCCATAAACGAAGACTCCCGGAGAGATGTCTCTCACCGGGAGCTTCAATACCAAGCCAAGGGGAAATCCAAACCCCCTTTTCAGGAAATCAGTGATTATGGTTATGATGAGGGCCACCTTGACCGCCCCACTGGACCTGCACTTGAAGCCAACCAACGTGTTCGCTGCCAACTGAGCTGCTCTGGATGTTATCATACTGAAAGCGAACTCTAACGCGCTGCGCGGGATCAATAAAGGCTGTCAGAGCGGGCGAAAAACGATGGGCCTCCGCGAGCTCAAGAGCGTTTGCGCTGGAAACCCAGTCATGACGTAATGAGAGGGTCATTGCATCGCTCAAGCCATAAGCAAGAAGCGTCGAGAGACCGTAATCATCAAAGGTATCAATGTCCCCATCTTCGTGAATTGCCTCGACTTCGCGTCCGAAGAACTCAGTTCGGAACATGAATGCTCCCGAGCAAAAGTCAGGACCGCCACCACCGTGGTCGTGACCGTTCCAGACCTTTTGGAGGCCAACTCCGAAAAGATTGGTATCACCACCAAATCCATTCTCACCGGTCGCGATTGAGGTCGACATCAAAATACTGTCGTCGAAAGGAAAGCGAAATTTGTAGTCGGCTGAGAAAACCCAGCTATTGAAGCCTGCGTCGTCGGCTTCGAGATGGTGGTCCTCATCGTGATCCTCTTCTTCCCCTTCATGCCCGTGGCCGTGTGTGCGGACTCCGCCAAGAGCCAGTGTCAGCAATCCGGAATTCGGCGTGCCGATAAGAACTTCACCACCTTGCGTGAGGAGGTGTCCTTCGTTCAGCATCCGACCGTTAGCGATATTGTGATTCACAAAGTCCCAGCCGTGAACATGCTGGTCCGCAACAAACCCGAAGGTATTCAGGAACTGACCACCACCGATAGAGATGTTATCGGTCAGCTGAAAGTGAAGAAAGGCCTCCTCGAGCTCGGCCTCCCAAACCTGATTCTCCACCTGAAAACCGCTACCCGCGATCAAACCGGTCACCACTTCATTGAAATTCAGGAAGAGTTCCACCTCTATCGCCTGAACCGCGATCTCATTCTGCGCATCATGTTCAGTGAAGGCAAAGTCTCCAAAGTCTGCCCCTGGCTCACTGGCACCTCCGGTTCCGATGAAAAACAGTTCAGGGAAGAGAAAGCCTCCGATGTTAACCCCTTCGCCTGTTATGTAATTTACAGCGCCGGGAGAGTATTCGAATTCTTCCTCCTCCGCCCTTAAGTGGGACAGGGAGAGAGAAACGAAGATTGATAGTGTGAATAAGGTGTTTCGTGTCATTAATACAAACAATTTACTGTTGCAATGATATTGCATTTAGTTCATCGTATTCCAGCGCGCAAGCTATTTATGCAAATAAATTGCGTTAAGCAACTATGAAACACATCATCACCCTCTTCGTTCTACTGAGCTTCTTAGTCAGCGGGCAAGTTTTAGCTGGCGACGTCACTTACCGGGCGAGCATGAACGGTATCGAATGCACAGGTTGCAAAAAGTCCATCGCCAAGTCACTTGGGAAGCTGAAGGGCGTGAAAACGATCCGAATCGCCAAGGGATCCGGAAATAACCACTCGCTGACCGTGATCACAGACGGATCATCCTCCATCTCCAAGTCCCAGGCCGTTGGCGCCCTGGGAAAAAATGCCCCTCATTACACCATCGTTTCCTGGTCGAGAAGCAATTGAGCGTTTTCCTCGGAAACGGGTCTAATTCCAAATCTTACACGCGAAAATCCATGAAATTGTCTTCCGCTCTACTGTCCCTCATTGCTCTTGCGCTTCCAGCTCTGGCTCAGGCCGAGAAACTCGAGAAGCCTCTCGTTTACGTTCCGGTTCTTCCCTATGAGTGGCTCTTTGAGCGAGTCGGTGGAGATTGGATCGAAGTGAAATCCATCGTTGGAGAGGGAGATGACTGCCACGATTACTCTCCCACGCCCAAACAGCTAGCTGGTATCTCAAAGGCTAACCTGATCTTTTCCGGAGATCTCGGATTCGAAGGAAACTTCTTCGTGAAGCTTGGAGACGGGATTGAGGCACCTAAAGAAATCAGCCTCCTCGAAGGGCTGGAGCTCCTCGAAGGGAGCTGCGCCGAATGTGAAGAGCATTCTGCCGAGGGGGAAGAGGGCCACGAGCACCATCACGACCATGGCGAGCTGAAGGATCCGCACGTCTGGCTATCTCCAAAAATGCTCATGCAACAAGCTGACCGCGTCGCATCAATCCTGAAGGAATTCACCGTTGATGCCGCTGCTCCGGCCATTGATGAAAATATCGCCACCCTCAAAGAAGAGCTCACTTCTATCGACGAAGAACTCACGGCGGCAATGGCGCCGCTCAAAGGGCAGAAATTCTATGTCTATCATGGGGCTTTCGCCTATTTTGCTCAGGCTTACGGTCTAGAGCAGGAGGCCATCGAGGTCACCGGCCGTCGTCCCAGCCCAAAGCAACTCGCGGGCATCGCTACTCAGGCGAAAGAGGACGGCGTGACTACCGTCTTTGTTCAGCCGCAGTTCGATCAATCCAGCGCCGTCTCACTTGCTGAAACGATCGGAGGGACTGTCCAGGAGCTCGATCCTCTCGAAAAGGATGTCATCGGTAATCTGCGCATGATTGCCGCTGCGATTCAGAAGACCCGCTGATTGGCGGCCTCCAACAGGGTTAAACCTTTCGCCTAACAGGGTTGAGTCTCCCCTCTAACCCTGTAGGCTCCAGTATCCAACCCTCTTAGGTATTCCATTGAACCCTGTTGCATCAGATGACATCGCCATTTCGGAAGGGCTCTGCTTTGGCTATGGAAAACAGCTCGTTCTAGAGGATGTGAATTTTTCGATCACAAAGGGCGAGTCGCTCTGCATGATTGGCCCGAACGGAGGTGGAAAGTCGACTCTTTTGAAATTGATGCTCGGGCTTCTTGAGCCTAACGAGGGCAGCCTCTCACTTTTTGGAAAATCAGTCGGAGAGGCACGGAGACAGGTTGGCTATGTTCCGCAGGCGGTCCGTTTTGACCCCTTGTTTCCGATCACAGCAATAGACATCGTGTTAATGGGACGGCTCGACCGTCATCGCTTTGGCTTCTATTCGCGTCAGTGTCGTGCGGCAGCCATGGCCGCTCTCGCTGAAGTGGGGCTGCAAGATGCGGCGCAGCGACCGTTTTCAGATCTATCAGGCGGGCAGCGACAACGCGTCCTCATCGCACGCGCCCTTGCCTGTGAGCCTGAATTGCTGCTACTCGATGAGCCAACCGCGAATATTGACCTTTCTGTCGAGGAACAATTCATCGAAACTCTCACCCAGTTGAAAGGCAAGATGACTATTCTCATGGTCACCCATGATCTTGACCTGATTTCTGAAATTGGTGATTCAGTCCTCTGCGTGAACCATCGAGTACATCGTCATTCGCTCCCGCTTTCAGGGGAGACTATTCGCGAGATTTACAGCGGCGTTCGTCGCGTCGAGCACGATCGTCGCGCCCGTCACCATCAGGGAGACCACTCCGCCTGCGCGCATGACTGAGTTTTTCGACGCCGTTCAAAACATCCCTCTGATTCGCTACGCGCTTCTAGCAGGAATCGTTTCCAGTCTTACCTTCGGTGTCGTCGGCTCCTTTGTCGTCACGAGGCGAATCGGTTATATCGCCGCAGCGATTGCTCACAGTATTCTTGGGGGCATCGGTGCCTCGATCTACTTCAGCCGGGTCTACGACCTACCCTGGCTCACGCCAATGATCGGGGCCGTCATCGCCGCACTTCTCTCCGCTTTCGTCATTGGATGGGTCAGCCTCCGTGCCGGCGAGCGTGAAGACACGATTATTGGCGCGATTTGGGCATTCGGGATGGCGTCCGGCTTACTCTTTATCCATTATGCACCGGGAAAAGCAGTCAGCCTCGAAAGCTTTATCTTCGGGAATATCCTCCTCACCTCTCGAAGTGATGTCATCGCTACGGTCACGCTGGGCGCGATCATCCTTTTGCTGGTCGGTCTGTTCTACCACAAACTTGTCGCAGTCTGCTTCGATGAGGAATTTTCGAGGCTACGTGGAGTTTCTTCTGATGCCTATTATCTGCTGCTGCTCGCGATCACGGCAATCAGCATGGTTTTGATGGTTCGAGTCGCGGGAATCATTCTTTCACTCGCTCTCCTTGTGCTTCCAGCCGCGACCGCCTCAAGGTTCTCGAGAAAGCTGTGGATTATCATTCTTGTTTCGATTGGCCTGACTTTTATCTACAACACGGGTGGGCTCGCGCTCAGTTTCGAGCTCGACGTCCCCACCGGGCCTTTCATCGTGCTCGTCGCGTCGCTCGTTTACGGCCTCTCGTTTATCCTGAAGCGGATGATGAAGGCGTAGGAGAGCTGAACAGAATGAAAGGATGACTCCCACGTCGTCCGTCATGCACCGTGTCCCCGTCAGACAAGGCGGAGTTTGTCTCTCCAGCTTCAATCTCGTTTCCTTTGAAGGTATTCCTACTCTTCAATGGCTCTATCAGCCGGAGGGTCGGGATTGATGCTTAAACCTTTCAATCACAGAAGACCTTGAAATGCTGTGGCAGCGGCATTTTTGCCCAATGCTAAATTTATTATAATTTTTATGGTTTTTCTTGTAATTAACTAAAGATGTCTTAATATATTCCCATCCACCCTGCTTCTTCAAATCATGTCATTTGAACAAATCATCTTCCTGATCGGATTTTCATTCGCTCATGTGTTCTTCCCCGGTCACCCCACCCCTTTGCTGTTGGCGACCGGTGGCATGACACGCCGGAACGCATGGAAGTTCACCGGCGGCATGGCGATTGCGCATGGTCTTCTCGATGCGCTGGCACTGGGCGTGGGGCAGTTTGTTCTTAAGCTACTCACTTCCGCCTGGCCCTCCGGTAAGTTTTACCTGACCAACCTCGACATTCCGATTCTCACTATTCTTGGAATCTTCCTCGTTTTCGAAGCCTTTCACCACCATCACGATGATGAGGGTAAAGCAAAGAAGATGCTCGATTTCAAACGTCCCTTTCTCGCCGGAGCTGCTATCGGTTTTATTCCCGGACCGGACACGATCGGTTACGCCATGGTTGGCGGCGCGCTCGGGTTAAACGGGCTTGGTCATGCGCTAACCGCCTCTTCTGTTGTCTTCATCGGCACTGCACTCGGCTTTTGTAGCGTCACAACCGTGACTGGTTTCTTCCCTTCGATTATCAAGAGCCCCAAACTTGGACCGGCAATCTGTATTCTCACCGCCCTGCTTTGTTTTGCGAGCGTCGGTTATCGCACCTGGAATACCTGGAACGACTGGGCCTGAACCATTTCCCCACTTCATGAAAGCACTGCTTACCTGTTCCCTCATCGCTACCACCCTGGTCCTCGGAGCCTGCTCCAAGAAAGAAGACCCCACGAAGGCAGCCGACTGGCAGCCCGAAAATGCCTCTGTTGCCCGTCATATTACCGACGTGCACGGATTCACGATTAACGCCAATGATGGCGCTCACCTCAAGGTGGAGAAGATCGATCGCGACATTGTCGCAACCTTTCGAGATGATGTTCTCGTTGAGCTCGGCGGCGAGAAAGCCCTTTTTGTCTTCAGCTGGGAGCAAAATCCTCAGGCGATCTCCCGAGCTGAGTATCTCTACTTCCTTGAAGCGCTCCACGCCTACCTCGTCCTCAATGCTCCCAAGTGGGACGGCGGTGAGGGTGTGCCATCGGATTCAAAGATGACAAAGAGTGAGCCGGAAGCAGATGCGGAAGAACTCGCCAAAGTCGAGGTGGAGTCCGACTCCTGATTTCAAGGTCCAGATCCGGACCGTAGAGAGGGCATTCCTGCCCTCAACCAATCCAGTGGCCATTTCGGGAAGAAAATCGACGCTGCTTTGTAATCGCCAGTTCTATCATCATCAGGATATCGTATCTCTATGATGATCAAGGCTCACAATCGAAGGCAAACCCTCCGAGCCGTTGGCCATCTCTTCGTTTGCCTGTTCGCGACGCTGCTCAGCTTTGGGATCGTCTACTGGCTCCTCATGGTTGTAGAAGCCAGGCACAAGATTAACTCGATTGAAGAACACAAGTTCCTCATCACCCTTGGCTTTATCGGCGTCACCTATCTCGCTGGATTCCTACATGCGTGGAAGCAGCACGGATCTGTAATTTCGACCTCCACTGACTTATTCGAGCCGGGAAGCTTCGCTTCGGGGCAGGGGCTCATCGAGAATCACATGAGTTCCCACTTCGCCAACACTGCACAGGCTCTTCTCACCTTGTTCTACGCCGGCCCTACCCGGCTGTTTCGAGCCATACAGTCACTCCGCCTTAGGGTTCGCTTTTCCCCGATGCTCGAGAGTGACCTTGAACGATTACATTCAAGGATCAAGTCAGTCGGCGAATGGCACGATGCGAAACGCTATCGGTGCGAAAGCACCTTGTTGCGCCACCTCATTCAAATGGAGCAAGTCGATTTCAGCCCCCACAAGGGGCGAATCAAGGCTGCACAAAAAAAGCCGACCCACTCACGCAGGACGGCCTTTTCGGAAAGTTCTTGCTAAGCGTTACCCTTTCACCAACTCAACGGGACCGTGGTCGTCGCAGTGCTCGCCGTGCGGATGATGGAGACGCCCATCGACGATGTAGTCGACGTGATCGCCATGGGGGACTGACTCATGACCACAGTCAGGGCCATGGACGTGACCATCTTCGTGAGCGGAAGATCCGCAGCAGCCGTCCGGGTTCTCGTCCGTGACAGGGATAGCGTGCTCTTCGACAGCTCCATCTTCACACTGGTGATGGAGATGGCCGTCGTGAAGGTAATCGACGTGACCGTCGTGCTTGATCGCGGTGTGGCCGCAACCTTCACCGTGTTGGTGATCGTGATTCGGGTGGGTTTCGCAAGTATGTTCGCTCATGATAGGTAAGCGAACTATTTTTCACCCTGACAAGCAACCGAAATTGCGTGGCCGTAAAAACATAAATCAGCCAGATTCACAATACATGCATGATAAAGCGCGAAAGATGCACAAGGTCAGCCACCCTATATCAGTAAATTTTTCCTCCACCAGCCCACGATCCCCGCGGGACGTTGGTGAGCTTTAGAAAGACGTTCTCCGGCGGGACGTCGAGGAGACGTTTGGAAAGGTCGGTCATTTCATCGACGAAGGACTGGGAGAGCTTTTTTTCGTAGTCGAGGACTTCGATCTCGAAGAGTGCCGTGGGAACCACTTCGGCACCGAACATCATCGCCACTTCAGTCTCCGCGGAGGTCATGAAGATGGATTCAGGTTTGCCAAGCTCGCGCGAGGCGATCGCAGTGGAATCAGCAAGGAGTTCGGTGAGCACCCTCGGCGGAAGGATGACATTGGTTTTGATCTTGATGAGAGGCATGAGGAATAAAGTTTTCAGTGACCGGCCATAGTTAGTGAAATCGCTTACGGACGCTAATGAAACGCTGATCCGGGAGACTTGTTAGATGTAATCGGATGATGAATCGTTCAACGCAAATGGGCGGGATGAAACGAATGAGCGCGAATTTGAATTCTATCACTGCAACGCTTCGCCTTTCAACTATCCTGCCAACAACTCCTGTGCCTTCGCAACCACAGCATCGGCATGGTCAGCCGCATTCGGAGCGGCGCCTCTCGCCATTTCCGGTTTACCGCCACCCTTTCCTCCGGCGACGGCTAGCGATTCGCGGACGATGTCTCCCGCCTTGAAACGGTCAGTGGCGTCTTTGGAAACAACCGCACCAAAGTGCAGGGTGCCTTCGGCGACGACGCCGATGGCGACCGCTCCGGAAAACTGCCGGGCTTTGACCACGTTCATGGCTTCCTGCAGGAGAGCAGGAGAATCGCCCGGTAGCAGACCGGCGAAGGTGTCGGCTTCCAGGTCTGCAAGAGTGTCTTCATACCATTGCGAAGCGATTTCGGCAGCAGCACCAGCGGAAGCTTTTTTTACCGCTTTATCGGCGGTGATGGCAGCATTTTTCAGCGCGTCGCGGTGCGCTTCGTAACGTTTCAACAGAGCGTTGGCATTCGCCAGTTCGCCGGACTCGATCGCTTTTTTGATGGCTTTGGCTGAGTCTTCATCGGACTCGACCACGATGGGTTCCTTTCCGAGTGAGCTCAGTCTCTCGTTCGCAGCGGCCAGTTTGCTGATAGCTTCTTCGAGTTCAACGGCGACAGCCGAAGCCTGATCGGTGATAAGCTCGGAGGCGGCATTGCCACATACCGCTTCGATCCTGCGGATTCCCGCAGCAACGGCACCTTCGCTCTTCACTTTGAAGAACCCGATGTCGCCGGTCTTCGGGACATGAGTGCCCCCACAGAGCTCCATCGAGTAGCCATCGAAAGCGCCATTCTTTCCTCCGATCTGAACGACGCGGACTTCGTCACCATATTTGTCGCCAAAGAACTGCATGATGTCGGTATTGTCTTTGATCTCGCTGTGCGCGACTTCGGAGATGGAAACCGGATCATCCGAAGTGATGCAGCCGTTCACTTCGCTTTCGATCCGGCTGATCTGATCGGCGTCGAGCGCCTTGGAGTTGAAGTCAAAACGGAGACGATCGGGGGCGACGAGCGAGCCTTGCTGCGTCGCATCCGGATCAACGACTTGGTGAAGCGCCCAGTGAAAGAGGTGCGTGGCAGTGTGGTGCTTTTCGATTTCCCGACGTCGATCCGCGTCGATTTTTAGGGTGACCTTGTCCGCTCCCGCTTCCGGCTTTTTCTCAACCTGCAGAACCGCAGCTTCTCCGACCCCCGTGACAGAGATCACTGGAATCGTCTCACCATCAGCGATCATAACGCCGAGATCTCCCATCTGGCCTCCTTTTTCGATGTAGAATGGACTCCGGTTCACAATCGCAAAGGTGCCCGCATCGTTGTCGATCCACTCAAAAACTTCGGCTTCCGTCTCGTCGCTCTCGAATCCGACAAACTCCGTCTTCACTTTCGTCTCAATCGAAACCGCCTCGACGACGGTGGATTTCTGCCCGGAGGCACCGGTGCTCTTGTGCGCCTCGACGAGCCGCTCGACTTCAGCCTGATCGGCTTCGAGAGAACGTTCATCAAGAAGAAGCTGAGTCAGATCGGTCGGAAAGCCATAGGTCTCCCACAATTTAACCACGGTCTCCGGCGGAAATTTTGCCCCGCTCGCTACTTTCGCGGCTGCGTCATCAAAGAGCTTGAGCCCACGATCAAGGGTGCGATTAAACTGCTCCTCCTCGGCACGAAGAACCGATTCGATTTTCTCCTGCCGAGTCGCCAACTCAGGAAAGACATCGCCCATTTCCTCAACGAGAACAGGAACGAGTTGATGAAGAAAAGGGCTCTCAGCATCGAACCCGAGGATGCGCCCAAAACGCACCGCGCGACGCAAAATGTTGCGAATGACATAGTTGCGTCCACCATTCCCCGGCTCGATCCCATCGGCGATGGAAAAGCTCACGGTCCTGATGTGGTCGCCGATGACCCGAAACGCGATGTCGATTTGCTCCTGCTCACTCAGTCCACTGCGTTTTCCGCCTTCGGGCACTGTCGAAGTGTAGGCCTTGCCGGTCTGCTCGCTGAGCTTCTTAAAAATCGGAGAGAAAACATCGGTATCGTAGTTCGAGGCGAGGGTGCTGAAATCGGTGAGTCCCTTGGTGCACTGGATGATCGAACAAACGCGCTCATAGCCCATCCCAGTGTCGACATGGGTCGCCGGGAGCGGGCGGAAGCTGCCGTCTTCGTTCGCATTGAACTGGATGAAGACAAGGTTCCAAATCTCAATGCAGCGTGAGTCGTCTGCATTGACGAGGCTACCCTTCGTGTCTCCTGCCGGAGTGAGGTCAATGTGTAGCTCAGAGCAGGGACCGCAGGGACCGGTTTCGCCCATCATCCAGAAGTTGTCCTTCTTGTTGCCGTTCACGATGTGAACCTTGGGATCGAGCCCCGCTTTCTCAAAAATAGCTGCCCAGAAATCGTAGGCTTCCTGATCGAACTCGGCCGGGTCTCCTTCTGCAGGTGCATATACAGTCGCGTAGAGACGCTCAGCAGGGAGCTTCCATCGCTCTGTGAGTAGTTCCCAGGCCCAGTTGATCGCCTCCTCCTTAAAATAGTCGCCGAAACTCCAGTTCCCCAGCATTTCGAAAAGCGTGTGGTGATAGGTATCGTAACCGACATCTTCGAGGTCGTTGTGCTTTCCACCCGCGCGAATGCACTTCTGGGTGTCGGCAGCGCGGGGAGGATCATAGGGCGCAGCTTCGGTGCCGAGGAAGTAGGGAATGAATTGGTTCATTCCCGCATTCGTGAAAAGCAGGTTCGGCGACGTCGGCATCAAGGACGCCGAGGGCACGATGGTGTGCTTTTTTTCGTCGAAAAAATCGAGAAAGGACTGCCGGATTTCACGTGAGGTCATAGCGCGTGGATATTAGCGCGGGATGAGCGAGGTGCAAGGTGGGAGGCAAGGGCAGAAAGCGAGGCTCATCCACCATTAAAACGGCTGGGAACCAAAAGACAGTTTCACCGTCTTAGAACAATCCCGTAACCGAACGGTAACAATCGCAAGCCAGGCTCTTCACAACCCCGACAGAAGGAATCGGGAATGAACCAAGCCTGACTATGAAAAATATCCACCCTGTGACCACGAGCGGATCTGCCGGATTCTCTCTCATCGAACTTCTAACTGTCGTCTCGATCATGGCGATTCTCGGGACCATTGCCATGCCCGCCCTGCGGACCGGCATCACGAGTGCCCAAATGGCTCGCACGACCGCCAATGCACGAAGCATCTCGCTGGGATTGCGAACGTGGGCCGCTGACAATGGAGGCGTCTTTCCCGCCTTCGAGGATCTCGAGGGAAACTCCATCACGACTTCGAATGATGCTTTCCGGGCGCTTGTTCCCTACTACATCGACACGGAAAAAATCTTCACGGTGAGCCGTTCTGCATGGGGCAAGGAAGCGGACGGAAGAAAGACTGAGGTTTCCGACATTCTTGAACCCGGCGAGAATCACTTCGCCTATGTCGCGGGCCTGAGCGACACGAGCCAGTCCTCTTTTCCTCTCGTCGCCGATGGCACAAATGGCTCCGGTCTCTATGTCACTGAGTCCGGTCAGAAAGGTGGATGCTGGGAAGGTCGAAAAGCGATCGTCGCTTTCGTTGGAGGAAACGCGGAAGCCATCACCCTTCGGGGACCTCGCGATGGAGAGCGCCATATCCCCAGGGAAGGTTACCCTGACGAAAACGCCCTTCTCGTCGATTACATGGGTGAAGACGTCGAACTTCTCGAACCGGCAGAGGATTAACTGACCGATCTTGATTCACATTGCTTCAACTTTTTGTTATAAGCGAAACCATGAGAGGAGGTCTTTGGCTCAACCGACAGCAGGTTAAATGGCTTGTCGTTCTCCTCGCTCTCCTGCCGCTCGTTCCAACCGGCCTCCTTGTTCGTCTCATGGTGCAGAATGCAGCGGGTGATCGAGAGGCTGCGGCGATTGAGTTGGGCTCCGCCTATCAGGAGCAGCTCAAGCAGATCGCAGATCGCTACTCGGCTTCAACCGACGTGCCCAGCCCCTCAGAACTGAAGGAGCTGGCGCATCGGGTCTTCGGCGAAGAACTCGATATTGAAATCTCACGCCCGGGAGACGAAGCCGCCTTAAGCTTTGCCGAACTGGATCAGCCCTCCAGTATCTCTTATGAAATCGCTGAAGGCTAAGGCGCAGGCTGGATCGTTGCTCTGAAACATATTCCGGAATTCGCCGATCACCTCAGCGAACAACGGAATGAGACAATCCTTCACGCCACCGGAATCCTCATCGGGATTTCCCTCGTTGCAGGGTGCGTCTGGTTCGCGGTCGATAGACGACTCCGTATTGATGAGCTCCGGACCGATCTAGTGACAACTGTTTCTCATGAAATGAAGACACCGGTCGCTGCCTCCAAAGTCCTCCTCGAAACCCTGTGCCACGGCGGTCGCGACGAGGAAACAACCCGCGAGTATCTCCACCTTCTCAGCCGCGAGAACGATCGTATGGCAGAGCTCGCGGAACAGTTTTTAACCTTCGCGAGACTCGACAACGGACTTCTCAGCGTTTCCCCAGTTCCGTGCGAGATCGCTCCACTCGTTGCGGAGCAAATTTCACTATCAAAGCCTCAATTTATTTGCAAAGGCGGCAGCAGCAGCTACTCGGCGACGGGGTCACCGGAAGTCGTTACTGATCCGGCGGCGATCAAAGTGATCCTCTCAAATCTCATCTCAAACTCCCTTAAGTATGGTGGCGCACCACCAGAGAGCCTCGTCGAATCAGGTTTCTCAGGAAGGGAGTTCTGGATTTCGGTTTCAGACAATGGAGAAGGTATTTCCACGGAGAGTCAGGAACGCATTTTCCGGGAATATGATCGCGGCGACCGCAAGCTCTCCTCCAGCAGCTCCGGTCTCGGGCTTGGCCTCGCGATTAGCCAGCGCTTCGCCCGCCTCCTCGGTGGAAAGATCGAATGGGCGCCCGATTCGGGAAGCCAATCCTCCCGCTTCATTCTTTCACTCCCGGTCTCATGAATCCACAAACGCTAGCTCCACCCTCAGAGAAGACCGTCCTCATCGTCGAGGACGACCCGACCTTGCTCCGCGGGATCACAGACAATTTTGCCTCAAGCGGCTATTCCGTGCAGGCCGCTGCCGATGGGGAAACTGCGATCGAGAAAGCGCTCATGATGAAACCATCGCTCATCATACTCGATGTCATGCTCCCCCGCGTAAATGGCTATGAGGTCTGCCGCTACCTTCGACAGGAGAACTTCACGGCACCAATCATCTTTTTGACCGCGAAAGGAGAAGAGTCCGATGTCCTTCTCGGGCTTGGAATCGGCGCCGATGACTACATCGCGAAACCGTTCAGTATCCGCGAACTCCTCGCAAGATCGGCAGCGGTCCTGAGACGCTCCGCCACGAATGAGTCATCCTCTCAGGCAGATGAGCTTTCCTTCGGAAACTACCAGCTCAAGAAGCGCTCGCGGAGATTGCGCGATGGATCCGGACATCTCGTTTCCCTTTCGCCGCGGGAGTACGAGCTCCTTCAATTCTTCCTCGAACATCGTGGTCGCGCCCTCAGTCGACAGCAACTCATCGATGGGGTCTGGGGATATGACTCAAGAGTGACCCCCCGAAGCGTCGATCGATTTGTGACACAACTTCGCAAGTCGATCGAATCGACGCCGGGCGAATTCATCGAAACGATTCGTGCTTTCGGCTATCGCTTTCGCGTTGGCGACACCAGCGCCGCGTAGACGCTCAGGGCTCAAAGTAAGCCGCCATGCCCTCTGCTACCGCTTCGGCATATTCCCGCATGATCGAAGGGCGGGAGACGCCATTCACCACTCGCTCCCCATCGTAATCACCTTCCTGGATCCTCGCGTAGACGTCGATGTTGTTCATCACGTAAGGCTCGAAGAAGATCACGGGGCAGGTGTAGGAACGATTCGCGAGCAAGTTGCGGGCCCAGAGGTAGGGATGGCCATCGACATTCCGCGCTCGCTTCGATTCCGGATCGTAGAAGTAGGGCTCCAGTCCGGTCCGCTCGGCAAGAACGTCAGCCATCACCGCACCGAGCGAGGCTTCCCGCTCGTGAATCCGCTGGAGAATGCGCTCCAGCATCTGAAATCGATTCTCTTCATCAAGCACTTCGCCGACGGTATAGGCGCCGTTCAGCAGAAAATGTAGATGGTTTTCCTCCACCAACACAGGTTGGTTGGGTGAGGCCCAGTCCCCGCTTCCGCTAGACGCATTGTAGTGCAGACAAAGAACGAGGTCGGGCTGAATCTCTTCGTTCACGATTCTGGCTCGCTCTACGATTTCATCGCGCCGGTAGAAGCGCCGCTCCGCGTAGGGACGCAAAAGTGCATCCGGCCAGCCGGGATTGTAATCGCGATAGAGACCTAGGAAATCATCGGCACGCTTCGTCGTGACGGGGAAATTTTCCTCGCGGACAAGAGTGACGGTTGCACCCATCGCTTCCAGCAGCGGTTTGAGACGAAATGCTGTCATCAAGGTGAGCTCCCCCTCCCTCACGGGACGATCGCCCGGTTTTCCGAACTGCCTTTCCTCAATCCCTGCGAAGTCGCCACCGATGTGACCGGGGTCGATAGCAATACGCAGGCCGGAAAGCGAGGTCGTTGGTCTCCAGTAGCGCCTCACCTCAGCTGGAGGCCGGAGCTCCAGAGCACGGAGTCGGAGAACAAACGGCTCGCCGGCCGTTTCAATGATCGCGGTTTCAGCATCGATCGAAATGACCTGCTTCCACGTGTCGTCGACGGTGTAGACTTCCTCGAGGAGGAGATGGAGCTCGTCCGCTGAAATCGTGTCGTGATAGGCATTCAGCGAATCCCAATCAAAGGCGAAGTCTCTGGGAGGATGAACAATCGGGGCCCGAGTGACTTCGGGCTCTTCCGCGACTTTGGCTTCCTCCTGAGGCGACTGGAGAACGAAAACAAAGACGAGCAGTCCCAAAAAAATGACGAGGCTGAGAATTAACGGGAAAGCTTTTTTCATGCGCCCCGAAAACTACAACCTCGTCGATCTATCTCCAGCGGAATCCGCTCATTGCGTTCCGAGAGGCCACGTCGGCATTGTTCCCAATGCCGCTACACTGGAATAAAGTAGCGGCGTCGGGGACAACGCCGATGTGACGCCCTCACATCTTATCCGAGATGAGCTTCTCCATCTTCCGGATGTCGGCGGAGAAGTTACGGATCCCTTCGGCAGTCTTCTCAGTCGCCATTGCATCTTCATTCATCATGAAGCGGAATGTATTTTCATCCACCTCAATGGCTTCAATATCGGAACTGGCCGCGACTTCGGCATCAAGTTTCTTCTCGATCGGATCGTCTGAGTTCTGCAAGTCCTCCAGCAAGCTCGTTCCGATCGTGAGAAGATCACAACCCGCGAGTTCGATGATCTGACTCGTGTTGCGGAAACTTGCCCCCATCACTTCTGTCTCAAACCCGAACTTTCGGTAGTAATTGTAGATTTGCTTCACAGACTGCACGCCCGGATCATCCGCACCGGTGTATTCGTTTCCGGTGTCCTTTTTGAACCAGTCATAGATGCGGCCGACAAAAGGAGAGATGAGCTGGATTCCGCCCTCCGCACAAGCGATCGCCTGCGCGAGTGAGAACATGAGAGTGAGGTTGCAGTTGATTCCTTCTTCCTGAAGCTTCGTCGCTGCCGAGATACCTTCCCAGGTCGAGGCAATCTTGATGAGAATGCGCTCGCGCTCGATGCCATCGTCTTCATATAGCGAGATGATCTCCTTGGCCTTGGCAATGGTCGCCGCTTCATCGAAAGAAAGACGAGCATCGACTTCGGTAGAAACACGACCGGGGACGATCTCAAGAATTTCTTTTCCAAAAGCGACGAGGACACGATCAATTATCGCTTCAACCGAACCCGAACCGCCAAAATCAGCGACCGCTTTATCCACTAGGTGGGCATACTGCTCCTGCTGCGATGCCTTAAGAATTAGGGACGGGTTCGTCGTTGCATCCTGCGGTTCATACTCCCGCATCGACTCAAAATCTCCCGTGTCCGCGACGACGGTGGTGAACTGTTTCAGTTGCTCAAGTTGATTAGCCATAGGTCAATGTGTCGGGCCATTCCGCAGGTGTCCAATGATTAGCCGGAAGAATGCGTCACAATTTCTTCATCGGAACGGGGCAGCGAACTTATTGTTTCTACCATCAGCGTAAACGCTGCCTCTTAGATTTTTGGTGGAAATCAGCCTTTGAGACGATAGCCTTCCTAATTATGGCAGTCCCTGTTTTCGAAATGGATAAGATCACCGTTCGCCGGAACGGGAAAGAGATCCTCAATGATGTCAGTTGGACCGTGGAGCGGAATCAGCACTGGGTTGTCCTCGGGGGGAACGGTTCCGGAAAGACGTCACTGCTGAATGTCCTCATGAATTATCTGACGCCGACGGAAGGCAGCATTCAGATGCGTGGACGAGAGGATGCGGTAAACTCAAACTCTCAGGACTGGGACGAATGGCGGAAGCAGATCGGCTTCGTCAGTGCCAGCATTGCGCAACTCATCGACCCTGAAGAAACTGGTCTTGAGATCGTTCTTGCCGGTCGCCACGCAATGGTTAATTACTGGCAGAAAACGGAGGATCCGAAGGAAATCAAAGCCGCGGAAAAGGTCCTCGAAAGCGTCAACTGTCTCCCGCTGCGGGATCAAATCTGGGCGACGATGTCGCAAGGCGAGCGTCAGCGGGTTCTCATAGGGCGAGCGCTGATGGCGCCGAAAATGGACGTCCTCGTTCTCGACGAACCCTGCGCCGGCCTCGATCCAGTCGCGAGGGAGCACTTTTTAAACTTTGTCGACGAGTTGACTGCCAAAGGGTCGTTCCGGTCTCTCATTATTGTAACCCACCACGTCGAGGAGATCATTCCGTCGATCACTCATGCGTTGATTCTCAAGGACGGGTCAATCATTGCTCAGGGAGAGAAACGTCGAGCGCTCAACTCATTGACCCTTTCTCGTGCTTTTGATAGCGAGCTTAAGCTTCGCTCCCGTCTCGGGCGCTACCGCCTCTACTACGATGATGAGTTCATCCCCGAAGGTGGTAGTGTCGTTTAGCGTCATCCCCTTCCTCTCTCATGCCCCGCTTTATTCCGCTCTTCCTGATTGCCTTTACGCTGCTAACGACACATGTCTTTGCGGACAAATATCAGGAAAAGTGCCCGTGCGGTCCCGACTCCGTCAAAGGCCCTTTCCGTATTCTCCTTCTCAGTGCAGGACAAGGTCATCGCGGCGCCGACTTTCGACCCGCCTGCGTCACGCATGACCTCTGCTATGACACTCCCGGAGAAACCCAGGAAAAGTGTGATGACCAGTTTTTGTGTGATCTTCTTCTCGCCTGTGAATCTTCAAAGGCACCGCGAATCGCCCGATTCAAAGCAAAGCTATCTTACTGGTTAGTGAAGCACCTGGGGAAGAGCTCCTATGATTCTGCCCAGCGGATCGCCTACGAGAAGGTATCTCTGTCCGGAAAGTGATCACCGATCACTCAGGCACATCGAGGTAGAGTCGCAGTCTTTCTACTGCCTCTACCGCTTCCGGAGGCAGGCCTTCTCCGGGAATGACCGTCTCTTCAGGTAGGTTTCGACTATCGATGATATCACCGCTCGAATTCAGTCGCCAATTCCCATCAAACGCACTGAATTCCTTTCGATAACCTGCAACCGTCACTTCGCGACCAACCGACTCATCGCGGAGGAGCCGCCCCGCGATTGAAACGCCGTCCAATTTAGCCGTCTTCGGCAACGAAGCTCCGCCGAGCTCACAGAAGGTAGGAAATAGATCAACGACATCGACGAGATCTTCTGCGACTTCGCCAGCTTCAACGCGGCCACGCCAGCGAACAATGAGAGGTAAATGCGTCCCCCCGTCGTCGAGCGTTCTTTTGCCACCTCGAACCATTCCTGATTTTGTTTTCCGATCCTGATCAATCGTGTCTGTCCCGTTATCCCCAAGGAAAACGATGCAGGTATTCTCCGCAATCCCAAGTTCATCGACAGCCCTGACAAGTTGGCCGATGAGCCTATCCATATAGCTAATCATGCTGTCGAGAGATGCTGAATTCCCCAACTTCCGATCGTCCGGAGTTTCGATAATCGGTTCATGCGGCAACAGCATATTGTGATGAATCATGAACGGTTTGCGAGCCGCCCGGGCTTCAACCATCTGCTCAATGACGTAGTGAGCGAGAACGTCCGGACCAAAGTCATCTTTTAAGCCTTCGAGAATTTGACCGTCTTCGTTAAGGGTGGGGTCCCAATAGCGAATCGTTTTTGCTCCCTCCCGCCAGATCTGCCAGACACACCACGATCTGAATCCGGCGTTGCGAATATGATTAGGATGAAACTCCAGAGTCGCCAGCTGCCATTTTCCAGAGACCGAAGTCAGGTATCCCTCTTTTCTGAGTTGCTGCGCATAAGTCGGAAACCCGTCTCTGAAATCCACTGCCCGCTCGGTCCCATTGTGCACCGGCAACACGCTGGTGAGGCCGTGCCGGGTCGGATACTGCCCGGTATAGAGGCTCATCCGCGTCGGGGTGCAGACCGGACTTCCATAGGCGCGGGAGAAACGCATCCCTTCCCGGGCCAGTTTATCGAGATACGGGGTCTCGGCCTCAAGACCTCCGTAGCATCCCAGTTTTTCGTAGCCAAGATCATCGGCGACGATAAACAGGATATTGGGCTGCTGGTCTTCCGATGTTGCTGAGGCAGCGACAAAGGCCAGCCCACAAGTGAATAAGAGAACGACAGTGTTGAATCTCATTCTGACAAACTAAGACCGTGTCGCAACGATAGAAAGCTTTACGTCGGTCGAACCCGCGGAGCATCCACCGTTTCCAACCCACGGAGCAAGATCAAGGCATGCCAACGAACCCTTTCCTCAAAATTCATCCGCAAGTCGGCAAAGGCATCCTGACGCAGCACTTCATCCACCTCCGGTGAGGGATTGGCATGCGGCCACAACCCCATCTGAAAGATCGTCTGCATGATAAGAAATTCATTCGCCTTTGCCTTTGAAAGTTGAGGTAATGCAGAGCAAAGGGCAGGAATCAAGCGGACAAAGCAGCTCCGCAGTTCGCTTTTCTCCACCGCGACAGACTCGACCGTTAGATTTCGTTCAAGAACCGGGGCAAAGACGGACATCAACTCATTGAGGCGCGTGCGATCTGAAATCGAGTCCGTGTAGAGTTGTGCGACGCTAGTGACATCGCCAGGCTCAGGTATCTCGGTGAGCGCCGCCCCGAGGTCGAGGGACCATTGTTCCAATTCGCTGATAAAAATTGTGAGGAGGATCGCTTCCCTGCTTTCAAAGTAGCGATAGAGATTGGCTTTTGACAGTCCTGCAGCGCGGGCGATCGCCGAGAGCCCGGCCGCGTCGGCTCCACCCTCATCGAGGAGCTGCTTTGCGGCCGTCAGAATCGCCTCTTGTCGAACTTGAATCTGTTCAGGCTTTCTTGCCCGTTTCCAGTTTTTACTGTCGGCTCCCGGTCTTTCCATATTGAGAAGGTCAGCATAAACGACTGAAAAAGAGATTGAAAGAGTTAAATGAATGCCGGTCACTTAAAATTCCAGCAAGCCTGAAGGACCGATAAATAAACGGTGTTCCTTTATTTTTCAAGCAGCGCTTCCAAATACGGATCCGTCGAACTTTTCCAGGCAGGCGCAATGCTCTTTGCTTCTCTAAGTGACTTCTCCGCAAGCTTCTTATTCCCAAGATGAAAGTGCGCGACGCCCAAGTAGAAATGGCCCGTCGGACTTAAGGGCCTTTCAGCAAGTAGGGCCTCGCATCGGGAGACGAGCTCTTCCAATTCGCCCTTCTCGATTAAATCGTCGTACTCGCTTACTAGATCTTCTTCTACTTCACCGTAGTGAGATCTCATCTCATCCAGAGAGTAGTCCGTCAGGCGACGGCTTTCTTCGGCCAAATATTTCGTGATATAAACATTCAGAATCACACCAACGACCAGTGTGATTGCCGATAATGCGATCAGCACATAGAGGCTATTACGGATTTGAATGAGTATCTTGCTATCGTCCATTGAATCAAAAAGTTGGGAACTTCTGGCGAATCAAGTTGCCGTTCATTCAGTTTGCCTACCAGCACTTCTTCGCGGCCCGCTCATACTTGCGGTGATCGCGGACTCGCTTCTCAAGCCGCTTCCGCAGCTTCGCTTTTGAAGAATCAGCGGCCTTGCTTTCGCTCATCCGCACAGCGGTAGCCGTAATCAGCTTCACGAGATTCTTCGCATCATCCAACGCGATAAATTCCTCTGCGATCCCTTTCTCCGGCGGACAATTGTGATAATTCCCGAGAATGACCGAGATCCCCGCAGCCGGAATGCCGTAGAGATTCATCGCTGTCGCTTCGCAGGCTCCCCCATCGAGGAGCGCACGCTGGTGGGGGATTTTCCCCTCGGCCGCAGCATCAACCAACTCAGCCGTCGTCGCGTCATGAAACACGCTGATTCGGTCCCCCGCGCGGATCGCCGGCCCTTTGCCCATTTCCGCGCCGCCACGCGCCGCCGAGGTTTCCAGCGAGACGAAGCAAACGCTTTCCAGCAGAGGCCAATCTTTCGCCATTTCAACCGAGCCGATGAAGCCGACCTCCTCGGCGCGCGTGAAAAGTCCATAGACGGTCGCTTCGACCTCCGCGGCTTCCAATTCCATGAACATCGCGAGAATCGCCGCGCAGCCGACAAGGTCATCGCATACGCGAGAGTGAATGATCCCGTCTTTCAGCTCGAACGGCTTCAGGTCCCACATCCCAAAGTCTCCAAACCATTCAACGGGATGCGTGTCGAGTCGCTCTTCCGGCACCCAGCCGAGGAATTTCTCCTCGCCTTTGAACTTCACCCAACCCGGATGATCCATGTGCGCTGCAAACGCGAGCTTTGGCTTTTTGCGACCACGTCGATAGCAGGCAATGAGATTGCCGAATGCATCCTCCTTCACTGAAACATTCGGCATCGTCGCCAGCTGCTCACGGATCTCGGCCGCGACGTGATATTCATGAAACGGAGCCGTCGGCGTTGAGAGGATCTTTCGAAAAAGGGAAACAAAGGTCTGATGGTGCATGGCTTTCAGCAGTATGGCACAGATTCAGGGATGAACGATAGACACGTCGAAGTTGGAGTGAGGGCTTCAGCCCTTTTCCATACGTCGGGAGCGGTGGCACTGCGAAGGCCTGAAGGCCTCACTCCAGCGCGCAGTTTGAGGAACACCAGTTGCACGCCCCTCGCATTCGACGAACTTCGACACCAATGTCCATCTGGAAAAAAATCCGATACAAGATCGAGTGGATGGGGCTCGCCTGGCTCTACTTTGCGATCCCCCTGCTCCCCCGCCGCGCCGCGCATGGGCTAAGCCGACTCCTCGGAAGCATCGCTTTCCTCGCCGATAAGCGGGGACGCAATACCGCGATCGAAAACCTCACCCTGATCTTTGGTCTGGAAAAGGAGGCATCGGAAATCCGTGACCTCGCCAAGGAGTCCTATCGCTCTTTCGCGCAGACGGTGATCGATCAATTTTGGAGTAGCCGCCTCACCGCGGAGAACTACGAGAAGTATATCGACATTCAGATGGATGATCATGAGGCGGTCGATGCCGCTCTCGAAACCGGCGCGATCTGGGTCACCCCCCACTACGGGAACTTTGAGTGGCTCGCTCTCATGATGGGTTTTCGCGGCTACAAGTTTACGATTGTCGCTCAGGACTTTAAAAACCCGAGTCTGACCGACATTTACAAGAAGAATCGGGAGATCTCCGGGCACGAAGTTATCTCGCAGCGGGGCGCAATCCGCAAATTGCTTTCCAGTCTCAAATCGGGAGGCCATGCTGCGTTTCTCACCGACCTCACGATGAAGCCCTCGAAGCCGGCCACGATCATTGAGTGCTTTGGGAAGATGACCTGCGTGACGGCGATTCATGCTGAACTCATGAAACGCACCGGCTTGCCTGTTATCCCTGGAATTTGTATCCCGAAACCTGACGGCACCTATCTGATCCGCGGCTTTGAGAAACTCACCTTTGGTCCTGAGGACACCGACCAAACCATCGCCCAGGCTTGCTGGAACGTCTTTGAACCCGTCATACGCGAGCACCCGGCTCCCTGGCTTTGGATGTATAAGCATTTCCGCTTTCTTCCTGAAGGTCGGGAGGAAAACTACCCCTCCTACGCGATACCGTGCGAGAAATTCAACGAAGTCCGTGATCGGGTCGGAATTTGACCTGTTTTGCCTACTTTTTCGACGATTGAAACCGCTCCTGACGGCATTAGGATAGAAACGACTCCGCTTCTATGAATATCATCATCGTTGGTGCCGGTGAGATCGGCACCCATATCGCGCTCAGTCTCGCCTCTGAAGCCCACTCTATTGTGGTCATCGAAGCCAATGAGACTGTCGCCACCGAATTGAACAGCCGCATCGATGCCCGCGTCATGATCGCCGACGGCACTTCAATCAGTGTCCTCATTGAAGCTGGCGTGTCGGACTGCGATCTTTTTCTTTCTCTGACGAGCGACAACAATATCAATCTGGTCTCCTCTTCGGTTGCCAAACAACTGGGTGCCGGAAAGTCGATCTGCCGGGTCCATCCCGGGATTCAGCGCGAGTCGCTCTTTCTCGACTACGGGGAGCACTTCGGCATCGATTACCTATTCAGCCCTGAGCGACTCGCCTCAATCGAGCTCGCCAAACATGTTCGCAATCCGAGATCCGCCATGGTTGAAGAGATCGCCCGTGGCTACGTCGAGATTCAGCAGGTGCAGGTGAATGCCGACAGCAAGCTATGCGGTCAGGCTCTCATGGACATTGATTTCCCGTCCCGAATTCGCGTTGGAGCGATCACGCGAGGCAGCGAGACAATCGTTCCCTCAGCCACCGAGATTATCATGACCGATGATCTTGTGACCCTCTTCGGGGAGCCCGCGAAACTGCATGACACGGTGCTGCGCCTTCAGGACAAATCAGGCAAGGATGCGAAGAGCAACATTGTCATTTTCGGAGGAGGAGAGTACGGATTTTCTCTCGCCCAGTCGCTCGAAAGCTGGAACTGCCGTGTTCGTATCTTTGAGAGAGATCCGGAGCGCTGTCAGGAACTCAGTGACCTCCTTACCAACGTGACGGTCTTGAACGCCGACGCCACCTCCATCGCGGAGATGAAGGAAGAGCGCATCGGCGAAGCTGATTTCTTCATCGCCGTCACCGGCGTCGATGAAGATAACGTCATGACCTGTCTCCAGGCGCACAGTCTTGGCACCCGCTATTGCCTGCCTCTCATCCATCGGGCGGACTACGCCGACGCTATGACAGGCTTCGGAGAGAAAATGGGCATCCTTGCAGCGGTCAGTCCAAGGGAAGCAACACGCAAAGACCTCTCCCGCTTCATCACTTCAGACCGTTTTCATCTCCTTCAAACCCTGGAAGGCGTTGAACTGATCGAAG
>JARGOD010000022.1 GCA_029210205.1 Verrucomicrobiales bacterium | reverse complement strand
GGGCGCGAGACGACTGTGCGGATGCTTCGAAAAAAAGGGGTTGTCGTTACCGCGATTCTGCTAGTCGGAAATCATGAGGACAATATTCTCACCCACCCGGAGGCGGAAGCGCGCGGGATCTATTCGATGCCAAATCTCCAGCAAGAGGCTGGAAGTGATCTCTACCGGGCTGCGCTTCACGTTCTCGCGAATCATTTTCGTCAGCCGGATAAACGTATTTCGAACTGGGTGATTCACAACGAAGTCGATCAGGCCGGAACATGGACAAATATGGGGGACCAGCCGCTTGCTCGTTATCTGGAAACGTATCATCGTTCCGCTCGCCTCGTCTATCAGACGATGCGGATGCGCGATCCCCATGCGCGTGTCTTTATCTCGCTGACTCATCACTGGGCGAAGCGCAGTCTCGGGAAGGGTACCTACACGGTGAAAGATATGATTGAGCTGTTTGCAGAGATGGGAACTGCCGAAGGCGAATACGAATGGGGTGTCGCCTACCATCCGTATCCGCAGGGCCTCCGCAATCCTATGAGCTGGAATGATGATCAAACCACCGAAGACTTTGACACTCCTTACATCACCCCGAAGAACTTTCAGGTGTTGCCGACCTTCCTCGCTCAGGAGCGCTTTCTTTTCGAGGGAGCACCCCGGGGAATTGTTTTCTCCGAGCAGGGATTTAATTCTCCGACGCTCAGCATCGAAGATCAGACGCTTCAGATGGCAGGCCTCGTTGAACTCTTCCGACGTCTCCCCGAGTATCCTGTGATCGAAGCGTATCATCTCCACCGGTATCAGGACATGCCGGACCGGGAGGGGGGGCTCCGTCTCGGAATCATAGATGAGAATGGAAATCGGAAGCTAGCCTGGCATGCCTACCAGGCGATTGGCACTGAGGCGGTGATTCCCTTTGAAGTCATGGCAGATCATGTCATCAAGTCCACTCTGGAAGGGCCGGAGGGAAATGATTAACCTAATGTTGGCTTGTGAGGCTGGCTAATTGCGTGCAATTTCTTCCATGTCCCATGGAAGAAACAACTGACAGCTACGAACTGAATGATCTCCCGTTTCAGCTGGCGAGGTCATACCACGCCTTTCGCCATTTTGCGGTCAAGACCCTGACAAGCGAGGGCCTTTCAAATCAAGTGAAGCCCGGAACGGGTGGACTTTTCCTCGCGATAGCGAAGGAGGAGGGATGTCACGTAAAGTATCTCTCAGAGCAGTTTCAACTCCCGAAGGCTACGATTACAGGGTTGCTGAGGACACTCGAAGATGACGAATTGGTAAGGCGTGAAAAGGATCCAGATGATGCCCGCGCTTTCCGGCTCTACCTGACAGCAAAAGGGAGGGAACTGCTCCCTTCGATGATTCATCGTCACCACCGTGTTCTTGAGACCCTGCACGAAGGGCTGGATGCCGGAGAAGTGGAGGAACTCAAACGGATGATGAAGCGAGTTCTTGATAATATTTCGCGTCCCTGATACCGCCTCCACTTTCGTTGAAAGTCGTCGTGGATGAACGATCTTTACTCATGAGTTCCCGTTCAATTTTCAGCTGGGTTTCGGTCCTCTTTTTCTTCGTTTCCTCAACGACTGGGCAGGACGTCAATTTCGACGACCTCGCGCGGTTTGTGGCGGGGAAGCCTGTTTCGGCCTCCAGTCCTCTGAATCAGATCATGGGCTCGCCATCAGTTCGAAAGCACTACGCTGAGACGACCGCGCTTTCTGAGAAATGGCAGGAGGCCAGGCTCAGCAAGATTCAGCAGTGGGCTGCAACAGAACTGCAACCTCAGCTGTCTCGACCGAACACAGTGAAATACATGTTCGGCGGCCCCGACTTTGTTCATGTCGTTTCAGTCTTTCCGGGCGTTCCCGAATACATCCTCGCCGGACTCGAGCCCCTCGGTTCGATCCCTGATTTCTTCTCGATGGATGAAGCTGCTCTCGACAGCTACCTGACGCATCTGAACTACACGCTCCGCAGTATTTCCCGTCGAAACTTTTTTATTACGACAGAGATGCGGGAGGATTTTGGGAAGGAAGGCATCGATGGAGTTTTCCCCGTCCTTCTCTATTTTGCCGCCCTGACAGGGCATGATGTGTTGAATGCGAATTACGTCACGGTTGATGCGAGCGGTGCTGCGGTTCTTTCGGATCCTGCGAAGGCTACCGGAATTTGGCTGCGAATTCGTGAATCGAACCCGGGAGCGAATGATCCGAAGGAGCAAAACCTCTATTATTTTAGGACAGATCTTTCGAACACTGGGTTCAAGGGAGGAGCGCCTTTTCACCAGTTCCTTTCTGCTCGTCCCGACAGCGTCGCCTATCTGAAAGCCGCTTCGTTTCTGATGCATCAGGAGGACTTCAGTAATATTCGAAACTTTATCGTCGGGGACAGTAAATGGATTCTTCAGGACGCGTCGGGGATCCCCGCGGAGTTTCTGAGCCTCTACTTTAATCTCACTTTCTACGGGAACTACACGGGACCAATCGATATGTTTTCGGAATACAATCAGCCCTGGCTACATGATGTCTATGGGTCCGGAGTCGCGAAGCCGTTACCTTTCGGGACGGGTTACCGCATGAAAGATTCGGATTCGATCCAGATTTTTGGCGTAAGGAAGTAGTGGCGGGAAATCGGGAGGGCCGCTATTCTCAGGCTCTTTTATATGAAAATCCCAGTCTTGTTCCTTCTCTTCGCCGCCCTCTCCTTCAGCATTGCCAGCGCTGAAGAAAGGAAGCCCAATGTGATCGTGATCATGGCCGATGACATGGGGTATGGTGATCTCTCTTGCTACGGAGCTACGGCATTCGAGACGCCCTACATTGATCAATTGGCAGCTGAAGGTGTGCGCTTTACAAGTGGCTATTGTTCCGCATCGACTTGCACACCGACCCGGTATTCCTTTCTGACCGGAACTTATGCGTTTCGCAAGCCGAATACAGGTATTGCGCCACCGAGCAGTCCTTCCATTATTCCGGCTGGAACGCCGACGATTGCCTCGATGCTGAAAGATATCGGTTACAACACGGCAGTTATTGGCAAGTGGCACTTGGGGCTTGGCGGCGAAGAAGGTCCGGATTGGAATGGTGATCTCAAGCCTGGCCCATTGGAGTTTGGGTTTGATCACTGTTTTCTGCTTCCAACAACGAATGACCGGGTGCCGCAGGTCTATGTCGAGGATCATCGGGTTCTCAACCTGGATCCGAATGATCCTCTCTGGGTCGGAAAGAAGAAGCCAAGTGAGGATCATCCGACAGGAATCACTCATCGCGAAACGCTGAAGATGGATTGGACTCATGGTCACAATTCAACCATTCACAATGGAATCAGCCGCATCGGGTTCTATACCGGCGGACACGCCGCTCGATTTAGAGATGAAGATCTCGCTGACAAATGGGTCGAAAAATCGGTCGAATGGATCGAGGAGAAGAAGGAAGAGCCATTCTTTTTATTCTTCGCTTCCCACGATCTTCACGTGCCTAGAATCCCGCACGAGCGATTTCAGGGGGTGACACCTCTTGGTTACCGCGCTGATTCGATCGTACAGCTTGACTGGTGTGTAGGTGAGTTGATGAAGGCGGTTGACCGCCTTGGCCTGGCCGAGGATACCCTCTTTGTCTTCTGTTCGGATAACGGACCGGTTATGGATGACGGTTACGCGGACGAAGCGCTGGAAAAACTGGGTGATCACAAAGCTGCAGGTCCGTACACCGGGGGCAAGTATAGCGTCTACGAAGGCGGAACGAGAACACCTTTCATCACACGCTGGAAGGGAACCATCGAACCCGGAGTGTCTGATGAAATTGTTTCTACGATCGATCTCTACGGAAGTATTGCGGCATTCACGGGTGGAAGCATCCCCGAGGAAGCCGCACTCGATAGTTTTGACGTCATGGGCGCCTTTCTAGGAGATGCGGGCGCTGAAGGAAGAGCGAACTTTGTTCAGCAGGACAACGGCAAGGGCGGAAACTATGGATTCCGTTCCGGAGATTGGAAGCTTCAGCGACACGACTCGAAGAAGACGAGAAATCTCGTCGTCGAAAAGTTGCTTGAGAACACGCCAGTGCCAGAATTTCAACTGTTCGATCTTTCCAAGGATCCAGGGGAAAAGAACAATGTGATTCAGGAGTACCCTGAAGTGGCGGAAGAGCTGAAGGCTGAACTAGAGACGATCATTGCGTCAGGGCGTTCCCGGCAGTGAGGGAGGTCGCGGCAGCTTCTTTTTCTCGTAGATCATAAAGCCGGTGGCTCCAGCGAACAGGAGAACCATCGCAGTCACGAGGACAGACATGATCGGGACAGTGAGCATCAGGACGAGCTGGCCCAAAAAGGTGGCGTCAAACCCTTCTTCGAAGGTGGCGGTGCAAGCGGCAAAAATGGCAATGAAGCCGCCAAGTCCGTGAATGGCTCCTACGGCGAGTGGGTCCGCCCACTTCAATCTGACGAAAAGGAATAACACGCCGGCAAGGCATGCTCCTGTCAGGGTTCCAATGATTACCGATTGATTCGCGTCAAACCCGTCCGCGCCTCCCGACACCGAGATGGCCCCGGCAATGAAACCCGAGACGACGTAACGATTCAGGCTTCCCTGCTTTACTACGACCCAGAAAATAAAGGCGATGATCCCTGAGGCGATCGAAGCCAGGGCAGTGGATTGGATCACGGAAGCGACAAGATCGGGAGTTGCGGTGAGAGTCGATCCTGCGTTGAGTCCTAGAATTCCGAGCCAATAGAGAACGCCTCCCGGCAGGTAGAGGAACGGGTTCAAAGGTGGCAGGTTCTGATGCCTTTTCTGTTTTCGGTAGACCGTGAGTACAGCGCCGATGAGAAGAGCTACGCTTCCTACATGCCAGTGAACTAGTGCTGCTCCGGCAAAGTCGGTGCTGTTGAGGAGTTGATCTATCCAGCCGGCGCCCCACTTCCAGGACAAGACAAAAGGGAAAAACAGCGAAAGCACGGGGATTCCAATGAGAAGCGAAGAACTCGCTGTCTGGCCTGCGCTGCAAAATGTGATGAGCACACATCCGATAAGTGCCGCGTAGGACGCAATGTAGATCAAATCACTCCACTCCGAGATACCGCTCAAGCCATACTCGACGGCGTTGACGCTGCCAGGAAATCCAAAATACATTTTTGGGAAAATTCCAAAGTGATCCCCTGGGAAAGCCAGATTGAACCCGTAGAGGAAAAAACTGACAAAGGCCGTGGTGATTATAAGACCGGATCGCAAGAATGCATTCCATCGTGGTTCCTGGAGTGTGCCCGCCGCAGTTGCCATGGTAAGGCCGAGGCAGCCTGACAAGACAAGCAGAGTACAAACTACGATGAAGGCATTGTTCCCTGCGAAGGTGTTCGCGGTAGCAGGCGGTAGGTCATCTACGTCGACGTTATCGGATAAGTTTTCCTCATCGGGATACTCTCCGGGCATTGATGCAGGTATCGCCCTGAAAATGTTACCCCAGACGTCCGCGGTGACCTCAACGAAAGATTGATTCGTGAGATCGTTTTCGGTGCTCTTGGTAAAGAGGAAGAGGGTCATGCCGAGGCCCGCCAGTATGGGAACCAGCAGGCCGAGGTGAAGACCGTCTCGTAGAGTAAGCTTCAAGAAAATTGACCTCCCGGGTTATCCTCATCTCCCTCGATGGTCGAATTCATCGCGACTCGAACCGGAGCGAGAGTGGTAATGGCTTCTTCGACGGCCGCAGTGATAAAAAATAATTCGGGATCTAGTTGAATCAAAGTGCCTCCTTCCAGGGAAAGATTCACCCGATTCTCGAAATCGCAACGAAACCATTTTCGCTACGTTGCCGGATGATCAAGCTTCACCTATTTCATTTTCGGGATCTTTGAGGTCACTTCCTTGATCTTCTCGCTCGCTTTCTCAACTGCGTTGAGTGAGGCATCAAAAACAGCGCTCACCGTGGTTGGATTGCCTTGGAGGAGAGCTTCCATTTCGGGAATCAGGTTTCCAAGCTCTGTTTCGACTACCTCAGAAAGGTCACTGACAGTTTGAGCGTCTGCTCCCTCAGGATTGTTGACCTCTGTCACATCGCGCTCCAATGCAGAGATCATGGTGTCGAGTCGCTCGATGCGCGGCATCGCCTCCCGATTAGCAATTTCCGGTAAGTCCTCACATCTCCCGCGCAGCGCTTCCAATTGGCCTCTGTAAACCGCTGCCGTTTTAAGCCTGTTTTCAGTGGGGGTTGTTGCATTCATACACTAAAGGTTGCGAATCTCAGGATGATTTGGATTCATTTCCGTCTATTGACTATTGATCGCAGGAGGCCAGAATCGGGCATCATGTCACGTCTTCCTTTCTTCTTGCTCATCTTCTTTTTTTCTCTGATTTCTGCACAAGCAAAGAATCCAAACGTGCTCATTATTCTGGTCGATGATATGGGCTACGGTGACATGGCGGCATTCAACGCGGAGTCAAAAATCGCGACTCCGCATCTCGACCAAATGGCGGCAGAAGGGATGAGATTCACAGATGCCCATGCTCCCGGTCCGCTTTGTCATCTCTCGCGCTATGGCCTCATGACCGGCACTTATCCTTTTCGGACGAATGTAAATGTGTGGCCGAGAGAGCCAGTAATTAAAGATGAGGAGGACACCATTGCTGAGCTGCTCCTGCGAAATGGTTACGCGACCGCTATGGTTGGGAAATGGCATCTCGGCTTTGACGAAGCAAAAGGCTACGAACATCCACTTCCGGGCGGCCCGTTTCACCAGGGATTCGAGTCCTTCTTCGGGATTCGTGCTTCGACTGATATTCCACCCTATTTCTATATCCGTGATGACAAAGCGGTCATGCCACCAACAGAAGAGATTGAAGCCCGGAGCACTGATGGCTGGACTGACATCCAAGGCGAGTTCTGGCGGGCCGGAGGCATTTCACCAGATTTGGATCTTCATGAGGTCTTGCCTCGTTTCACTGAGGAAGCTGTCGAAGTGATTGAGTCACACGATCAGGAAAAGCCGCTCTTTCTTTACCTCGCCTATCCGGCGCCGCACACTCCCTGGCTGCCGACGGAGGAGTTTGTTGGGAAAAGTGAAGCGGGCATGTATGGCGACTTCATGATGATGGTTGATGACGAGATCGGTAAAGTGTTAGGCGCTCTCGCAAAGGCAGGCATGGAGGAAGATACCCTCGTCATCTTTACCTCGGACAACGGCCCCGTTTGGTTCGAACAGGATGTCGAAAAATTTGAGCACGCCTCTTCCGGTCCTTTCCGCGGGATGAAAGCTGATGCGTGGGAGGGTGGACATCGGATGCCTTTCCTCGTGCGTTGGCCGGGAATGGCGGCGGCGGGAAGCGAGACCGATCGCACCATATCATTCACCGATGTTTTCGCGACGCTTGCTGAAATCACAGGTGAATCTCTTTCTGATTCTGCGGGGCCGGACAGCTTCAGTTTTCTGAAAACATTGAAGGGGGAGTCGCAGGAGTCGCGAGCTCCGGTTGTAATGGAATCGGCGAAGAAACTGATGACGATTCGTCGCGGCGATTGGAAGTTTATCGAAGGTCGCGGATCCGGTGGTTTCTCGGAGCGTTATACAAAGGCACCTGTCGATGGACCGCCCGCACAGCTCTATGATTTGAAAAGTGATCCGGGCGAAATAAGAAATCTTTATGAGGCTTATCCTGAAGTAGTTGAGGAGCTTCGGGCCGAGATGAAATTGATCATTGAGTCAGGGCGAAGTCGATGAGAGTTGCATAGAGCAGGTTGAGGGTTCGTCTATTGCTCCATGAAGACTACCCTCATACTTGCTGTTATCACCATCCTCTCTCTCGGAACTCTTGCCATCGTTCGTGCTCAGGACGTCGAGGCAAAATCGGCCGTAGAGCCCCAAGCTGCCCCTGTCGAAACCACCGAATCTCCGACGCCTGTTTCGGGAATACGAACCGATGTTGTCGTTGAACAAAAACTTCTCGGGGGCACCGAAATGGTCACCGCGATTCCGGTTGCGAGCGTTTTTGCTGAAGGAGATCATTTCTTTGTCCTCGCAAAGGGTGCTGAATCCGACATCGACTTTCGGGAAACCGAAGTGACCCTCGGAAATACCGACGGGTTGAACGTTGAGATCAAAACCGGTCTCTTCCCCGGTGATGAAGTATTGACTGTCTCCGTCGGGCAACTCCGTTTCCCGGCCTTCGATGATGGTCCTGCTGCTGTCTGCGGTGTTGGTGGCTGCACCACTTCTTCCTGCGATTTGGAGACAGGTGAGTGCACCGTGGAGTGCAAAGACCGAGAGACTTGTGAAGTCGGAGCAAAGTGCGAAGACGGCAAGACCTGCACGACTAGCTGCACTGATTGCGCGAACTGCGAAAGCGGAGTCGCCTGTGCGGAGTGCCCCGACTGTTCTTCGAACGTCGATCTAACGATCAGTGCGGACGAGTTTTTCAACGGAAGCCTCGAGGTGGTCTATGAGCCCGCTCCCGGCTTCTTTATGGGACAGCCAGGTTTTTGTCCTCCTTACTAATCGCTGAGTCGATTCGCGTAAACGTAGTAAGCACCCACGATTGGCTGACCATCGGAATTACCAAACCACGTATACAAACGCTTTGGCCCGGGATTCAGGTGGCCGGTGAATTTCACGAACCGTGAGTTTTTACCAATCACCTTCCGGGCCTTGAAGTTTCCTATTTGGATGCGCGCAGCGTGAATATCGAGAGCGACACCTTCAACTAGCTCTCCATCGGTTACCAGTGTCGCTTCGAGCCCGTCACGCAGCGCGAGGCCCGAATCCCTTGGCCAGCGGCGAAGCTCGAATTCGTAAGTGCCGGCCTTCGCGACATCGAGTTCCCAGTAGCCATTTTTCAAGTCGGCCCGCCGAACCTGTCGCTGCTGATCGATAAAAACATCGAGCCACTCGCATGCTGTCAGCATCATCGGATTTTCGGCCTCATGTCCGATGATGACTCGCTGAGGTTCGTTGGCGATGTCGCGGACGTCCGCCCACCACTCGTTCAGGGTGCTGCGCATTTTCTGGACGATCTTCGGATGATCTCCGATGATGTTCGATTGCTGCATCGGGTCCGTTTCGAGATCGTAGAGTTCTTTGTTCTCCAGAAGACGCCATCTCTTGTAGAGCACCCCGGACATTTCCTTCTTCATGATCGATGGAGAATCGGGCGCCGGGTATTCGAAACCCTGCGGCATCCGGCTGTAGTTAATGATGAGCATGCGCTCGTCATCGACCTCATCTTCGCCTTTGAGCATTGAAGAAAGGTCGATCCCGTCAAATTCAGGTGTCTCGACTTCACTGTCGGTGAGCTCCAGTAGCGTCGGAAGAAGATCCTGCGCCTGAGTCAATCCTCCGGCGTCACGCCCTTCTCCGAGACCACCGGCAGGCCAGCGAACGAAACAGGGGACGCGGTGTCCGCCTTCCCAGAGTTGAGTTTTCTTGCCGCGCATCCCTGCCGGGTAGTAGGTTTCTGCGAGAGTGCTGCCGTTGTCGGTCAGGAAAATGAGGATGGTGTTTTCAAAAAGGCCGGAATCTTCGAGGAAGGCGTCGAGCTTGCCGACGTTGTCGTCGATGTTTTTGATCATTGCGAGGAATTGGATGAGGTCTTCGCGCTTCCCAGCCGGTTTCACTTCGACACCGCCGGCGGCTTCGACTTCTTCGAACCGCTCGCGCATCGCTTCGGTGTATTCGGCCGGCTCCCAGTAGGGCCAGTGAGGCGCGTTCGTGGGGATGAAGGAGAAGAAAGGTTTCCCGGCTTCCGCCTGGGCTTTCATCCAGGTCATCGCTTCGTCGAAGAAGACATCAGTGCAGTAGCCTTGGTATTCTTTGAGGACGCCGTTGTGACGATAGGTGTCATCAAAGTAGTCATTGTCCCACACGTCAGGTGTCGAGTTGATGTGTGAGGACGGAAACCAAAGCGTTTCCTGAAAGCCGCGATCTTCGGGCCGGAAGGGGTAGTTGTCGCCGAGATGCCACTTGCCAAAGATGCCGGTTGCATACCCGTCGGCGGCGAGGAAATCGGCCATGGTCGAAAGCTCGGGGCGGAGGAGAGTGCGTCCGCTGCTGACGTTGATGGCTCCATTGCGGGCCGCGTCTAGTCCGGTGAGAAGCTGGCCGCGCGTTGGCGTGCACATCGGGGCGACATGAAAGTCTGTCAGTCGTGAACTGTTGGCATGAACCGTGTCGAGATGAGGTGTCTGCAGCACCGGGTTCCCATGAGCGGAAAGATCAGGGTAACCCTGGTCATCAGTGATGATCACGATGACGTTTGGCTTTTCTGCCGCCGCAGTCGATACGGCAAAGCTGAGAAGAGTGAACAGGGTTAGGTGGACGAGGTAACAGGGTTTCATGGCTGTGTCAGGATGTTATCGAGCTGTTCACGGAGACCTGGTAGAGCAGGGTGATTCGTCGGGACGAGATTCGTCCACTCATTCGGATCGGATTCGTGATCGTAAAGCTCCTCGCTACCATCGACGTAGCGGATGTAGCGATAGCGCTCCGTTTTTAAAGCATGATGCTCGCTGAAAGTTGTCACCGCCGCATGAGGCCATTCGGCTTTGGAGTCTTCAAGCAAGGGACGCAGGGAAGCGCCCTCGAGGTGATCCGGCGCTTCCATCCCGGCGAGATCAAGCAAGGTGGGGTAGAGACTGAGCAACTCGACTGGTGCATCACTCACGACGCCTTTTGGAATTCCCGGGCCGACGACGATTAGCGGTACGTTAGTCGTTTGCTCCCAGAGTGCCGCCTTACCCCAGTGCTTCTTTTCGCCGAGATGCCAGCCGTGGTCAGAAAAGAGGATGAGGTAGGTATTTTTGCGAACGTCCTTCTGCCTCCACGCATCAATGACCCGGCCTACCTGCTCGTCGGTATAGGAAGTCAAGGCGAGGTAGGCGCGAACGATCTGACGCCACTGGTCGTTTTCCAAAACCCAGTCGTGGTTCCAGAGCCCGGGTGCCTCAATATCGATCTCTCGGCGCGGCTTGGTTCCAAAATAGGGCAGGTCGTCGTTGTCGTCTGGCTTCACCTGCGGGAGATCGACCTCCTCAAGTGGGAAACGATCGAACCAGCGCTGGGTTGCATAGAGGGGCGTGTGGGGGCGATAGAGTCCGCATCCGAGAAAAAACGGGCGGCTGTGGTCATCCTGTATGAATTCGATGACGCGACGAGCGATATCTTCGTCAAAGGCAGCCATGTCAGATGAGGAAGGCTCAGGCCCGCGCCTCAAGTCCTCGTCCGCGGGTGGTGTGCCCCAATCAGAGAGTCCGTCCCCCTCGCGGTAGTTGAGGTGCTCTTTTAAGCGCGGGCCATACCCGTAGCGACGGTGTTGCTGCCAGTCCGGCCATTTCTGATTGCCATGTCCGAGGTGGAAAAGTTTTCCAAATCCGGCAGTGGCGTAGCCGCCTGCCTCAAGCGCCTGCGGCATCGTGACGACGTCGCGGTAGTCTGGGTGATCGCGAAACCACCCGGAAGGATTCGTCGTGATGCCTGTCGTCGTCGGACGAAGCCCTGTCCAGATTGACGCTCTCGAAGGATTGCAGACGGGCGAGTTGCAATGAGCATTCGTGAAAAGCACGCCTTCGGCGGCCAGCGCATCGATGTTGGGTGTGTAAGCGTCAGGGTGTCCGCCAAGGCACCCAACGTAGTCGTTCAGGTCATCGATGGCGATGAGGATGATGTTGGGAGCGTCCTTTGAAATTCCCGCCGATCCAAAAAGGAACAGGACCCCAAACGCAAAAATGAGTGCGAGTTTCATCGACTTGTGGGAGAGGCGGAGAGTAGTTCTCCAATGATCCCCGCCAAAATCCTGGGGTGCTCTTTGATCACCACATACCGATGCGCTTTGGGTCGATCGTGTCGCCACTCGGTTCCTCCGTCGGAATCAATGAGGACACGCCCTTTCTCGACCACATTCCAATGCTCCGGCTGCGGACCGCGCACCGCGAGGAGGACGGTCGCGAGGTCGTGGTTGGGTTTGCCGTGATCGAGGGAGTTTCCGTCACGGAAAGGTCGTAGCTCGAAGGCGCGGCGAACGGGGTTCTCCTTTGGCGCTTCGATGAGCTCGGGGCCGTTGTACATCGCATCGCCGACCTCGAAGCCTTGCCAGGTAATCGGCGTGGGCCATTCATTTGTGACAGTGACGGCTGCTGCTGGATCGAGGCGTACGTTGGTTTCGAAACGGTGCGTTCGTGGAAAGCCGCCGCCCATGATGTAGAGTTCTTTCACTTTTGCCTTCACCAATTCTTTGTCGGCGCGGAGGAGGTCTTCGAGGTTACTCAAGGCACCAACGCTGCAGATGACGACAGATCCGTCCGGTTGAGCCCGGAGGGTCTTGAGGTAGACGTCGAGCGCATCGGGCATTTCGTCATCGCCGGGAGTATCGTTGGGGAATTCTTGGTGCAACGCCGAGGTGTAGCTGCTTTGCTTGTTCCACTTTGGTTGAGTCTTTGATCCGTCCTTGTCAGTTCCGATGGGAATGTCAGGGCGGCCATACCAGGTATTGATCGCATCGCAGGCTCCGGCGGAGGAATTGCCGGGGCATTTGCGATTCGTGACGATGGCGAGGATCTCGGCTTCGCCTCGGTCAGCGAGGGCATGCAACACGGCGAGAGCTCCCGCGTCATCGCAATCGCTGGCCATGTCGGTGTCAAAGATGATTTTGACGGGGCTGTCCTGTGAGTGTGTCAGGGTAGCCGTGCCGATGAGGCAGAGTATGAGGAAAAGGGTTCTCATGTGATCAGTTCGGAGGTTGGGTGCAGAGTTGAACGTAGGCTTCGCGAGCGCGGGCAGCTTGCTCGTTGCTCATGATGAGAAACTGGTCGTTGCCTGGATTTTTTTCATTGGCGACGACGAAGTCGGTTCGGCCTTCATCATCGACGGAGACATGACCTTTCGGGCTCGTGAAGAAGTATTCACGAGCCGGATAGATGGCATGGAGCACACAACTAAGGTCCCAGGTCGGGCGATCATGCGGAGGATTCTTTACCCAGGCCAGGTAGCTTTCCTTTAGGAGATGCTTTTCCAGATACTCGTAGTCTTTCACGATGCTTTCCCAGGGGTAGGTCGAGTGGATTCCAATTTCGAAGCCGCTCCAGATCAGTTCGCCGGGCCAGTTGGCGGCCATCTTTTTCGCCGAGGGGATGTCTTTGACGACGTTGTATTCGAGATGCTTGGTCTTGTGAATGATCGTCTGAAAGGCGCCGGCCATGATGATGGTGCGGTTCACCTTTTGCTCAATCAACTCACGCCCACTGAGGGGGGAGTGATCGTCTGCCTCAGATTCCAGAAGACGGGCGAAGTTGGTGAATAAGCCGACCTGAACGAGGGTGATGGAGCCGTCTTCTTCAGCGGCGAGGGTTTTGCGAATCAATCCTACTGCTTCAGGTGCGTCTTCGCCGGAGGTGAGGTCATGCGGGTAAAGCAGGTTGCCGTCCTCGTCTTTCCTCGAGCCGACCGCATTGTAGCGTCCCTCTTCCGGGGTGGCGCCGTCGCGGACTACTCCAATGGGGATGTCGGGGTAGCCGTAGTAGGTGTTGAGCGCGTCGATGTAGGAAGCGGAGAGCGGATGGTCTTTCGTTGAGGTGACCGCGAGCAGTTCGACCGCGTCGCGCTTCGCGAGTTGGTGAATCATGACAAGGGCCATGGCATCGTCGATGTCATTTCCCATATCGGTGTCGAAGATCATCTTGACTGGGTCCGCCTGAAGCGAAGGTGCCAAAAGTCCTAACAGAGTAGCAACTAGCAGAGGTGTTTTCATGGTTTGAGTCGTTTCATTTTTCCGGCCCGCCAGGCGTCAATGATGACTGCGACGACGATGACGATACCGGTGATGAGAAGTTTGATCGGCTCTGACGCCCCAATCTGCGCGAGGCCGGTTTCCAAGGTTGCCATGATGAGTACGCCGATGAAGCTGCCGACAATGGAGCCGCGTCCACCCATGAGGCTGGTGCCACCAATGACGACGGCGGCGATGGCGGAGAGTTCAAGTCCGACCCCCGCGTTGGGATCGACCGAGGCGAGCTTTGAACTGGCAAAAGCGGCCCCGAGTCCGGCAAGGGCACCGGCAAGAATAAAGACCGCGATTTTGATGGGGCGGGTATTGATGCCGGAGAAAGTGGCGGCTTCTTCGTTTGCTCCAATGACCCTGACATAGCGACCGAAAACAGTGCGGCTGAGAACGAGTTGACCAAGAACGACAACGAGCACGGCAAAGAGGAAGGCCCAGGAAACGCCGATTCCTGGAATCGGCGCGCCGAGCCACTCGACGGGAGCACCGATGTATTTCGTTTGAGAATCCGTTCCGAGATAAGCAAGTCCGCGCGCCATCTGCATCATGCCGAGGGTGACGATGAAACTCGGCACGGCGAAACGAACCGAGACCCAGCCGTTGGCCCATCCACAAAGCCCGCCTGCGAGCATTGCGAGGGGGAGGGCGAGGAGGAGTGGCCATCCCCAATCAACCATCGAAAGGCCGAGCATCGCACCGGCAAAGCCAAGAACGGAGCCGACCGAAAGATCGATCCCTGCGGTGATGATGACAAAAGTCATGCCCACTGCGATGACAGCAAGCGCCGGGACCTGATTGGCGATCTGATTAAAGGTCGAAGCGGAGAAAAAGCGGTCGCTGATGAGCGCGAAGACTGCGATGAGGAGAGCGAGCACGGTAATGAGACCGAGCGATTCGCCGTATCGGGAAAGCGGGCGTGTTTTGCTTTTTGGCGCCATCCTACAAAGTTTCCTTTGTCACCAAATCCACAGGCGTTTTCTGGTCGGTCGGATTGCTCTCGCCGGAGACAAGTTTCAGTGCCGCTTCAATTCCAAAGACAGCTAGCTTTCCGCCGTGCTGATCAGCGGTGGCGAGGATGCGACCTTCTTTGATCATGCTTTGAACCGCAGAAATATTGTCGAAGCCGACGATCTGGACTTGCTCCTCTTTCCCGGCAGCACGAACCGCAGCGGCAGCTCCGAGGGCCATGCTGTCGTTGCTTGCGAGGATGGCACTCAAGTCAGGATTCGAGGTGAGGATTGCTGCGGCAACGGTGTTCGCTTTTTCCATCTCCCACTGGGCACTCTGCACGGTCACGACTTCGGCTCCGGCAGCAGCCATGGCGTCTTCAAAACCGGCGCGGCGTTGTTGTGCGTTGAAAGCTGTCGGGACGCCTTCGAGAATGGCAACCTTGGAGCCACTTTTAAGAGATCTGGCGAGCTCTTCGCCGACGAGGCGGGCTCCTTCGCGATTGTCCGGCCCCACGAAGGGGATCGCGACGCCGGCATCAGCGAGCACCTTTTCATCGAGCTTGTTGTCGATGTTGATCACGGTGATTCCTTCTGCCTGCGCTCGCTTGAGAACTGAGATGAGTGCCTTCGAATCGGCGGGAGCAATGACGATCGCATCGACGCCGCGTGCGATCATTTGCTCGACGAGAGCGACCTGCTGCGCGAGGTCGGTTTCGTTCTTGATGCCGTTGACGACTAGATCGAACTGATCCGCGTTTTCCGACTGATGGGCATCGGCTCCATCGGCCATCGTTTTGAAGAACTCATTCGCGAGCGACTTCATGATCAGGGCGACCTCGGGCTTACCCGGGGTATCTGCGGGAGCGTCGGCCCCTGCTTCCTTCGAGTCGGTGCAGGATGAAAGACTGATCGCGAGAATACCGGCGATAAGAGGGTTGAAAAAGCTTGGAATTTTCATGGTGAGAGCCGCAGGATGATCGAAAACAAACGTTTGCGCAACGTTTTTTGAGGATTTTGAGATGACGTCTTTCCGGCAGTGACTCAGCCCTCTCCACGGAAGATTTTCTCCAGATATCGACCTAAGCCGGGCGCGAAAAATTCCTCATCGGACCCGAAGCGGGCATGGCGATAGATCGAAGGGCTGTGCCCGAGTGAAAGCAGGTAAACGAATTCTTCGGTCTCTCCGAATTTGATCCATGGATGAGGCGCGAGGCACTCGTCGCGAATCACGTCCCATTGGAGCATGGGAAGGACCGGCCAGATCTCGCCACGTTGCGCTTCGAGGCCGTCGGACTGCAGGACAAAGGAACGGATCTCATCGGGCAGGGTGAGGTCGTGATCACTTTCCCAGCTGGAGAGAGCAGCTTCCTGAACGGGTGGGAAGAAAGATGCATCGCACTTTCGCTCGCGGGCTGCCTTGCCTTCCGTCAGGGAGATGATGTGGGGTTTCCAAAGAATGGAGTTCATGAGCTGGGAACCTGAGATTGAGTCTTTTTTCAAAAACAGACAACTTTGTCTGTTAGGTATGTTCAGAGGCGGCGTCACTTACCTCAGCGCTGCCCTTCCGGCACGTTGATTTACCAAACAAAAGAACAAATACCAACTACATCACAATATGAAAACCATCCTCTTCGCTGCGATCACACCACTGCTCCTTACCTTTGGTGTTCTTGCTGATCATCCTGTCAACGTCGCTGAGAACACCGGCGTCGCCCTCGAAGGTCACGATCCGGTCGCATTCTTCACCAAAGGAATGCCTGTCCCGGGTAATTCCGAAATCACGGCCGACTATCACGGGGCTACCTACCACTTCGCTTCCGAGGACAGCCGCGATGCCTTTCAAAAAGACCCTGAAGCCTACGCTCCTCAGTACGGTGGCTACTGCGCTTTCGGAGTCACCAAGGGAAAGCTCCTTCCGGTGGAAATTGATACCTGGCAGATTCTTGACGGGAAGCTCTACCTGAACTTGAACAAGGAGGTGAACAAGACCTTCAACAAGGATCTCGAGAAAAACATCGAGAAGGCTGACGAAAAGTGGGTCGATCTTGCTCACCAGGGCTGATCGCCAACCGGAACTCCATCTTCGAAATATCCGCCCCGCGTCGAGTGGGTCGGATATTTTGGCGTTGGAGTGAGGCCTTCAGGCCTTTCGGTAGCCGGTCGAATGCATGGGGAAGGCCTAAAGGCCTCACTCCAGCCTCAGTTGCGTTTTCTCAAACGAATTGGACCGCTGAAGTTTTGAAAATCGATCACCTTTCCGCCCTGACAAATTTCCAACTCACCAAGATCGACCAGTTGGATCGCGACCTGGCGGGTGGTCTCCATGTGGTCCCGCCACTCGTCGGGGAATGCTTTTCTGGCGGCTTCGCTGGGGCAGATCGTTTTCCCGGGAGCCCGAGCTTCGAGTAGTGTCATGATTGTCTCCTGTAGGGTTACTTCCTGCCTAGTCATGAGCCGAAAGAATTTGATCGGCGGTTTGCAACCCGGAGATGATCGCGCCTTCGATGGAACCACTGGTGGTGAAGTCTCCGCAGCGGTAGATGGAATCCTGAACAGAGGGCTTCTCCAAGTGCCCCGGAGGATCGATCGGCAGCGCCTTGCGAATGTGTTCGGTGCGTAGCGGCTCCCAGGACCTGGCTTTCTCTCCGAACCAGTCGACTAATTCTGTCTGGACTTCGCTCTTGAGGTCGTCGTTCTCCCGATGGTCGCCTAACACGGACACCGAAATGAGCGTTCTCCCATCAGGCGCGTAGTCGCTTGAAATGACGGATGGAACGCAGCAGTTGTTGATCAGTCCTGGGCGGTCCCCCTTGAGTGCGATGACCGGTTCTGTCCACGGTGGCTCGTCGGCGGCAAAGTAGAGGCAGGCGGTGCTGTTCCATTTTGGCTCCGGCGATCCGGTAAGAAGTTCGGCAGCGACCGAGCCGTCCGTGGCGAGGACAATGTGCTCAGGCGAGAGCGTCTCGTTTCCGGTTTCGACCGAGCCTTCTGCCAGAGCAGTGACCGACGAGTTCAGCTGGATTGCTCCCTCAGGCAGTCGACTCGCGATCTGGGCGGGGATTTCCTGCATGCCCTTGGCCGGCAATGTGGCGGCTCCGAGCGAGAACATCTTGAAGGTGAACTCGAAAATCCGGCTCGAGGTGACGAGCAGGTCTTCAAGGAAAATGCCTCCGTAAAAGCCGCGGAAAAAATCATCGATCATTCGTTCCGAAAATCCGAACTGGCGGAGGTAGTCGCCGGTGGTCTGCTGAGGGGTGGTCCAGATTTCGTCGACAGGCTTCCGCATGAGGTGAAACCGGAGTTTCGCGACGAGTAGTTTGTCGAAGACGTTCCCGATCGGTGCGAGGGCGGAGGAGAAGAGTGTCGATGGGCGCCGGAAGACATCCATGACCGGGCGCAGTTTTCCCTTCTTCCAGACGAGGGCACCCGGCTCGAAAGATCGGAGGTCGAGCGCTTCAAGATCGAGGAAATCGCCCGCCTCCGGATAGGCATCGAGGTAGACTTGGAACCCGCGGTCGAGAAGGAATCCTTCGTGTTGATCGGTCCGAACGCGCCCGCCGATGCCGTCGGAAGCTTCAAGGATCGTGACATCGCGCCCGGCTTCGTGGAGACGCACCGCACAACTGAGACCGGCAAGACCGGCTCCGATGATAACAGTTTCCGGTGAAGCGAGAGAATTCATGACGAGAATACCTGACGTCCCAATACGTGGGAAAGAGCCGAGGTCAAATCAGGATGTCGAAACTCGTAGCCCAGTGACTGGAGCTTGGCAGGGGTCACGGCAATGTCGGCAAGAATCGTTTCCTCGGCCATTTCGCCAAAAGCGAGTTTCAGAGCGAAAGCCGGTGCAGGGAGAAAGGCCGGCCGGTTCAATGCCTTTGCTAGAGCAGTGGTGAACTCACGGTTGGTGACAATGTCAGGGGCTGTCAAGTTGAGGGGGCCTTCCCACGTCGTTTCAAAAAGCGCGCGATGCATGACGTCGACAACGTCATCGATGCTGATCCATGAAAGGTGATGACTTCCGTCTCCGATCGGTCCCCCGAGCCCTGCGAGGAAGAGTGGTGCCAGTTTTTTCAACGCGCCTCCGGCAGGCGTGAGGACGACGCCGATACGCGGGGTGACAACGCGGATGCCTGCGGCGCGGGCAGGCTCCGTTTCCGACTCCCAGACTTCGCAGACATCAGCGAGATAGTGGTCGCCTTTTGGACCGGTTTCGTCATGCGTTTGACCGTCGTGCGGATAAAAGCCTGACCCGGAGGCGCTGACGAGGACGGACGGTGGGTTCGGCAGCTTGGCGATCGTCTCGGCGATCAGGCGAGTGCCGAGCCGCCGACTTTCCATGATGCGGCGTTTCGTCTCCGCCGACCACCGACCGGCGCCGACGTTTTCTCCGGCGAGGTGGATGACGGCATCGATGGCGAGATTTTCAGGCATTTCGATTTCCTGTTTCTCCGGATCCCAGCGAATGTCACTCTCCTGTTTTGGTGATCGAGTGACGGGGTGCACGGTGTGACCCTGAGTCTGCAGGTAGCCGGTCAGGACCTGTCCGATCAAGCCGGTGGCGCCCGTCATGAGAACCGAAAGCGAGCGGGGTGGTGGATTCTGTATGCGACGTTCGAGGTCGGCTTTGGTGACATCGTGTCGATAGCGAAACATGCGCTCAAGTTTGGGTCGGACGAGCGGAGTGCCAAAGATCCTGCCAAGAATGCCGAGCGGGAGTCGATACTGGATGGAATCCGTGAGTTGGCTGCTGGTTTCGTCTAACGCCTTGAAGAGATGGCGGTGTTCCCAACTCGCGAAGGGGCCTGAGACTTGCCGGTCGATGAACCCCTCGTCGATCACCTCGTGGTCGGCGATCCAGCGTTGCTTGAGGGGGCCCATGCCTACCTCGATGATGGCTCGCGCGCCATCTTTGAGCTCAGAGAACGATTCGACGACTTCGGCTTTTTCCCACGGCGGGTTCAGTCGGAGAAAAGCGCCCTCGCGAAAGTGCCAGTCGCGAAGTTCGTCGACCGGAGCCTGGATCGTAGAGCGTTGCTGAAAGGTGTCGTTCTGCATTCGGAGCAGGTTACGTCGGGCGAATCAAATGAATGTGTCGTCATTTGGGAAAATTCAGATGCGTAGCGGAACTTGCCAAGAGTTCCGGCGGGCTGGCCTGGGCATTGATTTTTGACCACGGAAAACACAGAACACACTGAAACAGGGAGAGGATAATAATACTCAAAATCCTTTCAGTGTATTCCGCGTCTTCTGTGGTTATTCCTGCAGAGCCTCTGCTCCGGCGATTCAGGTTTCCTTTGCTACACTGTCGGAATCAGCATGTGGCCGTCAGAGTCATCACCAAGAATCTGACTCTTCTTGCCATGATACTTCAAATGCCGATAGGCGATCGCGGCGCAGAGCATCGAGTCGACCTGATCCTCGATGGGTTTTTTCCACGGGAGGGTGAGAAGCTCACAGTGAGGCTCCGAATTCGCGAGCCAGGGCATCTCGTGGCTGAGGTAGTCGGCAAGGTGGTCCTGATAACGGGAAAACTCAGCGCGCTTTTCAGTGACCTTGCCTTTTTTATACTTGATCGTCTTTTCCAAACCGAAAAGGCGAATCGTCGCCGGATGGGGATAGACCTCGGTCACGAAACGCGGCGTGTCGGTATCGGTGGTCAACGCAAAGCCACGCTGCTGAAACGCTTCCGCGACTCGAAATGGACGAACGCAGAGTCGACGATTTACGGGATGGCATCCTGCTTCGAAGCGACCAAAGAGGCGCGTGCATTCTTTGTCGACGGGACGGGAGCCCTCGTCGCTGCGGCAAATGGTCGGGGCATCGATTGCAACCATGACGCGCTCCAATGTCAGGAAAGGCTCCAGCGCGTCGAACAGATCATCATCACCGCGGGTGAGTTCGGTTGAGAGATGGGTGGGATTTTCAGCCACTCCATCCGGAAAAGATAGCACAGTGACCCCATCAGGATTCTTCTCTCCCCACGCGAGATCGATTCCGATGATCGCAGTGGCGACCTTTTCATGATGGACCATTGCGAAGCTTAACCAATCTTTAGGAGTTGAAAAGAGTCATCTTTTGAATAGTGTTCGTAATTACATTTAAATGGATCTGCAAAAGAAACTCGAAATCTTAGCTGACGCTGCGAAATACGACGCCTCCTGCGCGAGTTCGGGCGCAAAGCGTCGTGATTCATCGAACGGGACCGGAGTCGGTTCGGCGGGCGGGACGGGGATTTGCCATTCCTACGCTCCGGACGGCCGGTGCATTTCTCTGCTGAAAATCCTCCTCACGAACGTCTGTATATACGACTGCCACTATTGCATCAACCGGCGTTCTTCGGATGTTCAGCGTGCCCGCATGACGCCTGAGGAAGCCGTGAAACTCACCCTCGATTTTTATAAGCGAAATTACATCGAGGGGCTTTTTCTCAGCAGCGGAATTGTCCGTGATGCCGATTTTACGATGGAGCAGGTCATTCGCGTGGCGCGGGAGTTACGGGAGAAGCACGATTTTCGAGGATATATCCACCTCAAGACGATTCCGGAAGCCTCTCAGGCGCTTATCGAAGAAGCGGGGAAATACGCCGACCGGATCAGCATCAATATCGAGCTGCCGAGCGAGGAAGGACTGCGTGAACTTGCTCCGGAGAAAGACCTCCGCCGCACTCAGGAAGCGATGGGAGGCATCCGTAATCGCATTCAGGTCGGGAAGGAGGAGCGGAAAGATCGTCGCAAGGTTGCCGGGAAAACGCCTAAGATCTACGCCTCGGGTCAGAGCACCCAGATGATCGTTGGAGCGGACCGCTCGAATGACGAGACGATCCTGAACCGGTCGGATCTTCTTTATCGCAGTTATCGATTGAATCGCGTTTACTACTCCGCCTTCAGCCCGATCCCCTCGTCCTCTTCGATCCTCCCGTTAAAGTCCCCGCCTCTTCTTCGTGAGCACCGTCTCTACCAGGCCGATTGGCTTTTGCGATTTTACGGGTTTCAAGTTGGCGAGCTGACGCCGAAAGAAGGGGCGATGGAAGGCCGGCTCGACCTTGATCTCGATCCGAAACTTTCGTGGGCCTTGCGTCACCGTGAGGAGTTTCCGCTTGATCTAAATCGAGCGACTCGGGAGCAATTGCTGCGAATTCCCGGGTTGGGGGTCCGAACCGTGGATCGTATCGTGCAGTTGCGACGCTGGAGTCGTGTTCGTCTCGACGATCTCGTGAAACTTCGCGTGAGTATCAAGAAGTGCCTCCCGTTCATCATCACTACCGATCACCATCCCGCGGGCATGGGCCTCGACAGTGATCGGTTGCGTGCGCGGTTTGCTCCGCCGCCCGAGCAGTTGGAGTTCGATTTTACAGCAGTGAAACAGAGTGCGCTGACGGGCGAGGTATAGGCGGGGAAAATCGAGTAACGAAAACTGTTTAGACTGCCGAACAAGTTAATGCTTGAGACAGTATCCATAGAGCCAAGCTTTACCGCCTGGCGAGTCAAGGCTCGCGAATTGCTGGAAAATGGTGTCGCGCCGGGGGACTTGCTTTGGAGTGATCAGTCCAGCGGTCAGGAGGAGCTCTTCGGCGAAGCGGGTTCCCCCTCCCTGCGCGTTCGCGAGTCGAATCTAACTGTACCCAAGGCTTTCTTTCCTCTTGCTGAAACCGTGGCTTGTCATTCAACCGAGAATCGCTGGGCTCTTCTCTATCGCCTCCTCTGGCGTTTGACGCGCGGCAACGAACGCCAGCTACTTTTCGTCTCGACTGACGATGATGTTCGCCGCGCCTCTTACCTCGCGAAAGAAGTGAGACGTGATTGCCACAAAATGCGGGCATTTGTCAGGTTCCGGAAAGTCGGAGAATCTGAGGAAGGACGTGAGCAGTTTATTTCCTGGTTCGAACCGATGCATCACATCGTTCGTCACAACGCTCCGTTTTTTAAAAAGCGCTTCACGGGAATGGATTGGTCCATTTTGACGCCTGACGAATGCGTTCACTGGGACGGCGAAAAGCTGAGCTTCTCCGAAGGTGTATCGGCTCAGGAAGCTCCGGACGGTGACGCGCTGGAAGAACTTTGGAAAAGCTATTACAAGAGCATTTTTAATCCTGCGCGACTGAAGTTGAAGGCGATGCAAGCGGAGATGCCGGTCAAATATTGGAAAAATCTTCCCGAAGCTCCACTCATCCAGAAACTCACGATCGATGCGTCGATACGACGGGACGAAATGATTGGAAAAGAATCCACGGAACCCACTCGGGCACCCAAAAACCTCTACCTCCAGCGGCTGCATCATCAGAATTCCGCGACGATGGTCAGAGAAAGTGACGCCGTCGCGATGCCGGACACGCTTGAGGAAATGCAGGATCTCGCTTCGTGTTGTCGGGCCTGTCCTCTCTGGGATCGTGCCACGCAAACAGTTTTCGGAGAGGGGAATCCAAGGGCTCAACTAATGATTGTCGGTGAACAGCCGGGCGATCAGGAGGATCTCGCAGGACGTCCTTTTGTCGGTCCCGCCGGAAGGATACTAAATGAAGCGCTTGGTGAGCTTGGAGTGAAGCGCGACGATATCTACATCACGAATGCGGTGAAGCATTTCAAATGGAAACCAGCCGGAGCAATGAAAGGCGCGCGGGGGCCAAGGCGACTTCATGATAAAGCAAATAGGGCTGAGATGAAGGCCTGCCGTCCCTGGTTGCTTGGAGAGATCGCTCGAGTGAAACCGAGGGTGATTCTAACGATGGGGAATACCGCTGCCGAAAGCGTCATTCGTCCCGGCTTTCGAATTCTGAAAGAGCGGGGCGAAGTCATAGGGCCTAGCGAGATAGCTTTCGATGGTCGACTTTTTGCAACGGTTCATCCTTCGTTTCTGCTGAGAATTCGCGATCAGGAAGAGAAATCAGCGGCGATGCAGGAATGGGTTAGGGATCTGAAGCAGGCCTTTGAAGTCTGTGCCGACGGGTAGCGACAGAATTATTGATATTGTTCCCGCCTACCGCCGATGTGGGTGGCTGTCTGCTGGAATTTTCCTGCTCCGGCTCTTAGGCTGAATTTCGTTAACGAATGAATCAGCTAAACGACACACTCTCTTCCCTTATCGCGATTAACAGCGTGAATCCCGTCTGGGGAGGCCCCGGCGAGGCGGCGGTGGCGGCGTTTATCGAAACCTCGCTAGGTAAAGCAGGAGTGGAGTTCACGACTGACGAGGTTTTTCCGGGGCGAAAGAATGTCATTGCGAAGATTCCAGGAAGGACTTCGGAACGGGCGATTGCTCTTGAAGCCCACATGGACACGGTCTCGGTAGGGGGGATGACGATTCCGCCCTTTGATCCGATGGTGAAGGAGGGGCGGATATATGGACGCGGATCCTGCGATACGAAAGGAGGACTCGCGGCGATGCTGGAGACAATGATCTACCTCAAAGAGGAATCGCTCGTGCCGCCGTGCGATGTTTACTTCATCGCGGTCGTCGATGAGGAGCACGCTTTCAGCGGAGCGCTGCGATCAATTGAATGGCTCCGCGAAAAAAATATCCAGCTTGAGTCCGTAGTTGTGTCCGAGCCCACCAGTCTACAACTCGTCATCGCAAACAAGGGTGTGCTCCGCTTCCAAATTGAGACGCTCGGGAAAGCTGCTCATAGTTCCAAACCTCATCTTGGGGTTAATGCAATCAGTCGCATCGCGGATGTGATCAAGAAGGTTGAGGCGTTTCATGCCGGACTTTATTCTAGCACTCACCCGCTTCTTGGATCAGCGACAGGATGCATCAGCCTAATAGAGGGTGGTGATCAAATTAATTTCGTTCCTGAGCGATGCGCCCTCTCAATCGATCATCGGCTTCTGCCCGGAGAGAGCGGTGCTGATGTGATGCAGGCCTATCGGGATTTGTTCGCGGAGGATTCCGGGAACGTGATTGTCCATGATCCGGACCTGCTCGATGAAGCGATGGAAACTGACTCGGCGGCGGAGGTCGTTCGTATCGCGGTATCGGTTCTATCTGAAATGGGACTGCCGGACAAGCCGGTTGGAGTTCCCTTTGGATGCGATGTCACGAAGTTTTCGCGGGCAGGGATCGATGGGATCATTTTCGGTCCGGGCTCGATTGATCAGGCTCACGGTGCGGTCGAATATGTAGACCTCAAAGAAGTCGAGAAGGCGTTTGATTTTTATATCCGATTTTTGATGAACTACGAATTATGAAGAGACTTTCGAGAAGAGCATTTATCGCTACCTCTGCCGGGGCTGCAGGCGCGAGCCTGAGTGGAACTGCCGCTGAGCGAGGCCCGAACCGGATCGATGCACATGTTCATTTATGGACTTCAGAATGGGCAACCTATCCCATTTCCACTAATTTCCTTGATCACGAACCGAAGCCGGAAACGTTCATGCCGACTGACTTATTTGAGATTCAGAAAGGAACTGGAGTCCATCGCACCGTCCTCGTGCAGATGAGTTTTTACGAGTTTGGAAATCAATTTATGCTCGATGTCATGGCTAACTTCCCCGGGCAGTTTGGAGGAATTGGAATTGTAAATCACCAACTGAAAAATGTAGCATCGACGATGACTCGCATGGCCGATAAAGGCGTGCGGGGATTCCGACTTTATGCTTTTCCGGATCGGGTCAAAAATTGGGATACAAATCCCGGGATGAAGCGGATGTGGACTGCAGGAGCCGAGAATGGCCTTGCGATGTGTTGTCTCGCGAACCCCGAAGTCTTGCCGGTGATTCGGAAAATGTGCGAGTTATATCCTGACACGCGTGTCGTGATTGATCATTTTTCAAGGATTGGCATGAACGGTTCCGTCGATCAATCAGAGTTGGATGATCTTCTCGTGCTTGCCGAGTTTCCCAATGTCTTCGTGAAAACGTCAGCATTCTATGCACTTGGGAAAAAGGCCCCGCCCTACACTGATTTGCTCCCGATGTTTAAACAGGTGAGGGATGCCTTTGGCGCAGAGAGATTAATGTGGGGGTCCGATTGCCCCTATCAGGTTCAGGGAGTTCACAGCTACGAGGCCTCGCTCGAGCTCGTGACGGAACATGCGGATTTTCTTTCGACGGATGAAAAAGAGCAGATCCTCGGCGGGACGGCAGACAGATTATTCTTTAGTTAGGATGGTCGTCAGCTGAACTTTTTTAGAACACCCAGAAAGCCGGCAATGTCCTCTTCCGTATTGTAGCCGTGGACGGCGACGCGCATGCGCCCGGCTTGATGCATCACGTGAATCTTGTGCTTGCGAAGGAATGCGTTCAACTCCGCGTCCGATGCCGACAGAAACGAGACGATCCCTGAGGAGTTTTCGGGCTGATGAGGAGACATCGTTTTAACTCCGAGTGATTGGAGTCCTTCGTGCAGTTGGGAGACGAGTCGGTCTGCGTGAGTGGCGATGGCCCCAACGCCTATCGAGCGAAGGAAGTCGATGCCGTGTTTCAGTGAATAAATCGCAGGAAAAGAAGGCATTCCGACAGCAAATCCTGCGGCCCCTGGAAATGATTCGGCCCGCTCGAAACGATCCTCGTCAAAGGCATTTGCGAGATGATACCAGCCTCCGGCTCTCACCGTCAGCGCATGACAGCTGGCTTTCGGGATTGCAATGAGACAACTCCCGTGGCTACCGAGAAGCCATTTGTAGCCACTCGCAAAAAGGCAGTCAGCATCGAGACAATCGAGTTCAATACGGCCGGCAGCCTGTGTGACATCAACGGCGAGGACGGCGCTGGGCGCGAGTTGCCGGACGAGGTCCCTGAATGGTTCCCACTCGATACGATAGCCGGTTAGAAAACTCACAAGAGAAACTTGAACAAGACGAGTCCTTTCATTGAGAAGCTCATTGAGGTCGTCAAGTTTCAACACACCGTTCTGATGTTCCCAGAGCTGAACAATGGGTTTGTCAGGATGTCTGAGCCACGGCGTCGCGCCGGAGGGGAAATCGAGGTTGGTAATCACAGCTTCAGAGTTCCCGGGAAACTCGACGGCGCTTGCGAGAAGGTTGTAAGCCTCCGAGGTGGAGGAGCAAAAAGAGATTTCCTCTGCACTGAGAGAAAGCAAATTGGCAGCGCTGCTGCGTGCGTCGTTGAAGAGTTGAAAGAGATGCTCCCGTCCATCCATTCCGAGGAGTTTGTCCTCCTGATACTGGCGAAAGGCATCGAGTGAGGAGAGTGGAGGAATACCCTCAGCCGCTGTATTTAGATAGCTACGCTGCGAAAGGCCGGGGAATTCTGCCTCACGTTGGATTGGATCTAGCATGCGGCGAGGCTAGCGAAGGCTGAAAGGAAAGTCAGCACGTCATTAAGGTCGAAATTGGCTTTTCCGTGGCAGGTCTTCCTTTCAACTTGAAAGCCATGCAGAAACCGGAAGAACTGGGAAAGTCATTTCGACAATCAAAGCGCGAGTTTTGGGTCATGGTCGGTATCTGGACTTTTTTCGCGATCTGGACGGTTGTTTACAACGGCTTTTTTGCTGATGGCGGATCGGCAGAAGATCCGGAGATTCTTTTTGGGATGCCAAAATGGGTTATCATCGGGGTTGCGGTTCCCTGGGTTCTTGCCGTTTCGACAACGATTTGGTTTGCGATGGGTTTTATGAAGGACACGCCATTAAGCAATGAGGAGGAGACAGAATGACGGCGCTGATCGCCTTCGGTCTTTACATGGTTGCGGTTTTTGCGCTTGCGATCTTCGCGAATCGAGTCGGAAAGTCGAAGGCCTTTGTCAGCGAGTATTTTCTCGGGAGCAAAAGTATCGGCCTATGGGCTTTTGCTTTCACCTATGCTGCGACATCGGCGTCGGGAGGAAGCTTCATGGGCTTCCCCTCATTGATCTATACGCACGGATGGGTCCTTGCATGGTGGATCGCCGGTTACATGGTTGTCCCGATCATTGCTTTGGGTTTGCTCGCAAAGCGGATCAATCAGGTAGGCCGGATTGCGGGGGCAATCACGATTCCTGAATTACTAAGACGGCGTTATGAGAATCGGAATGTTGGGAATCTTGCGACTCTCCTCGTCGTCTTTTTCATGTTCTTCTACCTCATGGCGCAGTTCAAGGCTGGCGCTCAGATCATGGCGACCTTGCTCGATGGTGTTCCGATTTATGAAACAGCAGTCGCCGGGGTTGACCGGCTCACCTCCGGGATTCCATGGATCGGCGCTGCGGACGGAGATTATCTTCTTTGTCTTCTTGTCTTTGCGGTGTCAGTGATTGCCTACACAACGTTCGGCGGTTTTCGCGCAGTCGTTTGGACCGATGTGATGCAGGGGATTGTCATGGGTCTCGGAGTGGTAATCATGCTGGTGCTTGCACTCGCGCAGGTTGGCGGAATTGGGAAGGCGACACGGGCGCTTGGCGAGATGACTCCGCCTCATTCAGTCGAAGTTGTGGTTTCTCGAGTTGAAGTGTCTGACGAAGAGATTCGGCTTTCGCGTGGCGAATGGCTTGAAACTGCCGGGGAGCGAGGTGTGGTAAGATTGAAGTCGGCCGTCTTGATTTCAGCGGGAAGTCTGAAAAGTGAGCCGGCTGAGGCGCTAAAACTGACAACGCCTGCGGAGATTGATAATGTTTTGTCAGGGTTCGACAGGACGCCGGGATTCATTGCGTCGATCATCGGTGAGCCGGAGCGTTACGCTTATGGTGACGGGCAAAAAGGGGTCTATTTGACTGCGCCGGGGCCTTCTCGAAAAGATTCTGGTGGATTTCTCGGGGTGATGTTGGCGCTCAGTTTTTTCGCGTTCTGGACCTTTAGCGGCGCGGGGCAACCGAGTTACATGGTCAGGCAAATGGCGTTTCGCGATACGGTGACTTTGCGGCGTTCGATTGTTATGGTCGCGGTTTACTTCACCCTGATCTATTTTCCGCTCGTGATCATTTTTACCTGCGCTCGAGTCTTGCTTCCGGGCATGGAAGTGCATCCCGACCGGGTCATGCCGGAGATGGCGGCACTTCTGACGTCCAATGCTGGAATGCCCTGGCTCGCCGGCCTCTTGATCGCAGCTCCGTTTGCGGCGGTGATGTCTAGCGTTGATAGCTTTCTCCTTTTGGTTTCGTCAGGAATTGTAAGGGATGTCTATCAGGAATCGATTAATCCAAAGGCGACAGAGAAGCAGGTGAAGCGACTGAGCTATTTTGTCACGATTGTGGTTGGAGTGTTAGGCTTGCTTGCGGTGATGCACCCTCCAAAATTTTTGCAGCATCTCATTGTCTTTGCCTCGGCAGGGCTGGGAGCTTGTTTTTTGATGCCGATGATCTTCACCCTTTACTGGCCGAGGACAACGTCGCGAGGGATCATTGGCGGAATGCTCGCGGGCGGCGTGACGGTTTTAATTCTCTATCTGATCGGGTTTTTAATCACCAGGGAGTTTGGTGAATATCTCCTCCTCGGATTGCACCCCTTCGTTTGGGCGGTGCTCTTTTCCAGTATCGCAATTGTGGGGGGAAGTCTCTCACAGGAACCGGTTTCTGAAACGCTGCGTCTTCGCTACTTTGGGATTAGTTCCGAAAAGACGAAGCGGTGAATCAAGACACCGGTGAGCACCACTTTGAGCGACCAGAGAATCGTGCGCGCCCAGTTTCCCCGAACGAGCTCGCGAATCGTTTCGATTGAGTATCCGTACGAGAGCCTTGTGTGCTGCGGTACTTGCACGAATGCGGTGAGACCCCAGAGCGTGATGACAATAAGTAAGCCAGCGAGGGCGAGAACAAAGAGCGGGCTCTTCCAGAAATGGACGATGAGGAGAAAAGCGGTTCCCAGCTCAATGAGCATAAGCGGCGCCACGATCCAGGTGACGCGGTTAGAGTAATGTTGGTGGTAGTCGACAAAATCCGTCTCACCAATTTCCGCAAACTGTGGGTAGGTAATGAGTTGCACGAGCCAGATAACGCCGAGCATGCCGCAGCTCGCGATCAGTTGAATGAGGAGAATCGTGAGGATCGAGGAAGAGGATTGCTCAGTGATCATATTGAAAAGCGGAGAAAGGGCTGGAACTTCCTGTGTCGTAAAAGCAGCGGGATGCGTAATTGTTCGGCATGAAACAAAAAGAGGTACTCGCCCTGATTCAGGATGTGGAGGATAGGATCATCAATCGCTTCTGTTCCGTGAAGCGGCGGTTGGAGCGAAAGATGGAATGGGTGCCCGACACCACGGAATACGATGAGTTGGAACTTCCGATCCGGGATGAGATCATTTTTTACGAGGCGCGGGGATATTACCTGTTTCAGGAACCTTGGCTGGAGCATGAGCCTTTTGGTCAACGCTTTCGGGTGGTCCTCACCTTTCGTCCGACGGAGAATAATCGCTGAGAAGTGGGGGGCGCTCGACGAGTCCTGCTGTCCATCTTTCCGGAAATGTCCCGTATCCGTTTCCAGCTCCTAAGAGGGCGCCGAGGATAGCGCCACGGTGAACATTGTCCCCGCCAAGGTTTGTATTCGCGATAAGTCCTGCTTCGGGGCGCTCGTGGTATTTCGCAGCGAGATAGATCGTGCTGGGGACGCTGTCATCGACGTAGCAGGCGGGGCTGAAGAAAGGACCGATCACGTCGGTGTCTTTCAGTTTGAGAAGCTTATCGAGAGAGAATCCAAGAAGTGGCGAGACCTGTCGTGTATGGAGGCCGCGGATCGTCTCGAAGAGATCTCCGCCCTGCAAGACCGGGATCAGAATATCGAGGATCAGTGAGGCGGAATCTGCCATGCCTTTCCCGGGGTGCGTCAAGGAGAGGTGTTCGTGCGCACTTTCATGGGCGAGAGCGGGATCATTCTGATACCAGACCGCGAGCGGGATGATCCCCGCGAGACCACCAATATGTTTTTCCTGAATGCCGCAGCGCCTAGGGTCTTCTCCCCGGGCGTAGTTTTGAAAAAAGCCACGGTGACATTCTTCGAGATAGGTGTCGCGATGGCTTCCGGGAGTCGTCATGAAGTCGATGTATCGGCTTAGGTAGTCATCCGCATCGTAACCGTCGCTCGAGAGGAGCGATTCCTGGAGGAGGTTGGCGAGTTGGAGCGTGACGGTGTTTTCACCCGCCGCGAGATTCTGGTGATAATGAATCCCGCGCTTTCCCCAGAACTCAGCCTGATCGTGAAGGATTTCGCCAGTCTCATTCAGCGGGGTGTAGCTGGAGCGCCACAGGATGCTATCGGGGTGCGGGCTCTTCGGATCGATGAAGTCACGCACCTCGCCGTAGTCAGATGCGAGCGCTGCAGTGTTGTAATACCAGTGTACTGGCATTGCGAGGGTATCGCCAATCGCGGAGCCGATGAGAGCACCAGCGCTTGTTGAGGAAATCGAAGTAAGGTCGAGTTGCATCGGCACGGTTACGAATCCCATCGCGCTTCGTTCTCAGAAAGGCCAAAATTGCCAGGCCAGAATCGCGGTGCCAATTGCGATGAAAAGAGCGAAGAGCGTGAATAGTCCGTCCTTGGCGCTTAGCCCGATCGCGAAAAATCCGATCGAGAGTCCTGGGACGGCACAGGCGAGAGGGATCAGTTCAAGTGGAATCATGAGGATCGAGAGGATGATTGCAATCATCGCGACGACGCGGGTCCCGGTATCGCGGGTGAGAAACTCCAGCCGCGGCGATAGGAGTCGGTCGAATCGTTCGGTCCATGGTCTCACCTTATTAAAACCTTTTTGGAACTTGGATTTGGAAACGGAGAATTGCCGGATTCGCTTTGGGAGCCAGGGATGGTGTTTTCCCAGAAGAATCTGGCCACTGATGAGAAGAATGAAGACTGCGCAGATTGTCGGGACGCCCGGGATAGCTCCGGTCGGTAGAACTGCAATGAGGGCGGGAGCCAGAAGGAGAGGGCCGAAGCCACGATCTTCAAAGCGGGAGACGATTTCCTCAAGATGGATCTCATCTCCTTCGATGTCCTCCTGGATGTCGGTCAGGATCTCCGTGAGGTTGGGCATCGGTAAGAAAAATACTAAGATGAGGCTTCGACGGCATCCTCGACTTCTGCAAACTGAGTTTCAGAAATCCAGCCTCGCTCAAGAAGGACGACTGCTGCTTCGGTGGAATCTTTAAAAAATGCAAAGCGGGTGCCGGTCTCTTCCAGTTTTGTCACTTCCTCTTTAAGATCCTCCAGTCGTTCACGGCTTGTAACGTCACGAATGAGGATGAGGTCGATAAGGTGAGGGTGCATTAGTGCTGCCTCGACATAAATCGCAGTGTCGTGTTCACCACTGTCGCCGATGAGAATAACCGGTTTGTCAGGGTGCCATTTGATGGCCTCTTCAAGAGAATCGAGCTTGTGATCGCGGTGGCTGATCTTAAACCATTTGTCGGCGTCGATTCCCCAGTCGGTCATGAAGAACGGACCCATTGGCACTTTGTTTTCCTGAAAGATGAGCTGGAGAAGGCTGTGAAGATTGAATGGAGAACTCGTTACGTAATTGATTGGATTACCCTCGTGATCTCCGGAAGGGCCTTCGTGCAAGGCGTGAAAAAGCTCGGGGGAGCCCGGGAAGAGTTGGCGAGTCAGAGCATTTCCGAAAATGGTCGTCATGACCATGCGGATTCGATTTGCGGCATGGGTGATGAGGACGGTATCGTCGATGTCGCTAACCACGACGACTTTGAAATCCTTGCCTACTTGATGGAGGGGATGCTCAATCGCGTCAGAAACTTCTGATTCGGGAAGCTCGATAAGAAGCGTGTCGGTGTGGCATTGAGATTTGGGAATGTCCGCCTCAAAATAACCTTCGTTGTCGGCACGAACTTCAATGGCGTTTCCCCCCAGGCTGAGACGAAGAAGAGTGAAGGGGCGCTCCGGAGTCGTCCAGCGTTTGAACATCTGGATGAAATTTTTGAGTCGACTGTCCTCGGGTCGCGGTTCGTGCCACTCTTTCGCGAGGAGGGCGCGGCCTTTGACAGTGACACCCCAGTCAACGGGGGTGGCGTAGTAAATTTCCGCCGTCATCGGCTTGCCAAGGCGACCGGTGATCCAGGCAAGAAAGCGATGCACCGCGTCGTAGACTTTTTCGATCTGAACGAAAAGAAGACGGATGTAGCTTTTACGGCGAATTTTGTCTGATGTCCTTTCGGGCATGAAAAAAGGGAGGCCTAACAGGGTTCAATGATGGACTCGACAGGGTTAGGTCCACGTCAATGAAACGAATCTCAAGGAAGTTTTGGTTTTTCTTCGGCCTGAACCGGTGAAGGCGATTCGTTCTCCGGAAAGGCATTGTGGAGTGTGATTTGAGTGAAGGGGATTCCCCAGCCGTGTTCATTGCAGCATTCGACGGCGAAACGCTGGATGGCACGTTCATAGACTTGATACTTGGCGGCAACGGACCCGTCAAAGTCAGCGATGATGGCGAGATCGAGGGAAGAGGCACCGGCGGACGCAAATTCGACCTTGAGGCTGACAACTTTATCGCGATCGCCTACAAGAGTGGTGAGCTCTTTGGTGATATAGGCCCACATAGTTTCAGGGATCGTAGTCGTGCAGTCCGCCTGGTGCTCGTAGTCGATGCCGAAGAGGGAGGAAATTCTGAATCCAGTTGAAAGATTTTTTGGTGATTTGCCTAGAAAATCTGCGGTTGGAATCGCGATTTTGGCTCCCCCGAGTTTCACGATTTGGACATACTCAGGTGTCTGTGCAATGACCCGTCCGAGCCCCTCGTCGGGAAGGAGGACCCAGTCACCTTCATGGCTGGGAAACCAAATTTCACCCTCGTCACTTAGCGGGCGGGAAATCATTCCGCTGAGCTGGCTGACGGGAAGTCGCAATTCGCCACCGCGCAGGGCGGGGTTCCGCAGGATGGAATAGAAACTCAAGCGTTCGACACGCCATGGAATGCTGTTGTAGGTGACCCGCTCTCCTTCCCGGATCTCTCCGAGGTTGAGGAGAAGACGACCCTGGTCATAAAACTTAGGTAAAGCATTTTTAGCTGCTAAAGAGATCCCAAAGAGAAGAATGATAGCGAGTCCCATGAGGACCCAGTCTCCTGTTGCATAAAGGGTTATGAGCGAGGCGGCGACCGCTCCGAGGACAGAAAAGACATTGAGTCCGACATCGATTAGCCGCAGGTAGAAGGGGCGTTTTTCTTTTTTCTTCCAGGGGAAAAAGCGATCGACGCGCTGATGAATATAGCGAAGTAGAAAAAATGTCAGAAAGAAAGCAATGAGGCAGAGTAGGAAGTTTCGACCACGGCTTTTGTAGAACGAGCGAAAGCCTTCGCGCGCCGTCTCGATAAAAGAGGGTTGGGACCGTTCGGCTTGTTCCAATTGATAGGTGACGGCTTGAATGCGGTTTTCAGCCTGCACTTTGCGGGATTCCCAAATCGTTTTTGTCTCGGCGAGTGCCTCTGCGAGAGCTTCCGAAGGTCTATCCTGTGGAATGCTCTCCAAATTTTCGAGCGCGTTTTCGGTGGTCACGAGTCGTCCCTTCCAACGTGAAAGTTCACTTCTGAGCTCTTCGATGGCTCTCGGTTTCTCGGTCAGAGCCTTTAATTCGCCAATAATTGGTTCGAGCAGAGTGTCGAGCTCGTTCGCGAGGACGAAATCCTCATTCATGCTCCCCTCATAGTCGTCGGGGTCGATGCCCGTTGCGATGGACTCGAAGTCAATTTTTAGCGATTCCTGCTTCTCCGAGAGATAATTCAGTTCGGCAACGAGATCGGGCTTATCCGCCTCAGTGGCCGCTCTCAGTTTGGCCTCAGCTTCTTTGATGTCCTTGGCAACAAGGAGAAGGGATTCCCGCACTGATTCAAGGGCTTCGAGTGAATCGACGACATCAGGGCTCAAGTCGACAGCCTCAGGAGCGGGCGACTCCGCTGTTGGATCAATCTGAGCGAGGAGAGGAAGAGCGGCTAAGCTGGAAATGAAAAACAGGTAAGTGAGTCTTAAAAACATGAAGGAGTCTTTTATCGGATACGAACCACGGTATCGGGAAAACGGAATTTCCTGTTAATAACTAACCTGATGGGACGCAAAAAGGAATTGGAAAACTCCGCAGTGGAGATAGCGTGAGTTGGCTCCGGTGAATTTCCTCTCCTCTTTTTCCCGCCCTTATGGACGAACGTCTCCTTTTCTACACCGCCGTATTGCTCCTTGGCATCGGTGCTCAATGGCTCGCCTGGCGAATCAAAATGCCTTCGATTCTGTTGCTCCTTGCGACGGGGTTTGTCGCGGGACAATTTTATGATCAATCAGCCGTCGTCGAGCAGCAGACGCTTTTTGCGATCGTCTCGCTCGCAGTGGGGATTATCATGCTGGAGGGCGGGCTAACGCTTCGATTTTCGGAGTTGAAAGAGGCGGGAGGGACAGTGCTCCGGCTTATTGGATTAGGGAGCATGGTGACCTGGGGTTTGACGACCTTAGCCGCTCACTATCTTGCCGGATTCAGCGTGTCCGTTTCGCTTCTCGTCGCGGCCGTTCTCGTGGTGACCGGACCCACTGTGATTGTTCCTCTTTTGAACTCAGTAAGACCGAGGCGAACCGTCAATTCCGTCTTGAAATGGGAAGGCATCGTGATCGACCCCGTGGGGGCGATTCTTGCTGTTCTCGTTTTTGGGGTCGCTTTCGGTCACGGTCATGGTCACTCCGGAGTGGAAGGAGTCGTTCTTGGACTGGGCAAAACAATGCTTGTCGGGATTGGATTAGGGTATGGGGCTGCAGTAGGGCTTTCTTTTGTTCTCAGCAGGCACTGGGTGCCGGACTTTCTTCAATCAGTGGTCGTCCTCACGGTGGGACTCAGTCTTTTTACGGTTTCGAATCTCTTCCAGCATGAATCGGGGCTGCTCACGGTCACCATCTTGGGAATTGGGCTGGCGAATCAGGATCGCGCTAAGATCAGGCACGTAGTCGAGTTTAAAGAGACACTGCGAACGATTTTGATCTCTTGTCTTTTCATCGTTCTTGGTGCCCGAATTGGAATTGATGATATTCAGTTGGTTTGGAAAGAAGCATTGCTCCTTCTCCTTGCGCTCATCGTCGTCGTGAGGCCGTTGAGTGTTTTTATCAGCACCTTTGGAAGTAAGATTCCGAGGGAAGAGAAAATTTTTCTCGCGCTCATGGCGCCACGCGGAATTGTGGCTGCTGCGGTTTCTTCAGTTTTTGCTCTTGAGCTTGCCGAAAGTGGGGGAGTCTTCGCGGAGGAGGCATCGCGAATTGTACCGATTACTTATACGATTATTGTTGGAACAGTCGCTTTCTACGGCCTTCTTGCCGCGCCTCTCGCAAGGAAACTCGGACTCGCTTTGAAAAATCCTCAGGGAATCCTCTTTGTTGGAGTGAGAGACTGGGCTATTTCCGCTGCCAAGCTGATTCAGGAGAAAGATTTTCGAGTCCTTATGATCGACAGCAACTACGAGGCTACGCGGAGGGCCCGCATGGCGGGTGTGGCGGCAGTCAATGCTAACGTGCTCTCCGACTATGCTTCTGAAGAGATCGACATGGTTGGGATCGGAAGCGTTCTCGCGACGACTCCCAACGATCAGGTGAATACCCTCGCCTGTATCAATTTGGGACACACTCTCGGTATTTCGAATGTCTATCAGTTGAAGCCGGCCGACTCCGAGGGTTCGGAGCGCAAGTCCTCCTCTTCAGAATTCCATGGTCGCTACTTTGGCGACCGGGAAGTCACTTCTTCCGAGATTGAAGCACTTGCGCGGGGAGGGGCGATCATGAAATGCACCACCTTGAACGAGGAATTCACGATTGAGGATTTTCGCGCTCATTATGGGGAAAACTCACTCATTCTTTTTCGAATCAGTAGCAGTGGAGAGTTGCTCGTTGTAGGGAAAAAATCTGGCTCTTTTACTGCCGGAGAGCAACTGATTGCCCTGGTCAAGGAATCCGAAGTTAGTTCAGATAGCGAGGGTTAGGAAAAAGGGATGCTTCACCCGAAATCAAAGTAGCTTGCAGTTCTTTGACGAAACATTATAATTACTATAATTGTAATGTTTTCCTCTCCGCTTACTTCCGATCAGTCGGTTTTATCTCTTCGCTCCTTGAATGAGGCGAGAGATGTTGCCTCATGGTTGAGTGAGGGGATTTCTGCCGGGATCGCCGATAAACCGGTAGCCTGTGCAGATTGGGCCTCAGAATTCCCGGTTCGAAGAGGGCGGAAACTTCGGCATCTTGAAGGAACGGTGTGGCGGTTTCGGCAGAAATTTAAGTGGCGTGCCGATGCTCTGAGAAGTCGGCTCATTCCAGTAGACACGGAGGACTCACTTTTCGAGTCATGAAGTCAGGGATATCCATTGGTCAGATACCGGTCCTGCATCATCCGCTCCCCGAGGAAGTTCACGATTCGCGAAGCGGTGATTTGAAGATCCGTATTGTTGAAACGGTCGAAGAGATAGAAAAGCTGGAACTTCCGTGGAGGAAACTGACGGGAAAGTTTTCTGCACCGTTCCAGACCTTTACCTGGAACTTAGCCTGGTATCGACATTTTCGCGGAACGTATGATGCGCCCATGGTCTTCCTAATTGAGCAGGATGAAACGATTGCTGCGATTCTACCCTGCTACCGAAAAGGTCGCCAGATCCGTCTCGCCGGCGACCGGAACGGTGATTATCAGGATATTCTGACTGCTAGTCAGAAAACTGCTTTTCGCGCTCTGGGAGCTATTTTTACAAGAGTAAAAAACGATTTCTCCGCCTATAATTTCTACTTTTGGAAAATCTCATCAGAGGGCTTTCTTCACGCTTTCTTTAGGGCTGATGAAGAGCAAAGCGAAGAGATGCTCACGGTATCAGAGATACATGCCCGCTGTCCGACAGTATCGATCAAGGGAGGTCTTGAAAGCTATCTCACTTCTCTCCCAAGTAAGCGACGACAAGACATGCGTCGATCTCTGAAGCGGCTCGATAAGGCGATGCCAAGATGCTGGATTCAGATCCTGCGAGGAGATGAAATACGAGTTTCCGACCTCGAAAATGTCGCTGAGTTTCATGCCGACTATTTTCGTAAGGATGGAGTGAGCCCTCTCCGAGATCCGGCTCTTTCAGGAATGCTGGGCGAAGTTTCCAAAGATCCCGATGTGGGTCTTCAGGTTTCCGCATTGATTGATCAGGGGAAGATGTTGGCAGTTGATATCGGGTTTGCCCGTGGAGGGAAATATTATGGCTACCTAATTGCCTTTGATCCCGAATTTCGATCCCTGGCCCCGGGGAAGTGTCTCCTCTTGAATCGGATCGACACTTGGACAGAAGAGGACGACGTTGAGGTGTTGGATTTTCTAAGTGGCGATGAACCATACAAAACGGGATTTACCCATGGCGAAAGCTACGACGTCGAGTCCGTCCACTGGATGCAAAATCGCGTCCGATCAAGAGCCGTGCGGGCCACTATCGTCGCTGGAAACTTTGGACGCAGAGTGGCGAAGAGAGCACTCGGGAGAGCGGCATTATCTCGCTAGGAGAGCGTAATTCGCGCTGCACACAGCTTGAGCGAAAAGTGGAGGTGAGGGGAGTTGAACCCCTGTCCTAAAAGCTGTCTAGACAAACTTCTACATGCATAGTCGGTCTTTTATTTTAAAAGAGGCGGCTTCGATCGACAGAATCCGTTCTCTCCGGTTGCCCTGTAACCTTTCATCGCTCTGACCGGACACCCGTCAGGAGACTAAGCCGACTAAAGTAGCGGGATTCAGCTCAGCCGGCGTCGGCCAAATCCCGGGCAACTCAATTAGGCTGCCAGCGCAAGTTCAGGTTCGTTATTTGCATTTGTTTTTTGAACGGCTTTTTACGAGGCCAGCCGATCAACCTCGACACGCAGTCTGCCCTTCAAACGATCAGTCGAAACCAGTACACCCCCGTTTTAAAGAACGCTTCAAGATAGCATGAGAAGGCCGAAAAGCAAGTGATCGCGGGCGCTGCGAAGGATGCGGGAGCAAATCTAACTTCGGCTAGAAAAGTAAGCCATCCATCGGCTCGGCGGTTTCCTCGATCTCTTCGATCCGGATGATGGGAAGCATTTCACCAGCTTCCTGAACATAGTGAAGCTTACCATGAAGTCGATACCAGCCCATCTCGGTATACTCAGGAGGAGCTTGTCCGAAATCGACAGGAATCGAGAGAGGTCGCGCATCAGCAGCGCAGCATTCGATGAAAAGACGAAAGGCCTTGAGTCGGGTGTTGTCTGGATTGTTGAGCGTTTCCTCCATGAGCTGGGCGGTCGTCTCGACAGGAATTCCTTCCATCACTTCCATGAGCTCGCGATCTCCCGCAGTGTAGAAAATCTGGGGAACGTCGAGGAGGAATTCGTCGTCGTCGTTTTGGGGAACCATTTGTTTGAGGTCCTCGAGCGTGAAAGTCGCCCAGGAATCGTCAGAGGCGGTCTCATTTCCCGCTTCGCGATCTGGGGGCGTGTCGGCGTCTCCGGGAGATTCACCTGCGATAGCGTCGCTCGTGTAAGGGTTGGCGGAAGGATCGACGGAGCTGATCGAAGGCTGCCGCGCGGCGTTTCTCTCCGCGATCCGCATCTGGAGCATTTGTCGTTCAATTTTCCCCCATTTGGCGAGGTATTCGGAGCTGAATTGGTCTCTTGAGTAGCCGGTTGCAAAGAGAAATGGAACTAGGAGAACAATAAGCGAAAAGATAATTCCCGAGGCAGTTTCCTCATGGTGATGGTGGTGTCCCGCGTCGCCGTCATCATGAGAATGGTGGTCGTGCGAATGATCGTGGCCGCAAGTTTCATCATGCTCATGCTCGCAATCTGCGTCATGGGTGTGTTCCTCTTCGTGATGGTGGTCGTGATCGCAAGGTTCTCCATGCGCGTGGTCGTGGGTGCAGAGGCCGAGAACTCTGTTGAGATTGAGTAAATTGAAACCGCCGACGAGAAGCATTCCGATGCCGGAAATCAGCGCGTAGACTCGAAAGCTGGGGTCGAGATGTTTTTCAACTCGTCCTGTGAGGTAGAAATAGAGGAAAACTCCTCCCCACGTCATGAGGGTAAGAATCGAAAGGATCTGAAGAAATTTTTTCATTGTCCGTAGGAGTTGGGAATGACTAGAGGCGGATCCAGAGATAGCTGAGGACACCGATTGCAATGAGGAGACCGAAGGCAAGTGTGACGACAAATTTTGAACGGAAGACAGAAAGATACATGAAGACGAGCTTCACATCCATCATTGGCCCGTAGACGAGAAAGGCGAGCTTAGCTGACTGGGCCACGGGAAAATTTGCGGCGATGAATGCATCTGAGGTGCTGCAAAGGCTGAGAACGAAAGCGAGAATCATCATGAGACCGATCCCGGTGGCTTCACTCTGATTGAAGAGAAGAATGAGATCCTGGGTCACATAGGCCCTGAAGACTGCAGTGATTCCAACTCCGATCGAAAAATACATCGCAGTCTCCATGAAGTCTTTCATGGTCGTGCGCATCGCGAGAACCAGTCGATCCTGCTTGGAAGCTCCAGGAGTGCCATCGTCGGCTTCAGCCTCGCCCCCGTCTGCTTTGGGAAGAATTTGCGGTCGCAAGATCGACTTGGGGCGGCATTTAAGGACGATCAGTCCAACTCCAACGGTGACGATGAAAGCGATAAGAAGTCGACTCGAAGTCATGAAGATCGGGCCGTAGGCCTCGACGGCTTCGTTCTGACGAAGTGAAAACTGTCCCAGGGAAGTTGAGAACGCTTTCATGGTACTCACGATCACAATTGGATTAATGATCGGAGCTGAGAGCATGTAGGTGATCGCACAGGATACGGGAAGCCCTTTACGGATGAGTCGGCGGATCACAGGGACGACGGCGCATTCGCAGACAGGAAACACCGCCCCGAGGAGACCGCTGCACATCACCGCGAGAGGCCGGTTTTTTGGAAGCCATCGATCAATTAAGCCGGGCGGGAGATAGGCGTCGATAAATCCTGAAATCAGGGTTCCGAGCAAAATAAAGGGAGCGCCCTCGAGCAGAATACTGAGGAACAGATAACAGAAATCGGAAAAGGGCGAGAGAGTCTCAGCTTCCATAAGAGGTGCGATAAGGTAACTAAATTAAGGTGAGGGCGGCCGGAATCGCAAATTCAGTTTCACGCCAACAGAGAAATATGAACTTGCAATTTTGAACAGTATTTGCATATTGTTCGTATGAGCAGTTATAATCGAGTTACTTTGGTAGGGAATCTCACCCGCGATCCCGAACTAAAGCGGGTCAAATCAGGTCAGGCAGTCGCAGATTTAGGGCTGGCGTTGAATCGAGCCTGGATGAACGAAGCCGGGCAAAAGCAGGAAGAAACCACTTTCGTCGATGTGACCGTGTGGGGAAAGACGGCTGAAAATGCGGCGAAATATTTACAGAAAGGGCGCAGCGTTCTCGTGGAGGGACGGCTGCAGTTGGATACGTGGATGGATTCAAAATCTGGCCAAAACCGTTCCAAGCTCCGTGTGGTGGCGGAGTCCCTTCAATTTATGGGTAGCAACCAGCAGGAGCCTCATGGTGGAGGCGACGACCGTGTTCAGACCGGTCGGGAAGCTGCATGAGTCCGTGGGGGCGTGTGGAATCATGGGGGGCCTGTCTGGTTTGAGATGTTATTGAGCTGTGGTTGCCAGCCACGTTTCCTGTCAAAGTTTCGTTGGAGCGGATGGATCTCATTTGAGTTGGTTTCGGAGATCCTCGATCACCCTCAAATTGGCGATGGTATTTTCGCGAGGATTCCAATTGGGCCTTCCGTTCAGAACTTCGGCGAAAGCATCTGCTTCGATGGCATAGAGGGGGCGCGGGGGAGTAGGCGTGGGCGAGAAGATCGACTCCGGTTCTCTACCCGGTCGGTGAATTGTAAAACCTTCCCCGGCTTTCCAGAATCTTGGGATTTCAATCCATCCTTCAGTCCCGTAGAGGCGAGTTATCTGGTCGGTGGTAACCGTCATACCGCAAACGAAGCTTGCGAGGACACCACTCGGAAAAGCGAGTGAACCGGCGAAGAAATCATCGACCCCGGATTCGTGTTGGTGTGCAACGCCTTTCGCCTTTTCAGGTTCCTCGGTGGTCAGGTTTCTTGCGAGGTCAATGCAATAGCATCCGACATCCATGAGGGAGCCCCCGCCCTCGTTGGCCTGAAAGCGGGCGTCATCTTTGGACGGAGGTCGATCAAAGCAGAAGTTGATTTGAATCACTTGAAGATCACCGATCTCACCGCGCGAAACCGTTTCAAAAAGGAGTCGGGTTTGAGGATGAGCGAGATACATGAACGCCTCCATCAGGAGAACGCCGCTTTCATCGGCAAGCGTGAAGAGTTCCTCTGCTTCGCGGTGATTCAACGCAAGCGGCTTCTCGCAGAGAACGTGTTTCCCGGCGCGGAGAGCAGCGGCAGTCCATTCGAAGTGAAGCGTATTCGGGAGCGCGATATAAATGGCCTCAATCGTCGGATCTTTCAGAATCGAAGAATAGTCGCCGAAGGGGGTAATAGATTCGGACTGGGAGTTTTCGAGCGAAGTGATGAAATGTGATGCCTTCTCAAAACTTCTGGAAGCGACTCCGACCAGTTGTCCCGTTTCAGAAAACGTTAGATCCGTCCCGAACTGTTTTGCGATACTTCCGGTCCCAATTATCCCCCAACGGAGGGCGGCTGAATCTGAATATCCCATTTCTTAAAGGGGGAACAGGATTGGTTTGCGTTCAACCCCGGGCTGCGGGAAGATGGGCGCTCCGAATTCGATAACGAATCATGAGAGTCTTAGTCACCGGTGGAGCTGGTTATATTGGAAGTGTTTACTTCTATCCTTTGATAGCAGAAGGCAACGAGGTGTTCGTCTTTGATAATTTCTATCAGGGACATCGATCCGCGCTGAATGAAAAGGCGTCGTTTGTCGAAGGAGATCTCGCAGACGCTTCTTCCGTAGAATCGCTCATGAGCGAATTTCGTCCTGATTCAGTGATGCACTTCGCTTCCTTCACTCTGGTGGGGGAATCCACGGAGGATCCGTTCAAATACCTTGGGGACAACACCACCAATGCTTCAAACCTTCTCAAGTCTGGACTCCGAAATGGCTTAGAGCGCTTTATCCTCTCTTCCACGGCCAACCTCTTTGATGAGCCTGAGCGAATCCCAATCGGGCCTGATGAACGCATCGTGCCCGGGAGTCCCTACGGCGAGTCGAAATATTTCATCGAACGCATGTTACACTGGGCAAAAGTGACGAAAGGGCTTCGCTACGCAGCGCTCCGTTATTTCAATGCAGCCGGCTGTACGGCAGTTCGCGGAGAAGATCATGATCCTGAGACGCATCTGATTCCGCTGGTTCTTCAGGTTGCGCTTGGACAGCGTGAAAAAATCATGATGTTTGGTGATGATTATGACACTCCGGACGGGACCTGTGTCCGCGATTACATTCACGTCGCTGATCTCGCTCAGGCTCACGTTCTCGCGCTCAATGCGCTCAGTGATCGAGAGGTCCTTCACTACAATCTTGGGAATGGCAACGGATTCAGCGTGAGGGAAGTTATCGAAACCGCCCGCGAAGTGACTGGACATCCGATTCCGGCTGAGGTTGCGCCGCGCCGCGCGGGCGACCCCGCCACTCTGATCGCAGACAGCTCAAAGATTCGGGAGGAACTTGGCTGGTCTCCGAGGTATGCCGATCTCAAATCTATCATGCAGTCCGCCTGGGATTGGCATGTGAAAAATCCGGAAGGCTACACAGACTGAAAGGTCCGGGACGCGTCACTCCGGAAAAGGAGAGGGAGTGTGAAGTTCTAGATTGGCGCTAAAGTGAAGCTAAAGATCGGCGCGTCGCCGTGTGCAGGCGTCACTCGCGCCGAAATGCGCAACCTATCACGTCTCGTTTTGCTCTTCCCTCTGCTACGGTCTTTCTGCGAGTCTACTACCGTGAAAACGACACGACGTTCCCTAATGACCGGAGCTCTTGGGCTCGGCCTCTCCCCATGGCAAAATTTGCTCAGCGTTAGCGAGCCATACCAGCGAGAAGGTTCGCGACTTCTTCTCGGCGTAGCTGCTTATTCTTTTCGCAACCACTTCGCATTCATGAAGGGGGTTGAAAATAAAGGATACGTAGAGGGCACTCGTCAAATTGACATGGCGGAGTTTATTCGATACAGCGCCGGACTTGGAATTGATAGCGTCGAACTGACGAGCTATTTTTTTCCGCCGGAAGTGGACGAAGCCTACCTCGCCCATTGTCGGGAAGTGGCTCACGTGAACGGAATTGCGATCGCCGGAACTGCGGTGGGAAACAACTTTTCCTATCCGCCTGATGCTCCCGAGCGTGTCGAGCAAATGGGCTACGTGAAGGACTGGATCGATAAAGCATCGATTCTTGGGGCGCCGCATGTTCGTGTCTTTGCGGGACGTCATCCAAAGGGAGTGGCTCCGGAGGATGCCGAAAAAAATGCGATTGAGGCGCTCTCAGAAGCAGGGGAATACGCGGCCGGAAAAGGCATTTTTCTTGGTATTGAAAATCATGACAGCGTCACGACTGCGGAACGACTTCTCCGGATCGTTACTGCCGTAGATAACCCGTTCGTTGGAGTCAATCTCGACAGTGGAAACTTCATTGCCGAGGATGTCTACGCAGAGATGGCTGCCTCGGTAGCCTACTCGATCAACGTGCAACTGAAGACTGAGGTGAAGGTCGGAGATGGCAAGGAGAAAGAGCCCGCGGATCTAGAGCGGGTCATTGGAATTCTCAAGGATGGTGGTTATGCTGGTCATGTCATCCTCGAATTCGAAGAGAAAGACGACCCATTCGAGCATGTGCCTCAGATTCTGGAGAAGCTTCGGGGATACATCGACGCTTAACGTCCCCTGTCATACATTCCTGCCAAACCTTTCACACAAAGGGATTGGCAGTTGACTCAGTGGGGTGGATTCGTGTCTGATTCCGGCTGGAATCCTGCTTAGCTCTCAACTGATGAAAAACCGTTTGCTTCTCCTGCTCGTCGTTTCAGTGACGATGTCGGGATCGCTTTGCGGTCAGGATGAAGGAGCGGCTGATGGGCCTCTCATCGAGAGTGAAGGACCGGCCCAGCTTCTTGAGCGAGGCCGATCCGCCTTTGTTGGAAATGACTTTGCCGTTGCCGAGGAAGCACTCGAAAAATTCATCGTTGACTATGGCGAGGCTGATGAGGCAAAAGAAGCAGCGAGATTGCATCGTCCTCTCGTTGCGATTGCGAAGGTCGGGCTGAAGAAATTCGAGGAAGCTCTTGAGTGGATCGACGAGTCGCTGAAAGATTCCAAAATCGATCCATCGCTTCGGGATGAACTAATGTTCTGGCGGGCAATCTGTCTCATGACGACCGGGGAGTTGGTTGAAGCTCAGCGTGGATTCGGGCGCTATTGGGCGGATGAATCTCATCAACCATTCAAGCGTTATGAGGCCTTACTTCTCTTTGCAACGCTCTACATCCAGCAGGAGTTTCCTGCAGAAGCTGCCGACTTTTTGGAGGAACAACTTCCTAAGTTTCGTGATCTCGCGCCTGAAGCAGCAAGTCGTGCGGTCGTCCTGCAGCTATATGCTCGACTGCAGGCGGAGCAGTATGAAAAAGCATTGGAATTGATCGAGGCTGAATTCCCGAACCTCCCGGAAATGACCCAGGTGATCAGTTTTCAAACTCTTGCCCTGAAACTTGGATCGAATTTTCTCGAGAAAAAGCAGTGGTACGAGGCGATCCGCTGCCTTCAGCGAATTTGGCCCCGGGAGAAGCTTTTGAAATACCAAGCGGCAAAAATCAGCGAAATTGATGATCGGATCGCCGTCCTTCAGCAGCGTCCCAACACGCAGGGCGCAATTTTTCAGCTCCAGGCAATTCTGAAACGGGTGAACCGTGAACTGGAAGGCTTCGAGGCGATCGAACATTTTGACTCTGCACTGAGACTGCGTCTTGCGATGGCATTTCAGGGACTGGGACGATATCGTGAGGCCGCGCTCATCATGAGCGAAATGCTTGAGACGATGCCTGCAGATTCAGTCGTCGAAAGTGCAACGCTTGCTCAGTTGCAATGCTGGATGGAGATAAAGCGCTGGCCGCAAGCGGTTGAAGTGGCGGATCGTTACGAGGACGTCTTCGGGGCCGAAGGAAAGTACCTCCCGACAGTTCTATTTTTGAAGGCAGAGGCGCTGCGGGAAATGACTGACTATGGCGCAGCGCAACTGGCCTACGGAAAGGTTGTTGAGCGATTTCCCGAGGATGCTTTTGCGCCCAAAGCGATGTTCATGCAGGGCTTCTTATACCTGCAGCAGGACGACAACGAAGGAGCACTCTATCAATTCGACCAGGTGAAACGACAATATCCCAATTCGTCGATGGTGGAGGACTCTGACTACTGGACGGGGATGGCCTACTCATTCAGCGGGCTCTATGAGGAGGCGCGTAATCATCTCACCGGTTACCTCGAGCGTTTCGAGACGGCGAAATATCGCAAAGAGTCTATCTTCCGAATCGCGGTGTGCGCATTTTCCCTCGCCGAGTATGAAAGGGCGCTTTCTTTGCTGAACGAATTCAACAAAGCGTATCCGGGAGATCCTCTCACCGATGAGTCAAACCTGTTAATGGGAGACGCTTATCTCGGTGAAGGGCTCATGGACGAAGGCTTCGCTGCTTATGAGCGTGTTAGGCCTGAGTCAGGGCGATTCTTTGAGGATGCGTGGTTCAAGAAGGGGAATGCCTACAAGCTTCTCGAAGAGTTTGAGACGATGCGAACCCACTTTCAGGGTTTTGTTGAAAATTATCCCGCGAGTTCACGCCTTCCCGAAGCGGTTTACTGGATTGGATGGACCTGGCTCAGGGAGGAAGAATTCCGGGAGGCTCAAAAGGTCTATTGGGAGACGGTAGAGAAATATGGAAATGACCCTGAGATGATCACGATCACGGATGTCTTCTCAGCCCTTCCCAAGGTGTATGAGCCGGAGGGCGAAGAAGGAGAGCGAAATCTCATGACCAGACTTCAGCTCATGAAGACAAAGGCATCTGCATCTAAGGAAACCGTCCTCGCGGCAAGGGCGGGTTGGACGCGGTCTGTCATCATGAGCCGCGAAAACGAAATGGCCGAGAGATCGGAGCTCATCGGCATTCATCAATGGATCAACCCCAGAGAAACAGCTCCACGGATAAGCGTCTCGGTTGGAGAGGCACTCCTTGCTGCTGACATTCCCGATGCTGCTGAATCATTGCTCGTCGAAGTCCGCCGCTGGCATCCTCGCACTGTCGAAAAGGGACGAATCTATCGAGCTCTTGCTAGGATTGCGGTGGGGAGGGGAGATCGGGAAAAGGCGGTTGAATACTTCGAGAAATTTGAGCGCGAGGCGTTTGCTTCGGTCGAACTGGGGGAAGTGAAGCTGGAGAAAGCGGAGTTGTTGGATGAGGCCGGTCGCGAAAGTGAATCCCGGAATGAGTTGGAGGCAATTCTCGAGCTTTCCGGAATCACTGCTGAAATCAAAGCGACTGCGATGACTCGCCTTGGCGATTCGTTCGCTGCCTCAAATGAGCATGAGAAAGCGATTGTTTTTTACGAGAGAGTTTATGTCGCTTACGGGAAATTCAAAAAGCTGAATGCAGAAGCCTATTGGGCTCGCGGGCAGTCACTGGAGAAGTTAGATCTCTTGAAAGAAGCTCTCGAGACTTATGAAGAGTTGTCCTCACAGGAAGAACTGAGCCGCTTCGATGAAGCAAAAGATGCGGAGCGTCGCATCGAAGCGCTGCGTCCCCTTTTTCCGGAAGAAACTACCGAAAGTCAGGAGGTATCCTCGTGAAAAAATGGCTCTTCATTTTTGCGTCTTGTCTTGTCGCACCTGCTCAGTCTCAGGATGTGATTCATCTTAAAACCGGCGAATCATCTATCTGCGAAATCGAAGCGGTGACGGACAATATCGTCGTCTTTCTGATGAGCGGTCCGGGTGGAGGGAGCGCAAAGCGAACGATTCCCATGGAGCGGGTCGACTACCTCGAGTTTGGCTTCGAAACGGGCGAAAAAGCGGTTTTCGATGATTTGGAGAACATCAGTGCCGAGATTCTGGAAAGCTGGTGGGAATTTCATTTTACGAATTTGCATCGCCCCCGATCGCGAACTGCTAGCTACGGGATTGCTTTTGGTAACGCCCTCGTAAAGGAAGCTCCTGCAACTGGCGCGGCGAGGGCGCTTTCCGTCTTTGATCGTATTATCGAAAGAGCCTGGTCAGATGAGGATAAAAGCCTCGCACGGCAGGGGCGATTGCGCGCACTCATTGCTTCGGGGGAATTGGAAACGGCAGTCGGAGAAGCACAGGTCCTACAGAGTGAGACCGAGGATCCTGATTTATTGATCGAGGTGAAGTTCCTTCTCGCGGAAGCAGATTTTGAGCAACTCAAGGCATTGGAATTGGAACATCCGAAATGGATTGAGGACGATGAAGTTCGCCCCGGGCGCAATGAACTCTATCATCGCATTGTTGATCAGTATCTTTGGCCTCATCTCTTCCACGCGACGCGGGAAGAGGCCGCGGCTCGAGGTCTTTTCAGAGCCGCATCCGTCTATGAGTTCGCGGCTGAGATTGAATTGGCTCGTGCTGCCTATGAAGATTTGGGCAGTCTCTACCCGGACACTCAATCTTCTACTCCTGCGAAGGAGCGACTTGACCTGCTTTCTACCACTGAATAACTGATTTTTTATCCACTGAACATGAATTCTGACTCCACAAACCGACGAACCCGATTCGCCGCACTAACTATGAGCCTGCTTTTCTTCGGGCTGCTTTTCGTTGTTCCATTTGCTCATGCTCAAGAGAGTGATGAGAGTGCTGTTGCGGCAACCGAGAGTGTCTCTGCTCTCGACCTTTACAATCAGGGGGGGGCTTTCATGCACATTCTCTTGGTTTGCTCGATCGGGACGATAGCGGTCGCGGTCTATTGCTTCATTCAGATCAGTCGCAATAAGATGGCTCCGAAGTCACTCGTTGAGCGAGTCAACGCGTCGATGGCGGAGCGTGACGTCAGCACCGCATACAGTGTCTGTGAATCGAGCTCGAGTAGCTACGGGCGGGTCCTGGCGGGCGCATTGCTGAAGGTTAATTTTGATCGAGACCTTTCTAATAAAGCGAGCATGATGGATGCCGCAGCGGAGGCAATCGATGAAGAGGAACACCGTCAGATGGTGTGGGTAAACTACCTCAACATTTTTGCGACGCTTGCCCCGATGATCGGGCTGCTGGGTACTGTCTGGGGTATGATTGAAGCTTTCGACAAGCTTGCAACGACTAGTGGCGATCCTAAAGAGCTCGCGGGCGGAATCAAGATCGCGATGGTGACCACTGCCGGAGGGTTGATGGTTGGTATCCCGGCGATGTTCTTCTACTTTTTCTTTCGCGATCGACTGCAAGGGGTCATGACCACGGTGCAAAAGCACGCCAGCTTTGCGATTGATATCCTTTCGGGTGAGATCCGCCTGCAGGGAGCGGCGACGGGAAATGAAGCTCAGGGGAGTGCGGAAGGCGAGTGAGTTGATTGCGGTTCCAAGTAGTAAGAATTTTTCATGACGCGCCGCCATAAAAGATCTTTGGATGAGGTGAGTTTTCAGATCACTCCGATGATCGATTTAACTTTTCTGCTCCTGATATTTTTCATGGTCACACAGAAAATTACCGAGCAGCAACTCAATGTGCCGGTGAAACTACCGGTCGCCGTCAGTGCTGTACCACCCGAGAGAACCGAGCGGGACATTATCAATATCGATGGAGAGGGAAATTACTACATTGGCGATCTTCCTGCGACGACAGAGGAGGTGTTGGCGCATTTGAAGGTCAAATTCGAAGACTTTCCACCGTTGCAGATATACCTGCGGGCGGACCAGAACACTCCGACTAAGAAGATTCGGGAGTTTGTAGAAATGGCGACGGAAGTGGGGGCAATAGATTTAATTTTTGGCGTGTATGGAAAGTAAACTGAACAGGGTCAGGTCGGTCATTTAACCCTGTTGGATCAGGTCAAAGGTGCCGGCAAAGAAAAACAAAAGGGTCAGGTTGAGAAAGAGAAATTAAATGAGACGAGTTCGAAAGAGACGCAACACTACGGTGGAGATGCAGATGGGACCGATGATCGACATGGTCTTTCTCCTGCTTGTCTTTTTCATGGTTTCGGCGAAACCGATCACGCCGGAGAGCGACATTCCGATGGGACTGCCGGGGCAGGTTTCGCAGGAGGAGGCGGTTGATATTCCTGATGAAGCGCGAGTCATCATAGAGCCGAATGGACAGGTCGTCTTAAATGAGCATGCCTTGGATTCCCCGGCAGGCAGCTCTCTGCCTGAGTTGAGAAGTGTCCTTGTTAGATTTCGAACTTCGGCGGAAAATGCAAAGACAGATGCCCTCGTGACACTGGCGCCTCACGACACAGTGCCACACCAGCGCCTCGTCGATGTTTTAAATGCCTGTGCCGAAGCTGGAATTACAGGAGTCACTTTGGCAGGAGCGAACGATGAGTGAAGTATCGATCCAGCTTAATCCTGATTCGCCGAAACCGAAGAAGGTGAAAAAGAAGAAGCCTCCACAAACGAGAGAGGAACTGGCGAGGTCGAATCGTCGCGCCATGATTAGTTCGATCATCATTGGTTCGATTGCGGTTCACGCCGTTGCGCTGGTCCTGTTCGGACTCTGGACGGTAGCTAAGCATTTCAGCCGTCCCGAAGCTCGCTTTGAAATGAAGAAGGTGGTGAAAATCCCGCCGAAGACACCGGAGCACAAAATGAACGTGGCGAAGCATGAAGCAATGGCCCCGAAGCCGACCTTTAATGACAAGTTAGTGAGCACCCGCCCGATTGATTTCGCGCTACCTGAAATGCCGGAGGTGAATCTTGACCAGATGTTGCCGCTGGATCCCTCTGAATTGATCTCGGACCAGGTCAATGGCCTTGTCGGTAGCGCCGCGCTCGGATCAGGCCTGGGTCAAGGCCTCTCCGGTGGCGGTGGAACAGGAGAGGGGATGAGCTTCTTTGGAGTAAAAGCAAATGGTGATCGAATTCTCCTCCTCTTCGATGTCTCTGCGAGTGTCGTGAACAAAGCTGAGGCAGCCGGGATTCCACTCGAAAGAATTCAGGATGAAACAGTAAAAATGATCGGAACGCTCCCGATCAGTTCCCAGTTTTCGTTGATCCAGTTCACGGGGAATTACATGCCCTTCACTGAGGAATTGATTGCGGCGACTCCAAAAAACAAAGAGCTCGCCCAGGCTTGGGTCGAAGATAAGTGGGTCACGAGCGGGAGCATGAGCTCGACTGCTTCAGGGGTGGAGCAGAATCTGACTGGTGTCGTCGGAATCCTGGAGCGCGCGATCAAAATGAGACCCGACGTCATATTTTTGATTTCCGACGCTAGCTTTCAATGGCGCCCGAGTGGAGGGGGAGGGTTCAGTAATATTCCCTACGATGAAATTGAGGATGTCGTTGAGAAGATGGAGGAGGAACTGCGACAGGAAGTGCCGATCCATTTTATTGCCTTTGAGCCTAAAGATGATGATGCCGGCGAATGGTCAAAAATTGTGAGGAAAACAGGCGGGGAATTTCGAGAGCTGAAGGAAAATTAAGAGATGCCTGGAGGAGTTGGATTAATTGTTGCTTCCCTTTAAAGTTAATACGCATTATGTATAAGCGTTTGCTTCCTGTCGACCAACTCACTCACATGATTCAGGGCTGGAACCGGGCATTATCTCTCAACCAAACAAATCGAAAATGGAAATACTGGAAAAAGTAAAGGAATGGCTCAGCTTCCTCGGGCCTGCAGGTCCCTGGGTTCTTGCTCTCATTGTAATTCTCGTCGGATATTTTATCGCCCGGCTTCTTGAGAAGCTCGTTAAGAAAGGTCTCTCAAAGACCAGCTTCGACGATAAGTTGGCAACCTTGTTGGGACAGGAGTGTGATGGATGTGAGAAAGGCTTTTCGAAGTTTATCTTCTACCTTTTCATGCTCTTCGTTGTCTACTTCGGCCTCAGTATTGCCGGGCAATCAGAAGCGGTTGCTCCACTGAAAGACATTCTCGATGATATCTTCGGATTTATTCCGAATCTCCTCGCTGCCGGCGTTATCGGATTTGTTGCCTGGATCTTCGCGACCTTGGTTAAGAACATTCTCGAAGGTGTCTTGACTGCCTCGAAAGTGGATGAGCGTCTCGGGCTTGGCGAGAAGAAGCCGATCACCAACTCGATTGGTCTCGTTGCCTTCTTCGGCATCATCCTCATTATGCTTCCAACCGCACTTGGCGCGCTGAAGATGGATGAGATTTCGGTTCCGATCAGCGAAATGATCGATCAGATCTTCGCTTACGTGCCTTCTCTCTTCAGCGGCGTTGTTTTGTTCGCTGTGGGTTACCTCGTCGCTTCCATTGTTCAGAAAGTTCTTGCGAACGTCCTTGAGTCGATCGGTTTGGACAAGCTCCCTGAAAAGCTCGGTTACACCGGCGGAAGTCTTGTCGCGGGGAAACCGCTCTCATTAATTCTCAGTTACGTTGCGATGGCAACGATCCTGGTGACAATCGGCGCTCAGGCGATCATGACGATGAAGCTCGGCTTCATCTCTGAGCTGGCTCAAGATTTTGTGCCGGGCTACTTCAAGATCCTTGCTGCAGTCATCATTTTCTGTATTGCGATCTATGTAGCGAATATTGTCGGGCAACTTATTGAGCCTAAGAGCGAGTTCTGGGCAAAGTTCACTCGTATTGCGATCCTGATCTTTCTTGGAGCTGTTGCGCTTCAAAAAGCAAATATCTCGAGCCTCACTAATGAGACCTTTCAGGTCATCATCACGGCTCTCATTGTTGCTGCCGCGTTTGCCTTTGGTGTCGGTGGTGCCATTGCTCTTGGCCTTGGTGGCAGGGATCGCGCCAAAGACATGCTCGACAAATTTAAGGGCTGATAAGTCCGTTATTTTTCAATAAATAGCTTCAGATCAGGCTTTCGGGAGACCGAAAGCCTGATTTTTTATAGATTTGAGCGAAAAGAGGCGTATTTTACTGCTTGAGAAGCATAAAAGTTTTATTAGATTCTAACTATCCTTAATTATTTCCGTCTTCGCTCCGCTTGATATGAGACTTTCGCTCATTCGTTTTTTTATCCTCTGTGTTCTACCTCTGGTTTCCGGGGTGGCATGCAAAACCCGCAACAACGCCGGGCCAATGCCTCCGCCTGCTGAGATTCCTTTGTCGGAATATCCCGTGGGTGAGGACGGTCAGCCGATTCCTCCTAACTCGACAGGGGGACGTTTTGGATACTCCGGGGATTCCGGGGCTCCTTTGCCGCCACCTCCACCTGCAAGTCCCGGTTCAAGAGAAGTTCGAGACATTGAGCCGGGAGACTCGATTTCCCAAGCTCCGGCCCCTCCGGAGGCTCCGGCAACACCGGAACCTCCTAAACCGAGCGGTCCGCCGTCGAGTTCGCAAATGAAGTTCGCAGATCGTGTTCCGGGTGATCCTCTCGTCGTGACCCTTCCGGGGGCTAATTCCTCTCTCGGCCCGATTTCAGTCGAAAAATATGATTCGGCTGGGAATCCAACAGGTGAACCTCTGAAGCGGGGAACTCAGGTTCAGATTCCGGATCCGAATAATCCAGGTCAGAAAATCTACTTCAAAGTCCCCTGAGCACCGACGGTGGAGAACCCTTCGGCTGCCTGTCCGTTCTCGGTCCGGGGCTAATCGGTGGTTCTGTTTTGAGAGCCGCCCGTGAATATCTTCCCGGGATTAAACTACAATCCTGGGCGCGACGTGAGGAAACTCGTCGTCAGCTTCGAGCCGATGAATCGAAGATTGATCTGGTTTGCGACGACGTTAATTCAGCTGTTACAGGAGCCGATCTTGTTATTCTGGCGATGCCTACCGGCTCGATGGTCGATGTGATTTCTTCAATTGATGCCGGAGTCCTGATTCAAGGATCGTTGGTGACTGATGTGGGAAGTGTAAAAGGTCCTGTCATGAACGAGGTTGCACCCCTCGTGGTTGAAAAGGGGGCGCACTTTTTCGGGAGTCATCCCATGGCGGGTTCAGAAAAAAAAGGGCTCCCTTATGCTGATAAGGACCTCTTCCGCGGAGCCCCCATAATTTTGACTCCTCATGAAGGAGTTAGTCATGCCGGTGACAATCAATCCAGACTGACACGATTTTGGGAATCACTTGGCGGAAATGTCTCCGTTCGCGATGCCGCAACTCATGATCAAATCGTAGCCGCGATTAGCCACCTTCCACATCTTGTTGCCGCTGCCCTGGCCCGATCGGTGCTCGTCGATGCCCCTGAAGCTGCTGCCTTCAGTGGGGGTGGTTTCAGGGACACAACACGAGTCGCGAGCGGACCTGAAGAGATGTGGTCCGGCATTCTATCTGACAATCATGTGGCCGTTTCAAAGGGACTGGGTAAGTTGATCGAGGATCTTGGAATCTGGAAAGAGGCACTCGATAACCTTGACAGGGAACAACTACGCGGCTTTTTGTCGGAGGCTCGCTCGCTTCGCGATTCTCTCTAATTCCCCCTTCATTTCAAGAACCCGATGGCAGATCTTCGCGTCAAAAAAGTTAAAGACTTCTCGGCTGAGTTGTCGGTTCCCGGTGACAAGAGCATTTCCCACCGTGCTCTGATGTTTTCTGCACTCTCGAATGGCCCCTGCGAGATCACCGGCTTCCTTGCCAGTGAAGATTGCACGGCGACGCGAACTTCGCTCGAGGCAATGGGCGTTCAGGTTGAAGTTCTCGGGGAAAATGGAACCCATATTCGTGTCCACGGATGTCGCGGAGAATTTCAAAAACCGGAACGAGCATTGGATTGTGGAAACAGTGGGACGACGATGCGTCTTATGTCCGGTCTTCTCGCGGGGTGCCCGTTCGAGACTCGACTCGTGGGTGACGATTCACTGGAGCGCAGGCCCATGAATCGAGTCGCATTGCCTTTGGAGAAGATGGGAGCCCGCGTCAAAGGGCAGGGAGATCGCTGCACGGCACCGCTGACAATTACCGGCCGTGAAAAGCTGACGCCTATTCAATATCAGTCACCGGTAGCCAGCGCACAGATCAAGAGTGCCATTATGCTGGCGGCCCTGAAGGCGGAGGGGAAGACGAGTGTGACTGAACCCCACCCATCTCGCGATCATACGGAACGCATGTTGAACTATCTCCTCGTAAAAAATATCCGCGAGGGAGATACCGTATCTATCTGGGGGGGGCAAATGCCGGAGTCCCGCGATATCGTGGTCCCGGGCGACATTTCCAGTGCCGCCTTCTGGATTGTGGCCGCGGCAGCTCGTGACGGAGCAAGGCTGTTGATTGATCGAGTAGGTTTAAACCCAACGCGAATCGGAATTCTCAGCGTCATGATCCGCATGGGAGCGCAAATTACAGAGCGAGTCGATGAATCGGGCTGTGAGCCGATGGGATCGATCGAAGTCATTGGCGGGAAATTGAAGGCGACCGAAATTGGTGGAGAAGAGATTCCGACTCTCATTGATGAAATTCCGATTCTCGCGGTTGCCGCTGCCTTAGCTGAAGGAACCACGATTATCAAAGATGCTCAGGAATTGAGAGTCAAAGAAAGCGACCGTATTTCGGCCGTTGCCGAGAACCTTCGAAGAATGGGCGTTCCTGTTGACGAATTTGCTGACGGAATGGAAATAACCGGAGTCGAGGAACTTAAAGGAGCGGAAGTGAACTCCTTGGGGGATCATCGGATTGCGATGGCATTTGCCATTGCAGGTCTCTTCGCCGAAGGCGAAACCGTGATCAAGGGGGTCGAATGCATCGAAACTTCCTACCCGGGTTTTATCAGGGAGCTGAATCAGCTTCAGGCAATGGGGCGGTAGGGACGTCGTGCCGCTGTGTGCCTTTTTTATCGTTTCCGGACATTTTCGGCCAATAATGAAGAAGTAGGCGCTTGTCTCCTTTCTGATTTTTTGATTTTCTCACGTCTGGCGCGGCGAAATCGCCGTGTAAATACATTGTATTGGCAAAAAAGTGAGCCAAATGACATTTTGACCTTGTATTGTCATTGTATTTTGATCAGTTTACATTGTAAAACATTTCAAAACCCACCTGATGTTTCACTTTAACTGGTAATCTCTACCCCCAAGACGAATGAAAATTCCTCAAAAGCTCTTTCGCAGGGCTACCTCAGCCAAAAATAAGCAAGGCGTTGCACTGGTGACGGTTCTTACCGTCATGGCACTGACCACGATCCTTGTTTTAACGTTCTTCTCGCTCGCAACTAGTGAGCATCGGGCTTCGAACACCTACTCTCAGGGCTTGCAAGCTCAGCAGGTTGCCGAGCAGGCCGTGAACATGGTGATCGCCCAGATTCGTGAGGCGACAACGATAGGGACGACTAACGCATGGGCCTCGCAGCCCGGCGCGATCCGAAACTGGGATAGCAACGGGAATGAGACATTCGCTTACAAGCTCTATTCAGATGATGACATGAAGACGCTGGACTGGACAGAATTCAGCGCGGATTTCACGAGTATGCAGAACTGGGATCAGAAGCCGAATCACTACGTGGATCTGAATGAGCCGGTGATTCGGGGTGAGAAAGTCTATTATCCGATTGTCCATCCCCAAGCTGCGACCGAGCCAAAGTGGCCCAGGCCAATCGGCAATGATGACGCCGGAATCGAGGGGTTTTCGTTCAATACCTCAACAACTCGCGCTTTGCCGGGCGGAGCTTTTGGCGAAAAGGCATCCCAGATTAGTCGATCATCGCAACATCTCGCAATGCCGGCAATGTGGATTTACCAGCTCGCTGACGGGACTCTTGGTGTCCTTGCTCCGGGGTCCAATGATCCGGATGCCGAGGCATCCTTTACCGCAATTTCCGGGATAGGAGTGCCCAGCGAAAACAATCGCATCGTGGCCAGGTTTGCTTTTTGGGCGGACGACGAAACGAGTAAGCTGAATGTGAATACTCACGCAGGTGGACTTGCCTGGGACATTCCGAAAGCTGGTGGCGAGCTTGATATGGCAATGGGACGATATCAGCCGGCCCAGAAAGAATTTCAACGGTATCCGGGGCATCCCGCGACAACGCACCTGATCCCGGCTCTCGCTCCCGGTGTTATTGATATCGTTAATGATCGCGATGCGATGGAGATGATTTTTAATCTTGTCCCAAAAGTTGTTGGCGGAGGATCAGAGTCTGGAACGCGGCCTTTAGATACACGTAATCCTGAGGAAGCGAACGGACTCGTGCCGGATTTCGAGCCCTTGTTTCCCTCAGTCGATGATCTTGTGATGCGTTCTGATCGGACCGCGCACGAATTTCCGGATGCTCAGGGAAACCCTGTTTCAGGTGAAGATCTGAGTGAGTATTTAGAGCGGGCAAAGTTCTTTTTGACGGTGAACAGTCGCGCTCCCGAGACCAATCTATTCAACCAGCCGCGCGTTGCGATTTGGCCGATCCATAATGCGAGTTACGACGACCCGGAGGCTTACAATAAGTACCTCACCTCCTTTGATCAGCTGATTCACTACTGTTCTTCGATGGGGGAGACAATCGGAGCGAATGGATATCCGCGGCATGAATACATTTTCAAGCGTGAAAATGCCGACAGTCCTACCTTCGACTATGAGGCGATCCCTCGAAACGAAGAGCTCTATGGTTACCTCGCAGGGCTCATGGATACTCCCATTCCGGGCTACGGAGGAACTATTTCGCAGAAGTATCCAGACCCCGGCTATCGTCAGATTCTCACGCAGATTTTTGATTACATTCGCTCAACGAACTTGCACGATGACTCGATTTATAAAGAGAACTTCCTCGACGCTTACGTGACCGAAAACAGTGACGAGCATGCAACCTACACGAACCACCGGAATGACCGGAATAAGCAGGTTGGAATGAAAGGTCACGGGCAGGTTGTTCCGATCACGTGTCCGGCTCCGGGCAGTACTGACCCGGATACGAAGGGATTCGGCCGATTTTATTCGCTCGGCGGGTTGCAGATTCACGTGATCTCCTGTGGGGAGCCGGGTGATTTTCCCGTCCCGAGGCACTTGGGTTCGACCAGCTATCGGAATCAGAACAATTACCCTGCTTCGAGCGATGAGACTTACTTAAACTTTCCTCCGATGCCCTTCGTTCCGACGATAGGCAACGGGAGAATCTTTCCGAAATTCGAAGATCGTCCTCAAAATATGGATGTGGCGACTTATGAGGCGTTGGAGCCCCAGTGGCTGGAGGAGCTTCGCAAGCCCAACAGGAGTCCTCTCTACAATCTCGCCTTCGAGCCAGCTCACTGGAATTGGAATCTCGCCTATCTGGATCAACAGTATTTTGATTTGGTATACGCCAGCCCTAAGAATACTCGAACGAATGCTGATGATCCCGCTCTGTTTAAGTATGATCCAAGAAGTTTGTCGTTGGCGGCTTTTACCGCAGGAGATACTCGATTGAAGGATAATGAGCAGTTGGTGCAAGGAATGCTACTTTTTAATCTGTTCACGCCATCGATCGGGTGGAGCTCCATCAATCCAGATATGGAGATCAAGATTGAGCTGGATCGGACCAACGAGTTTCGATTCAACGCGCTTCCTCAGTTTCAAACCAGTAGTCCCTTTCCGACGTTCGGAGTGCCGTTTATCGGCTTCGATCAGTTTCCGGAGAAAGAATACATCTTCTCGACTAACGCAACCGACTCGGCCTGGGGCGGGCGACGCTATGGTGGGCTGATGCCTTATGAGTTCATTCTCAACGCTGGCGGCAATGTAAACAGGGAGGTGAACCGCGCTTTGAACAGTAGTGTTTACGGTCCTTTGAACCTGAGCATTGAAAACGCTGGAATAAACCGCTCCCACTACATCCCGCTTCGTCCGGATACTCCGAATTTCAGTTTTCAAGGGGGTCGCGGAAGATACACCTGGCTTGATAGTGGCTACACATTCGTCGAAAATGCCCTCGATGAACTCGACGTAGAGGGTGACCTAGATGAGGTGTCAAATTCCTATCGCTATGATCTAGTGACGGTGCCATTTAAAATCCCCGGGGTGACGCGGGCTAGTGACGACCTTCTTCCCAGTCAATTGATTGACGCAAACCACCAGTTTGTGCCCAACCCCGGTACTGTCGAATTCACTGGAGGCGACATCACCTTCGAGTTCTATCACGGAG
>JARGOD010000157.1:2039-5656 GCA_029210205.1 Verrucomicrobiales bacterium | reverse complement strand
AAGTGGTGACCTCGAATCCGACGAGGACTTCGCCAGTGAAGAGGGGGCTCTTTGTTCTCGAGAACTTTCTCGCGACGCCTCCTCCGCCGGCGGTCCCTGACGTGCCGCCATTAGAGGAAGCAGCAAAGGGAGGAAACAAAGATTTACCGCTACGAGAGCTGCTCGCGCTTCATTCTGAACAGGCCATGTGTGCTTCCTGTCACCAGCGCATGGACCCGATTGGATTGGCCCTTGAGAATTTTAATCCAGTCGGCCTTTGGCGCGATGACTACAAAGGGCAGCCGATTGATGCGAGCGGGAAGTTAATGACCGGAGAGGCCTTTGGCAGCGCGAAGGAGTTGAGCGAAATTCTGGCGACAGCTCGATATCGGGACTTTCATCGAGCTCTTTCGGAGAAGCTACTGACCTACGCAGTCGGGCGGGGAATTGAGTATTATGACGCTCCCACGATCGATAAGATCGTTAACGACATTGAGACGCATGGAGCAACCCTGCGGGAAATCGTGTATGGGATCATCGAAAGCGCTCCGTTTCAGAAGCGCCGCGGCGACGGCGACATGTTCGCCACGGGTCCTGCCGCTCTTTGAGAGAGCAGGGCTTTCAGATTCCGTTCTTTTTGTGCCATTTGAGGCTTGGAAAAGGCTTCATTGCGTTGGGGTGATCAGAATTGTTTTCTGATAGCTTTTCCATATGAAATCGCTCGTTCTTTTCTTTCTCACTTTGGCCGCTACAGCGGCGATGGCGATTGAAAAACCTAACATTATTTTGTTTTTTACGGACGATCACGGGTGGCCTGACATTGGTGCTGCCGGCATTTATGACGATCTAAAGACACCGCATATCGATCAGCTCGTCGCTGACGGAGTGAACTGCACGAACGGCTATGTCACCGCTCCGCAATGTGTTCCCTCCCGCGGCGGACTCCTCACGGGGCGTGACCAAAGCCGGTTTGGTTTGGAGACGAATGGCGAGACGCTCGAAGGCTTCAACGCTGAGTTGAAGATTGGACAACGCCTCCAGCAGACAGGCTATAAGACCTTGCAGACTGGAAAGTGGCACCTCGGCCCGGGGCCCGAGATCGCCTCTCATGGCTTTGATGAAGTCTATAACAAAAACTCGGCGCAACCGGCGTGGGCAACCTTTAATCTCGATGGATCAGATCGTGATCCGGGACGCGACGAATCTAAAATTTATCACCTCGACGCCTGCACGCAGGCAGCGACGGCCTTCATTGATCGTCACGGCGAAAATCCTTTTTTCCTCTACATTGCCTATCGGGCTCCTCACGTGCCACTCGATGCTCCCGAGAAATACCTCTCCCGCTTCCCCGGAAAAATGCCGGAACGTCGCCGTCAGGCTCTTGCCATGATTGCAGCAATGGATGACGGGGTCGGCCTTGTTCGGGAAAAGCTGGAGGAAAAGGGGCTCACTGAAAAGACCCTGATCTTCTTTATCGGCGACAATGGAGCTCCACTGAAGATACACAAAATTGACGCACCCGGTGGAGGTCCCGGTTGGGATGGATCCCTCAATGAACCGATGAACGGTGAGAAAGGGATGCTTTCTGAAGGCGGTATTCGCGTACCTTTTGTCGCGGCCTGGCCGGGAACAATTCCCGGCGGTCAAGTCTATGACGAGCCTGTCATCTCCATGGATGTAGCTGCGACAGCAGTGGCCCTCGCCGGTTTGCAGCATGATGAGAAGCTCGATGGAACCAACTTGGTTCCCTACCTCAGCGGTGAAAGCGAAGGCTCGCCGCATGACGCTCTGTTCTGGAGATGGTCGAGTCAGTCAGCGATCCGGGAAGGCGATTGGAAATTTCTTCGCGGTGGGAGTCGTGAGTATCTGTTCAATATCGTTAAAGATCCAGGAGAGTCGGAGAACCTCATGAACGCACACCCCGAAAAGACAGACGCCCTGCGAGCGCGTCTCCTCTCGTGGACGAACGAGCTAAGCCCTCCGGGTTTTATCGGAGGGGAAATGCCCGAGGTATGGGAGAACTATTTTGATCACTATCTCGACGGCAAGACTGTTTCAAAGAAGGAGGTCGCCAAGCTCAGCCAGCCAGAGGCCATTCAGGGCTGGATCGCGAGAAACTCAGTGATCAAAGAAGGTGAGAAAAGCCTTCGCTTGCTGGACCCCGATGGTGAGAAAAAGCTTTCTCCTTTCATCGCGAACAATCAGATGAAAGTGAGCGGGCCGTTTCAAGTATCGGTAGAGCTTGTTGAGCCTCTTGGTGAAGCGCTGGCAGTGACGTGGCGCGAGAGTGGGGAGAAAGATTTTGGGAAGGCAAGAGCAGTTTTGAACGCAGATGAAGATGATCCGAACCGTCTCTCCGGTCTCGTCTCAACGACAGGGGAGGTCATTCATTTGCGAGTTCTTTTTCCAAATGGAAATGCAGAAATCAAATCGATAGAGTTGAGTGACAGCAATGGGAAAGTATTAGAGCAATGGAAGTTTCAGTAAGACAACTCACAGAGAGTTGGTTCGAGCGAGTCTGGAACCAACATGATCGCTCCGCTGTTGCAGACCTCATGCATGAGGATTGTGAAGTCCTCGGACTCGGTAACACAGTGGCGGGACCTTCGGGTTTTTTGAAGATCTATGAATCGTTTGTAGCGGCGTTCGATCAGATTCATGTGGATATTGTTGATCTCGTTGCCGAGGGCGAGGAAGTTGCGGGACATGCCCGCTTTGCCGCTCGCCATCTCCGATCAGGAAAAGAAGTCGATCTCATTTTCAGCTTCAGTGGTCAGTTTGAAGAGAGGAAACTTCGACGGGTGCGAAATGTGGTCGACCACACCTCGCTCATGGCGCAGTTGGACCTCCTCGAACCAGAGAGGATGCAGCTTATTTTTGAGGCACCTGACAAGCCCGTCCGATGAAGTGCTTTCCAGCCTTCTTAAATCAAAGATTCCTCCTCCGTTCCGTCAACGCGACCACCTTAAATTCATGAAGGCTATTTTTACCGTTCTCCTCGTTTCGATATCCCTGCTTTGTGCGCAGGAGGAATCTTACCTGATTCATCCTGACATGGTTAAAAGCGAAGGGGTTTCGGAGGGCGAAGTGACAAAGGGAACTTTTAATTCCAGTGCAGTTTTCCCGGGGACGACTCGTGACTACGCCGTCTACGTTCCGGCTCAGTATGATCCTGTAGAACCTGCTGCTCTCATGGTTTTTCAAGATGGACTGAGTTACCTCAAGACTGTCCCGGTCACTTTCGACAACCTCATTGCCTCAGGTGATATGCCGGTGACGGTCGCCCTTTTCGTAAACCCGGGAGTGGTGCCGGCGCTTTCGGAAGAATCGCTACCCCGTTTCAATCGATCTTTTGAGTATGACGCTGCCGATGGTCGTTACGCCCGTTTTCTTCTCGAGGAAATGATGCCACATGCGCTCGCTGAATTGAACATCACCGATGATCCGAATTTACGCGGGCTGTGTGGATCCAGCTCCGGAGGTATTGCGGCCTTCATGGTCGCGTGGGAACGTCCTGATCAGTTCCGGCGCGTCTACACCACGGTGGGCACCTATGTGGGACTTCGGGGTGGAAATGAGTTGCCGGTCCTCGTTCGCAAAACCGAGCCGAAGCCGATTCGAATTTTTCTTCAGGATGG
>JARGOD010000157.1:0-1939 GCA_029210205.1 Verrucomicrobiales bacterium | reverse complement strand
ATTGGGAGTTGGTTAGTGAGGGGCATCAGTTTACGGAAGGGCCAGCGGTGAATGCCGATGGTGAACTGTTTTTCACGGATCTGGAGGGTAGTAAAATTTGGAGGGTTTCAACGGATGGGGAAACCTCACTGTTTAGAGCGGATACCGGAGGAACCAATGGACTCGCTTTTGCTCCGGATGGGAGAACGCTTTATGGCTGTCAGCGGGAGCCGGGGAGGCTCGTTTCCTGGAATATCGATTCCGGCGAGCTGACGGTTCATCTCAACGGGGTGAAGCCGAATGATGTTGTTGTTGCTCATGACGGGACGGTCTATTTTTCGGAGCCTCGCAAAAAGGCAATCTGGGTTATTCCACCGGGTGGGGAAGCTAAGATTGCGAGCGATGCCTTCAGCGGAGTCAACGGGGTCATCTTAAGCACTGATCAGTCTCTGGTGTATGCGGCTGACTACACCGGACGTTTTGTTTCCTCGGCGCAACGCAAGCCGGATGGAACCCTCGCTTTCGTACAGCCATACTATCATCTCCATCTTCCCCCGGCTTCAGTCGACATCAGAAGCCACGCCGATGGAATGGCGGTGAGTAAAGATGGATGGCTTTTTGTAGCGACCGCAATGGGTGTGCAAATATGCGATCAACCCGGGCGAGTTCATCTCATCGTGCCGAGTCCGATTGGGGAGCGCCACCCCTCGAACGTTTGTCTTCATCAGGAAGTCCTTTATGCAACCTGTGGCGGGAAAGTGTTTCGCCGTAAGATAAATTTAAAAGGGGCTCAGGCTTGGGCTCCGCCGGTCAAGCCTGATAAGCAGCGCCTTTAGCACACACATAATCAATTTAATGAGAAAAACCCTTCTCCTGTGCCTCCTTCTAACTTCTCTTGGCCATGCCGAATTGCCACTTCAGCCCGGGCCCTTTTCCAAGCTGGAAGTAACACGCCCTTCGAAGGGTGTTGTTGATCTAGCGATCTCAGGAGTGAATCCGCATTTCTGGTCTAACCCTGTCCCTGCTGAGTTTGATCCGGAGAAGCAATCAATTCTCGCGTTCGAGTATTTCTCTCCATCCGGGATCAGTGCTTTTTCAATTCGTTTTCGTCAACCGGATGGCGAGATGATTCTTGCGAACTCGGGTCCGATTCCTCTTGCCGAAACGTGGCAGCCGATCGCCTTTGATTTATCCTCATCGGAACCGGCTTTGATGAAGCCGGGGGAAGGATCGCGCTTTCACTTTTCTCTGAAATACAAGCCGAAGACCGGACTACAGATTCGCAATATGGTTTTGCGAGAGCCAAATGCTGAGGAGTTGGTTGCGATTGAAGACCGTGAGAAAATAGCAGCTGAAAAGGAAGCAGATGCGAGCGCCTATCTTTCCTACCTACGAAAGGACTATGCCGGAAGTATTTTCAGCGTCGCGATCGGGAAAGAGAAAATCGTGATTAAGGGAGCGCATGCCGGGCCGGCGAATCTCAGAGAGCTTCGGTCACCGCATGCCTCTCACGCGACGGGGTTTCCTGAAGGAATTGTGGAAAAGGATTTGAAGGGGGACTTCACCGTCGAGTTGAATCGCTTTGCAGGACCTGATCGTCGTGATCGTGCTTTTTCGCGTTTTCGTCTTGAGGATGAAAACGGTGAGATCGCTTCGCTCTCACGATGGGGAGACTTTAATCCCGGAGTCGCTCCAAAAATTCCGGAGCTGAAATCTCGTCACCAAAAAGGTCTCGGAGGCACGCCTGCGATTGGAAGGGAAGATCACGAAATTTTCGAACTGGGAATCAGTCATGCAACAATCAACGTCGTTCTCAACGGATTGCTCTCTTCGAAGAAGAGATTGGGACTTGAGAAGATTATGTTCGAAGGGAAGCCCTACTATTTAAATCGTAAATTCCTACAGGGGCGCGAGACGACTGTGCGGATGCTTCGAAAAAAAGGGGTTGTCGTTACCGCGA
>JARGOD010000021.1 GCA_029210205.1 Verrucomicrobiales bacterium | reverse complement strand
AGTGCTTCTTCCTTCGTGATGAGCTTCTCGTTCACCATGTCGACGGCGATGTTCACCGCAGCGAAACCAGTCCGCTTGCCGTTACGGGTCTGGAGCATCCAGAGCTTACCCTTTTCGATGGTGAACTCGACGTCCTGCACATCTTTGAAGTGGCTTTCAAGAATCTTACGAACCTTGAGAAGCTCTTTGTGAGACTTAGGAAGGTCTTTGGACATGTCCTTGACCTGCTTCGGCGTACGAACTCCGGCAACAACGTCTTCGCCCTGAGCGTCGACGAGATACTCACCGTAGAAAACGTTCTCACCAGTTGCTGGGTCGCGAGTGAAAGCAACGCCGGTTCCGGAAGTTTTTCCGGTGTTACCGAAGACCATGGCCTGAACGTTAACCGCAGTGCCCCACTCAGCAGGGATGCCATACTTCTGGCGGTAGACTTTCGCGCGGTCGTTCTGCCATGAGGAGAAGACGGCGTCGACGGCTCCGCGGAGCTGGTCCATTGGATCCTGTGGGAAGTCCTTCTTCGTGCGTGTCTTGATGAGTTTCTTGAACTGAGCAACGATCTCTTTGAGGCCATCGACAGAAATGTCAGAGTCGTTTTCGACTTTCTCTTTTGCCTTTACCTTGTCGAGGATCGCTTCGAAAGGATCCTGGTGCTCGCCGGGCTTGTGCTCCACACCCATGACGACTTCGCCATACATCTGGAGGAAGCGACGGTAGCTGTCGAACGCGAAAGACTCGTCATTGGCTTTGGCAGCGAGAGCGGCAACCACTTCGTCGTTGATGCCGAGGTTAAGGATCGTATCCATCATCCCGGGCATTGACTCGCGAGCTCCGGAGCGAACGGAAAGGAGAAGGGGATTCTCAAGATCACCAAACTTGGCGCCCATGACTTTTTCAGTCTTCTTGATGTTGGCTTCGATCTGCTTCTGGAGATCAGCGGGCCACTTGCGACCGTTCTCGTAGTAGTGAGTGCAGACCTCAGTGGTGATCGTGAAACCGGCCGGAACGGGAAGTCCGATCAGTGCCATTTCAGCGAGGTTTGCACCTTTACCTCCGAGGAGCGCTTTTTGAGTGCCATTGCCATCCGCTTTTTCGCCGCCGAAAAAGTAGACTAGTTTTTTGGCACGTGCAGGTGCCTTCTTTGCTGCCTTTTTAGGAGCGGTTTTCTTTGCGGTTTTCTTCGTAGCCATGATCGGTTCGATGAGTCCTTGGTTGTTTTTTTAGAAAAGGATTAGTAGTCCTGTTAGTGCGGAGCGCTTGCTGTCATTGACTTTCCGGCTGGCACTGTGCGGGGGAAACGCGGATAGGGACAGCCTCAGCGCGGAGGCGGCGGAATGTAAACGCGTGTTTCGGTGTGTCAAATCCGATACCACACTTCGCCCGGTGTCTTCTTTTTCGGCGGTATCTCTCGATTCAGGAATTCTCACTGCGACAATGGTGTCCTGAAGTCGGGAAACAAAAAAGCTCCGGCGAATTCGAACCGGAGCTTCTCTGAAAATTCATCAGGATCAGATCGATCAGTGCGCTTCAATGCGCTTGCCTTTGGGCTGGCCGATTTCTTCGAGGAGAATAGTGAACCAGCCCTCGTCGATGTCGAAGGGCTTGCCGCCTTTGATGCGTGGGAAAGCGATCGTGCTCATTTCGTCGTTGTTGTCTTCGTCGAGACCGGCGACACCGCTTTCACCGCGGAGGGCTGACTCGGCAGCGTGGCGTGCACTCGCTTTGATGAGCTCGAGGTCGTCGTCGTTCGGGGCGGCGCTTCGCGCAAAGTAACCACTCTTTTGGATGAGCAGTTTCTCGGCGCCGAGTTTTTCCTGAAGTTGTGAACCGAACCACTTGCCGACGTTCACGTCATCGAGGCGGTAGTGACCGAAGGCATCCTTCTGCGGTTCTTCACCTTTTGCTTTGAGCTCAGCGATGACGTTGTCCATTCCGGCGCCCTCGCTTAGGAAAATGTTCACACTGTCATGCTCGTCCATCTTTTGGTTGAGGCGCTCCACCTCAGCGTCGAGGTCGATTTCCATTTCGGGAAGCCAGACAGCATCAACGTCCCAGCGCAACTGATGAAGAAGGGCTTCGGGCATCCAGTCATACTGATGAAGGCTCTCATGATACTCGTAGGCAGCGCGGGCGGTGAGCCACCCACAGTGGCGCCCCATGACTTCGTGAATGATAAGCTGGCGGGCGCTTGTGGTGTTTTCGTTGGCGACGTTGCGGAAAAAACGCGCGCTTTGGTGAGCTGCAGTCCATGCCCCGAGAGTTTGTTTGATGGGGAAGACGTCGTTGTCGACGGTCTTGGGCATTCCAACGACAGTGAGGTTGTATCCGTTTTCCTCAAGATAAGCAGCAAGGTCGGCTGCGGTCGTATTCGTGTCATCACCACCAATCGTGTGAAGGATGTCGACCCCGTCCGCGACGAGGCGGTCAGCGGCTACTTTGAGAGGAACTTCTCCCGGCTGCACAAGACCGCGCTTGGTACAGTCTTCGACGTTGGTCAATTTAACGCGGCTGTTGCCGATAGGGCTTCCGCCAAAGTTGTAAAAGATCGCGGCGTTCTGGCGGACTTCTTTTGGAAAATGGTAGGACTTTCCGAGGAGTAATCCCTGGTACCCGTTCAGGTAGCCCATGAGATCTGCTTCAGGTGCGATTTCGTTGTAAGTCTCAATCAATCCTCCGATGGAGGCTGAGAGGCAGGGGGCGATGCCTCCGGCAGTTAAAAAGGCAATTCTCATATCAGTTCCGTAATTTTGATGGGTAAGAGTTTGGGGCTTTGCGCGCAAATTCAGCCGAAACGGTGTGATGTCAAGCTAACCGCGATAAATGGAATTTTTATTAAAGACATCTTAATTATTGATATTTATGAAATTTTTGATACTCTGCTAAAAATCTTTCTTTTCTGATGATTCGTATTCCGTTTTCCTCTGACTCTGAGACATCGCAACCAGGAGCGACTTCTGCGCAACGTGAACAGTTGGCGAGTTTGGGAGGCAAGCCCGATTCTCTCGAAGCGAGAATGGAGAATCTCGAGTCAAAGCTCGAATTACACGCCAGCGATCTCAAAACCCGTGTTACCGAGCGGGTTGATCGGATCGAAAGCCGGGTTCAACGGGCCATGGTATCGCTCAGTGGAGAGAGTGACGAAAATTCGGCGGAGAATGTCATTGAATTTAAAGCCGAAGCCAAGTCGATGCACCACCTCCCAACGGCTTCAGCCATTTCTGCATTGAATGAATTAAATTCGACCCTGAAGCAGACTCGTGAACATCTTGATGCTCTCTGTGTCAGCGTCGAGCAAATGCGAAAAGTTGTTCACCCGGTTCGCGCAAAGGAGTCTGCCTGAGGACTCCAGGAGGCGTTGTTACAGTTTCGGGAAATCCGCTACTTTCCGACCTCGGAAGCCTTCATTAATTGATCGAGTGCTGCCTTTGCCTCTTTCGCAACCAGGGCGGCCTTCTCAGACTCAGCTTTGAGGGCTTGTGCTTTTTTCGTAGCCGCATCAACGGCGGTGATTGCTGCGTCGAAGTCCGCCTTTGCTTTGGCTGCTTTTTGATCAGCAGCGCCCGACGCGGCTTTTAATTCGGCGATCGCTTTATCGAAGAGAGGGTTCGCTGGACTAGGATTTGGTGAAGCTTTTGGAGCGGGCTTTGGTGGAGATTTCGTCTCAGGCTTTGGCGCAGGAGGAGCAGGTTTAGCTTTTTTCGTGTTCGCAACGAGGGCAACCGGCTCAACCGACGATGCCTTCCATCCAGTATTGGCTTCGAGCCCGGGAATGGCAGCGGCAAGTTTCTTTGCTCCGGCGTCGGTCACTTTGCTTTGCCAGAGGAATACCTTTTTCAAATTCTTTAAACCGGCCAGTTTGGCAAGTCCTGCGTCCGAAACTTGCGTGCCGTAGAGATTTAGATATTCAAGATTTGGCAGTCCCGCGAGATGAGCAATACCCGCGTCGGTGACTTGGGTGTTCTCAAGATGAAGTCTCGTGAGATTAGTCATCTTTTTGAGATGCACGAGTCCGGAGTCGGTTACCTTGGTGCGGGCAATGTCGACCCATTTGACATGTTGAGACACCGGCGCCAAAGCAAGGAGTCCGTCGTCAGAAAATTCCTTGGCAACATTAAGAGCGCTGAATCGAAGTTCGGGGGTGTCCTGGGCAATCGGCATGAGAGATGCCCCGTTTTCTGAAATTCGACCGATCGTTTCGGTAATGATCTTTTTCTGAGCTTCATTCAATTTTGGCAACTCATCCCTAACTGCGACGATGGAAGGCTTCGGGATATTTCCGACGACATGAGTGATCGCAGCGATCGTTTTCTCATCGGGCTTCAAGTCAGCAATCGGAATTCCGGTCTTCGCACCGGAGTTGATCCAGAAAGCGATTACGGCTGTTTCCTCTTTAGAGAGTTGGTCTTTGCCTTCAGGCGGCATGTGTTCGTCGTCGTCGAGAGGCAGATAGACTCGCTGGATGAGGGAGCTCTCGTCGGTGTTGCCAGCGACGACTGAAGCCCCTTCGCTTCCACCTTTGAGAATGGCCTCGAAAGAGTCGACGCGAAGTTTACCTTTTTGCTTCTCATCTCCGTGGCAGCCGGCGCATTTGGCTGAGAGAACCGGCATGACCAGATCATCGAAGAGCTCCTTGTTTTCGTAGTCAGCCTGGAGCGCTGAGAAAGTGAGCAGAGTCAGTCCTGAAATGAGAGCGGAGAGATGGGTTTTCATCACGACGAAGTTTATTGAGGGTCGAAGTATCCGGATCAGCGTACTGGAAATCAAGAGTGAATGGGGTAAGTGATCATGGGGGACATGCCCTTATTATATGGAGGAGATTGTGGTCAAGGCATTGGGCGAAGCGGGTTTTCAACCGCTTATTGCCGCTTTTTATCGCCGCGTCCGCAAGGACGAACTGGTAGGTGGGATGTATCCTGAAAATGATTGGGAGGGGGCTGAGAAACGTCTTCGCGATTTCATGGAATTTCGTTTCGGGGTCTCGCAGCGTTACCTTCTGGAGCGTGGTCATCCTCGCCTTCGGATGCGCCACATGCCCTTCAAGATCGGCGAAGCGGAACGGGATCGCTGGCTGGAAATGATGAATGAAGCCATGGATGAAATTGAACTGACTGGCGAACCTCGTGAGTTGCTAGGCGGATTTTTCAATCAGGTAGCCAATGCGATGCGCAATCAGGCACCCTCTTGAAGCGATGATGTTTCTTGACCGAGCGGCGCAGCGAGAGGTTATTTTTACAATGAAACTATCGTCTATCTTCGTCCTTGGTTTTCTCCTTTCGAATCTCAGTTCAGTTGCGTCGCACGCGAATGAGCCTATCCAGGTTCAGGCGGCAAACTATCCGCTCGCCTACTTTGCGGAGCGCATCGCGACTGATGCTTTCGAGATTCACTATCTCGTTGATCCCGGGATCGATCCTGCTTTCTGGAAGCCGTCCGACGAAGCGTTGATGGCATATCAAGCGGCGGATATCATTATACGCAACGGAGCCACCTATTCTAAGTGGATGCACCACGCCTCTTTGCCGGTTTCGGCGATAGTCGACAGCTCCCGTGAATTTCGTGACGCTTTCATCGAAACGGACGGGGAAATGCACACCCACGGTGATGGGACTGTTCATTCGCATGGGGGAGTAGTTTTTACAACCTGGCTGGATTTCAGTCAGGCGACGGTTCAGGCCGAGGCGATTGCGAGACGATTCGCGGCGGTTGTCCCTTCGGAAGCGACAGAGATTAAGGCCAATTTGGAAGCACTGAAGAACGATCTCGCGGCGCTCGATGCGAAAATGGAAGCACTCGGCGGCAAGATCGGTTCGACCCCTCTATTGGCGTCACATCCAATCTATCAGTATATGGCTCGTGCCTACGGCTTGAAGATAAAATCTCTGGAGTGGGAGCCGGAAATGGAAATGACCGACGAGGCGATTGAAGATTTGGCTGAGCTTCAGAAATCCCATGAGGCCGCATGGATGATCTGGGAGGACGAGCCCAGTCCGGATAACGTAACAGCCCTGGCGGCGCGAGGCATTAAAGGAGTCGTCTTTAATCCCTGCGCGAATCGCCCCGAAGAGGGCGACTGGCTTTCTATCATGAAGCGGAATTTAGGGAACCTCGGTGAGTTGCTGCCCGAGGGTTAGAAAAGACAGGAACCTGAAACTTTCCAGATGGCAGGGAATAGGGGACGGGTTGGTGGAGTCGTCTCCGGGGATTCCCCGCCTCTTTGACGTTTTTCTTCGTTTTTAAGATGCATGAAAAGCTTAGCGATACAAAAAGATCGCTTTTTTGTATGATCAGGATAAAATGATTTGCACCCGCGGGTGAGATGGGTTTATAATTACCATAACACAACCGATCGCTCTTCAGATTTAACACGTCCTGAAGAGCGTGCACACAAACACAACAGATTTTAATGGTCCGAGGCCTTCTATGCTTCGGCGGCTTCCTGGTCGCCGCGCTGATCGCTTACTCCTTTGGCTCGAAACAGTCGGGAGGATTTGATTTAGCCAACCTGCTCCGCCCCCTTCCGGAGGTGGACGAGAGTTATCAACGTGGTTTTCGCTCTGATGCGATTGCTCACATTAATCGTGCCCGCGTTCCGCTAAATGTTGATCAGGCCGGTGTTGACGATGATATCCAGACTTTCCTCCGCGCATTTGTCGGTGAGCATCCGCGTCCCGAAGAGATAGAGTTGGACGTGGTTTTTAATGATCTCCAGTCCCAGTTTCCTGGCGCGCAATATTTAGCTGCAAACTTAGTGACTTCCGGAAGCAGGGAAGAATTGCTTGGAAAATTGGCGGGATGGACAGCAGTGGCGAGTCCGGACTTCAATACGGTGAACACGGCGGTGTTCACTCATGGACGCCGGCTCGGAGCGCTCGCCGTGATGGCCCGGAGGATACCCGCGTTTTCCCTGAGAGCGGCGAACGAAGAAGGAGGGCGATTTTTCAATCAATGTCCTCATTGCGGCAAAGTCCACGCGCTTGAGGTCGAAAAGGAGTCACGAACCCTTATTCTTTCCTGCCCTTATTGCGAATTGCCTTTTGATATCCTCGCGGCAGACACGAGCGGAACGATCAAGCGGGCTCCCGACTTTTTTGACGGATTCAAGCTCATGGAGCAGCCTGAGGTCGCATCTCAGATGTCGAGTGAGCAAAGGATCATGGCGCTGTGGCAACGAATTACAGACCAATGTGACTATCAATTGGATCAAGATCACTCCGATGAGAAGGAGCGTGAGGTTTGGAAAAATTCCCGTCAGACCTGGGACGAAAAAGCCGGGGACTGTGAGGACACCTCAATTCTTCTCGCGGATGCTCTGATTTCAGCCGGCTTTGAGGCGCGGGTTGCCATCGGATGGAACGGCAACATTGGACAGCACGCATGGGTGGTCGTGAAATCAGGTGATCGACAGTATGTGTTAGAGTCGACCCTTCAGGACAACATCACCCTTGAAAATTTAGTGATCGCTTCGAAGGCGGCCGCTTTCTACCAACCTGAGCAGCTTTTCGATCGGGAGAACCTCTATTTTACAGAAGCTGATGAATCCGACTTTCGCCGGGACTATTTCTCTCCGAGCCTCTGGCGAAAGCTTCCGGTTCGCAACGATCTGAAGGCTCCGACGCTCTCACTCCGCTAGGTTCCGCAAACTCTCTTGCTCTGTCAGTTGACGTCGACCATAGGCGTCGCTAGGGTCGCTGCGATGAAATTGCTTCGCTTTGGTAACCCCGGATCTGAGAAACCTGGCCTTCAACTGGAGGATGGAAAGCGCATCGATGCTTCCGGCTTCGGAATGGATTGGAATGATCAATTTTTTGGAGATCCTTCTAATCTTGAGAGCCTCAAAGGATGGGCTGATGAAAATGCCGCCGCCGCACCAGTTGTTTCGAACGAAACCCGACTGGGGCCTGCCACGGCGCGGCCTGGAAAGTTGATCTGTATCGGACTAAACTTTTCTGATCATGCTGAAGAAGCGGGAATGGACATTCCCAAAGAGCCGATTGTATTTTTCAAAGCGACCAGTGCGATCGTTGGGCCAAACGATGATGTCGTGATACCGCGTGATAGCAAGAAGGCTGACTGGGAAGTCGAGCTTGCTTTTGTCGTCGGAAAAAAAGCGAGCTATGTGAGCGAAGACGATGCGCTCGATCACGTCGCCGGATATGTGCTTCACAATGATTACAGCGAGCGTGAGTTCCAACTCGAGCGCGGCGGACAGTGGGTGAAGGGAAAAAGCTGTGACACTTTTGCTCCGATAGGCCCTTTCGTGGCCACTTCTGATGAGATCCCCGATCCTGAGAAACTCAAGATGTGGCTGACCGTGAATGGAGAAACAAAGCAGGACGGTAACTCCAGTAAGTTGATTTTTGGGATTGCTCATCTTGTCAGTTATCTCAGTCGTTTCATGACGCTCGAACCCGGCGACATCGTTTCTACCGGCACTCCCCCCGGGGTTGGGATGGGGTTCAATCCGCCACAATTCATGAAGCCCGGCGACGTCGTCGAACTGGGAATTGAGGGTCTCGGTCAGTCCCGTCAGGTTGCCCAGGCTTGGTCTTAATCCGTCACGACTGCTATTATGGAACGCTGGACCAATCTTTCACTTGTCTTCGATACCATGCCGGTGCCGGCCCAGATTTTTGTGGGACTTTTTCTTCTCGCCTTCGCAGGAGCCTCACTCTACGCGCGTCTCAATCTCAAATTTGGCGCGACGGTTTTTCCAGGGTTTCCACCAGAGAAGCTGAGAACTGACAAACTTCACATCATCGCCTACACGGGAATCCCCGTTTTTCTCGCGGTATTCTTTTTTTCGCTGCTCGTGACCTATCACGTGAAGTGATCAGGTTAGAGGGGCCTTCGACTTTTCGGCCAGAGTAACTTCGCGGATTGTCATCGCTTTATCGATAGCTTTGCACATGTCGTAGATCGTGAGGGCTGCCGTGGAAACAGCTGTGAGGGCTTCCATTTCGACGCCGGTTTTCGCATCGGTTCTCACCGTTGCAATGATCCTGACACCGTCATCCCGGATCTCAAAATCGACGGCCACTTTGGTGAGGGGGAGCTGGTGACAAAGCGGGATCAAGTCCGCCGTTTTTTTTGCTGCCTGAATCCCGGCGATACGTGCGACGGCGAGGACGTCACCCTTTGGTAGTTCACCTTCGCTGATCGCGGAAATGGTTGCGGCTTGCAGCTCGATGAATCCTTTTGCGGTTGCTTCCCGCCTAACAACAGGTTTTTCCGAAACGTCGACCATAGCGGCGCTGCCATCTTCGCGGAGGTGAGTGAGGGAAGGATCGGACATGCGTGAAGTAAAGGGTGGGATGGAGAAGTAGGAAAGTAGGAAAGTAGGAAAGTAGGAAAGTAGGAAAGTAGGAAAGTAGGCGTCGAATTCAGTTCCCTCGTTTTCGCCATCCCGTTTCCGTGACTGCGTTATAGTAAGGGAATATTTATATCGTAGAGTTTCCTCCATGAAATGGACTTTCCTGTTTGCTCTAGTGCTCTTTTCATTCAGCAACGCCTATGCCGGGGAGCTGAGCGTGAAAGAAACCGACGAGACAATCACGATTCTAAACGGCAATGCCATCGTGCTCGTTTACAACAAGGCACCGACTGCCGACGCCGCGGAGAATGATCCAGTTTATACGCGCACCGGTTATATTCACCCGATCTACACGCCGTCAGGAAAGCAGGTCACCGATGACTTCGCGCCGGACCATCCGCACCAGCACGGGCTCTTCTTTGCGTGGACGAAGACGAGCTACGAAGGACGGAAGCCCGAATTCTGGAATGAAAAGAAGAAGGCTGGGAAGGTTCACTTTGATGAAATTATTGAGCTGGTTGAGGAGGACAATGCTGCCGGATTTGTCGTGAAGCATCGATGGGAGGACCTGAAGGCCCCCGGTGGAGCGAAGTCAGTGCTCAGCGAGACCTGGGAGGTTCAGGTTCAGATAAGAAAGAGTGACTATTGCATCGATCTGACCTCGACCCAGAAAGTGATCGGCGAGAGCCCGTTGGAAATCGAGAAATATCACTACGGTGGCATGGCGATTCGCGGGAGCCGCGAATGGATGGGGGAGGAAGATAGCCTGATGGAAACCAGCGAAGGTCATGGGCGGACCGATGGAAATCATACCCGACCCGAATGGGTACAGATGTCAGGCGAGATTGACGGAGATCCCTGCGGAATCGTGGCGTTGCAGGATAAGCAGAACTTTCGCTATCCGCAGTGGGTGAGACTCCATCCGGCGAAGCCTTACTTTGTTTTTGCTCCAATGGTAGAAGAGCCATTCACGATTGAGCCCGGCGACGAGTATGTCTCAAAGTTTCGCTATATCGTGTTTGATGGCGAGGAGCCTGATATCCAATAGTTGGGGTCAAAACCAGCCCCTTGAACGTTCAAGGTTAGAAGTTCAAGTTTAAAGGTGCGCTCAGCGCGTTACCCGCCAATCGCGATCATCTTGCGACCGGGTTGATAGTTTTCACGGAACTCGTGCATCTCAGGTTTACGCGCGACGACGTTCATGAAAAATTTGGCGACGTCATCATCAGTCATTTCCTGATCCCTCAGCACTTCGCGCATGTCGAATTCGAGGTGACTGCCGAGACATGGGCGAAGCTTGCCTTCACAGGTGAGGCGAAGCTTGTTGCAGCTCTCGCAAAAATGCAGGTTTGTCATTGCACCGATGAATCCGACGATTTGACCTGTCTCCGGCACTTCGTAGTAAGTCGCGGGGCCGTTGGTGCGAATGTCAGGGCGAGCCTTGAGCTTGCCAAGGCGAAATTCGATGAGCTTTTTAGCCTCTCCCGATGGGAGGAAGTTTTGCTCGCTCAGAACCTGTGTCGTGCTGACCGGCATCAGCTCGATAAAACGTAGAAGGAGATCCCGCTCTCGAGCAAACTCGATGAGATCCCATAGCTCGTGCTCATTCCGGTGACGCATGAGGACCGAGTTGATTTTGATTTTTTCAAACCCGGCTTTCCTCGCGGCATCGATTCCAGCAACGGCTTCATGGAAGAGGTCGCGGCCTGTGGCCTCGGCATACTCTTTTGGGTCGAGCGTGTCGAGAGAGACATTCACGGTGCGAACCCCGGCGTTCTTGAGCGCCTGCGCAGTCGTAATGCCCTCCTTTGTGGTCTTCCCGAGGAGAGTGCCGTTGGTGGAAATTCCGATGTCGTTGATGCCTTCGATCCCGTTGATTTGTTCAAAGAACCAAAGAACGTTCCGACGAGTGAGAGGTTCGCCGCCCGTGACTCGAATCTTTGAAATACCAAGACCCGCGCCGACACGAATGACGCGAAGCATTTCCTCATAGCTGAGAACTTCGTCGCGAGTGAGCCATTCCTGTTCCTCCTGCGGCATGCAGTATTGGCAACGCTCGTTGCAGCGGTCTGTCACGGAGACACGCAGATAGCTGATGAGATGTCCGAAGCGATCTTCCATCACTGAAAAAGAGTAGCTATGGGCGTGAACGTGATATCCATGGCGGTTTGTTTCATTGCGTACGCTGCCAGGCCGTGACTCGACCATTGCTGAATTCCACCTGCTTCGTAATCTGCTGGACGAAATCCACGCTGCTCCCGAAATTCCATCCTGGACCAAAACTATAGCCGTATCGAGGGTGTATGCCGAAATTAGTGTAAAACGAATGGGACGATCCCATGCCCACTCCAACATTGAAATTGTTCACTGGCCGGCTGCTGAAGTAAGCCCATTTCTCGGTCGATTGGCCGTTTCTTCCTCCGCTCATGACTTGATCGGGTCGTCCCCAGGCGAGAAAAACAGCCTCCTGTGACATGCGTTCTTTCACTTCGCCTCTTCGGACTAGTTCCCGATCGCTGCCACTCAGCTTGCTGTAGAGCTGCGGGTTTTTTTCGATCCGCTTCTCAACGCCGGATTGCGTTGCGCAGCTGCTGAGGAACAGCGCTACGGCGAGCAAAGGAAGGACGGTAAGACGTGAGCGACTCATGATTAGTCTTGGAATGTTCCTGCGGCGACCCCGCTTCGCAAGCAAATCCGGACCCATTTTCAGGCAGGATCGCGATTGCTCCTCTGACCTGATTTGGTTAGTATGATAAGGCATGACATACCTTGAAGTCGAAAATTTGACTCTGCTCCAGCAGCGACGACGGCGGCACTGGTTTCGCTATGACATCTCGGAGAAGATGCTTGTCGAAGACATTTCGTTCGAGATTGAAAAGGGGAAAAGCCTCAGTCTCGTCGGGGAGGAGAACAGTGGGAAAAGGGCCATTGTCATGGCGGTGCTGAAGCTGAAGGAAGTTGCTTCCGGAACAATCACTCTTGCGGAGGTAGAGACGACCGCGCTTGGAGACCGTCACTTTCGAAAACTGAGGCGGAAGGTCCAGGCGGTCTTTTCAGATCGCGCCGGACAGCTCAGCCCCGAGATGACGATTGATCAGATGTTTCTCGAGGTACTGCGGCTATGGTACCCCAAAGAATCGCGTGAGGAATGGCAGCGTCGGACGGAGGCCGCAATGGTCCTGTGTGGGCTTCCTGAAGTTATTCGCCCGTTGTATCCAGCCGAACTTGACGCGGTTGAGCGTCAGCAGGCTGCGATTGCACGGGCGCTGCTGATCGGTCCTGAATTGTTGATATGTGATGGAGTCACTCAGGGGCTTGACGCGGTGCAGGAAGCGGAATTGCTCAATTTGATTCGACACCTTCGTGAAGAGATGGGCCTCACGCTTTTTGTCGCAACAGACGACCTTGCAGTCGCTCATCAATTAGGCGATGCTATCGGTGTACTGCATCGGGGACGATTGCTGGAAATTGGCCCCGCCGAGTCTGTCGTCAACCGTCCTCAACATGATTACACGAGGCGACTAGTGAGTTGCTGCCTTTGATCGATGACACCTCTCTTTAGAAAATTTCTCGGCATGAATTGGCTTTTGATCGCCAATATGATCGCCCTGCTCATTTTTGGAGTGTTTGCGATATACAGCGCGTGCTGGATGCGCGAAGAGGCCGAGCTCGCAACGAAATGGAAGGATCAGGTATACTGGATCCTGCTCGGGTTGATGGTGTTCACGGCAACGAGCCTCATGGACTACAAGTGGACAAAGTTCCTCGGGCTCCCCGTTTATCTCATCGCGGTGGGGATCCTCATTTTCACCACCTTTTTTGGAGTTGAGATCAATGGGACTCGAGCATGGCTCAGTGTTGGTCCGGTCTTGATTCAATCATCGCAGCTCGCGATTGCGGCAGGGTTAATCCTTCTCGCGGTTGTCCTTTGCACTTTGCATCGCTGGCATCCGATTTTGCGGAACCCTTTCCTGCGTCTCGCTGTTTCAGGACTCATCGCTCTAGTGCCTTTTGCGTTCGTCCTTTTGCAGGGAGACTTCGGTTCAGCCATTGTCTGGGTGCCAGTGTTTGGAGCGATGGTCTTGATTGGGAATATTCCGTTCCGTTTCATGATCGTTATCATTCTCAGCGTGACGATGTTCCTTCCCTTTGCATTCTTTTTCGGGCTCAAGGATTACCAGAAAAAGCGGATCACGACGCAGATCGAGATGCTCCAAGGCAAGAAAGTAAACATTCTTGCCGAGGCCTACAGTGCCTACAACAACCTACTCGCAATTGGAAGTGGAGGATGGAGTGGGAAAGGTTTCAAAAATCCTGAAACGGTGAACAACAAAGGATTCATTTCTCCGGACACGGCAATCAATGACTTTATCTTTCCGGTTTTGGCTGAGGAATGGGGTTTCCGCGGTGCCCTACTGATGCTTGGCGGCTTCACCCTGCTGCTGCTGCAATGCATCTATGTCGCGTTTTACAGCCGTGACATGCTTGGGCGGCTTCTGGTAGTCGGAGTCGTTGGGCTTCTCTTTGCTCACATTTACCAGAATGTCGGGATGAATCTTCTCATCATGCCAATCACCGGTATTCCACTGCCTTTTATCAGTTATGGCGGAACTTTCATCATCGTGTTGCTGTTCCTTATGGGACTGGTCCAGAGTGTCTGGGTCCATCGAATTGACCCTGAAGCACAGCGCAGGCGCCCTCAGTTAGACATCGGTCACTTAGACTAGTGTGGCCGGTTTTTAGAAATCCCGTGGATTCGCAAAGTCATTTGGATGGTTGAATGTTTTTGTCATTCCATGTAAGCATTGTGCAACCCCACCGGTCGGGACACTTTCGTTCATGATCCAAGTTAATCATCTCACCAAACGCTATGCCGGACGAACGGCTGTCGATTCGATTTCCTTCGATGTCGAAAAAGGGGAAATTGTCGGTTTTCTGGGACCAAATGGAGCCGGGAAAAGCACTACTTTACGCATTTTGACCTGCTTTCTTTCGGCTTCAGAGGGCACTGCTTCCGTTGCCGGTTACGACATCTACGAGGATTCCATCAAGGTTCGGCAGCATGTGGGTTACATGCCGGAGAACGTGCCGCTTTATCCTGACATGAGGGTGAAGGAGTATCTCCAATTCAGGGCGCGCATCAAAGGGCTTCGATATCGTGAATCCCGTCGTGCCGTGAACGAGGCAATGGACATTTGCAGTCTTTCCGAGGTCGATCACAAGATCATTTCGACTCTGTCAAAGGGCTATAAACAGCGGGTCGGCCTCGCCGATGCGCTGGTAAATAAACCGGACCTACTCATTCTTGACGAGCCAACCAATGGACTTGACCCAAACCAGATTCGGCAATCCCGAGAGCTGATCAAGCGTCTTGGTGAGCGTCATACCATTCTCATTTCGACTCACATTCTCTCAGAAGTGGAAATGACCTGCGGCCGCGTTGTCATTATCGATCAGGGTAAAATTCGGGCCTGTGACACGCCGCAGAACTTAATTCGGCGATTGCGTCGCCCCGGAGAGATTATTCTCGAGATGCAAGGCGATGGGGAAAAAGCAACGGAGAAAATCAGCAAGTTGGAGGGCGTCAAGTCAGTCAAAAAAACCGAGATCGGAGGCAAGTGGGTGACTCTTCTGATCCACACTGATCCTAATATCGACGCCCGCGAAGATGTCTTCGAGCTTGTGAACAAGTCTGGATGGAGGATTCGCGAGCTTGCAAGCCGGGCCGCCTCTCTTGAAGATGCTTTTGTCGACATCGTGCAGCGCCCAGGTGAATCGACAGGCAAAACCAACCCCGTTCAGTCTTCCACCTAACCCTGTTAGATTAGGTCTTTTTTCATATGCGAGCCTTTCTCATTCTGTTTACCAAAGAGCTGCGATCGTTTTTTCTTTCGCCTCTCGCATGGATTGTGATGGCGCTATTCACTTTTCTGAACGGTTGGCTTTTTGTTGGAATGATCAACGCGATGCGGCTTCGAGTTAGTTCACGAAGTCTTGTTTACAACCTCTTCGATTCCGGTTGGTTCTGGATGGGCTTCTTTATTCTTTTTCCACTTATCACTATGAGGCTCTTTGCCGAGGAACGGAAAATGGGAACGATTGAAGGTTTGCTTACCGCGCCGGTGAGAACTTCGGAAGTGATCCTCGCGAAGTATTGCGCCACGGTCGTTGTCTATCTTGTTATCGTAGCGCCACTCTTTATGTTCTTCCCCCTCTTCCAGTTGATTACCGGGGAACAGGCCGCCTTTCAAGCCGGTGCTCTCTGGGGGACTTCGCTAGGATTGCTCCTCGTAGGGATTTTTCACGTCGCGATCGGGACGCTGGCGTCTGCGCTTACATCGAACCAGTTGATCGCAGCGATGCTGACTTTCGTTTTCGTGATGCTTCATTATTTCATGGGATTCATGGAGCGTTTTGGACTCGTTTCCGGTTCGAACTGGGGTGATAGTCTTAGTTATTTTTCGACGATTGAGCACATGCATTCACTGACTGAAGGCCTGATCGACAGCCGTCCGATCATCTATTACATCAGCTTTGCGGCGGTGCTCCTGACAATCACACATCATGTGTTGGAATCCCGCAAATGGCGGGCCTGACCTACATCCATGGCAGAAGAAATACAGGTCCAGAAAAAAGAAGTTCCCTCCGAAGGAGAGGAATCCCGTCTTCGCATTGATGCGAGAAAGATGGAACGCTTCCGAACCGCAGGGCTCGTCGCGGTGCAGTTGATCATTGTCCTGATTATTTTTCTTCAGATCAATTATCTTAGCTGCCGTCGACACACGACATGGGATCTGACCCAGAATCGAAGATTCACTTTATCCGAGACCTCAGCCGGTTATCTAAAATCGTTGGGTGGCGAGGTGCGGATCATTATGGCTTTCCTCGGGACATCAGATCTTTACCCCGAGGTCAAAGGTCTCCTTTCCGAGTATGATCGCATCGGGGGAGATGCAGTCGTTTCCGAGTATCTCGATCTAAGCCGCAGCCGCTCCCGTCTCGCAGAATTGAAAGATCAGTATCAGCTCCGGTTCGGTGGAGATCAGATCGTAATTCTCGGTGAAACGGGGCGAACCAAGGTGATCGCGGCAGAGGAGCTCGTAACCCGCGATTCGAACACCGGACGGATTATTGAGTTCAAAGGGGAGGAAGTGTTGACCTCAGCTCTGCTCGAAGTGACCGAGCAACAGCAGAGGAAAATTTATTTCGTGACCGGTGGAAGACGCGCTGATGAATTGGTGCCGATTGCTCAGCAGATTGAACCGCTCGCCACGGCTCAGAATGCGCGTCTCGAGACTTTGGTTCTTGAGGGTCGCCAGGAGATTCCAAGGGACGCTGATGCTCTGTTTTTTCCGGGGAATACGACGGACTTGACGAGTCGTGAAGCTGAGATGGTCCAAAATTATTGGGCTGACGAACGAGGCGGCCTCGTCATATTTCTCGACCCCGGCGCGGATACACCAAACTTTGACGGGCTGTTGCGTGAGCACGGAGTCGCTCCGAATCGAGATCGCGTTCTCAGTGTGATCAGTCTCGCGGGGCTGGCTCCGAGACGTATTTCTGATGTCCCTGTGGCGTTGATGCCTGGGGGAGGTCCGACCCGTGATTTGCCGGCATTATCAGCTCGGTTGAACGGGCGGACTCAATCTTTCAATGTGCTTTTTGAAGATGACTTGCTTCTTTCTGAAAATATTCGCCCGCGACCGCTGATGGTCGCCGGTGAAGGTTTTTGGGGAGAGACTGAGTTTCAAGCTGAAGAAATTTCATTTAGTCCTGATCTCGACAACGGGTCTCCCAATCTTGTTTTTACGGCGGCGTCGGTTGAAAAAGGAATTCTCGGCGATTCTGACTTGTCAGAGGGTAGCTCACGCTTAGTTGTCGTGGGAAATCCAGATTTGATCTCGCCTGATGGAAACACCTCGAAGGTCGCGGCCGATTTTACGATGGCTTCCCTGAATTGGGTCATGAATCGTGAGTCGTTGATGGGGATTTCGCCTCGTCGCCCGACTGCCTTTACCTTGAATATTTCACCGGCGGATTCCGGATTACTGCAATCACTTACCATCTTTTTGATGCCGGGCATTGCCCTGATCATCGCGGGATTAGTGTGGGTGAAACGAAGAGCCTGATAGAGATAAAACGATGAGAGTCAAAACGACAGCAGTTCTCGGTGTTGTCGCCATCATTTTGGCGATTGTGACAGCATCGCTCGATCGCAGGTCTACCGCCGGTCGGGGAGCTGCCTCAGCCGCGAATGTTCTATTGCGCTTCGCTCCCGAATCCGTGGAGCGAATCGTCATCGAAAAGGGCACGGCAAAGACGGTGCTCGAAGAAGTGAACGGCATTTGGTTTTTCAGTGAACCGGAAGTTGACCGGGTTGACAGTCGAGTCATTGCCTCACTCCTTGATGAGTTGAACCATCTCAACATCGTGGACGAAATTGACAACGATGAGGAGGAACTCAATCCGGTTCAACTGGGAGTAAAAGGGGATAAAGCAATTCGCGTTTCGTTAGGGGGAGAAACGGAAGATGGCGAAGTGCTGAATGAAACAATAACAGTGGGAGAAAGCGCTCCTCGCGAGGGTTCGATTTACACGACGATTGAGGGTTTAGATGGAGTGAAAGTAGTTGATGGTGGACTGAGATCCTGGCTTGAGAAACCGCTGGAGGCATTACGTGACCGACGAATCCTAAGCGCACCGGTCGAGGCTATTGTGCAACTGGGTATTGGCCGATCAACTGGCGAAGTAGTTTTCCAACGGCGGATCACGCCTCCTCAACAGGACTGGGCTATTGCCGAGCCATTTCAAGCCTGGGCAGACCGCGAAAAGCTTGATGACTTGCTGACAGAGCTTGCCAGTCTCTCAATTGAAGAAGTGCTAGTTCAGTCAAAGTCGGATGAACCAATTCCCAACCCCCTGCCGGACGATGCTGCGTTGCTGCAGGTTCAAGTTTATGGAATAGAGGAGCCCCTTACAGTTTATCTGAAGCAAATTGAGGCTCCTGAGGTGGAGGGGGGACCCGCTCTCGTCGAAGCAAGAATGTCTGACCGCCCCGGCGTCTATCGTTTTAGCAGCGGAATCCTCGGACAGTTACCCAGGAAGGCGAATGAACTGCGTGATCGGACTCTGGCTCGAATCCCGATGTCCTACTTGAGGTCGATAACGATCGAGAGCCGCATTGATCCCAGAGTTTTCCTCAGGTCACAAACCAATGAAGATCGCATGTCATGGGATGTGATGGTAAATGACAAATTCCTGCCCGCGAATCTGGGACAGGTAGGCGAATTAGTCACCGGGGTGAATGAAGCTGCGATCCTGGATTTCGCTTCGGATGATTCTGAGAAGCTCGCTGAATTTGGTCTCATGCCGCCAGCGCAGGCAATTCGATTTGATCTTCAGTTTCCCGCCCCGCCGGATCAATCAGGGAATCCGGGGCAGATTCAGGATGTTTCGAGAATTTTGCAGCTTGGCTGGAGAGAAGGAGAGGAGAATCGTCTTTTCGCCAACTTCAAAGGAGAGCCCTACATTTACGAATTGGCTTCGACCTTTGCGAGACTTATCCCGACCCATCCGATCAAATGGCGCTCCTTGAATGTGCTGACATTTAATCAGTTTCACCTCAAGTCGATTACTCGCGAGCAGCCGGGTAAGGAGAAACTCAAGCTCAATTACGACTACCGCCGTGACGATTGGGAGGCAATGAGCAGTGGAGTCGACGTAACTGATACTCTTGATAAATCTGCAGCGACTTCGCTTCGAAACCGACTCGGTTCATTGAACGCCAGCGGCTGGTTTCTTTCTTTGGGTGGTGCCTACGAGGCCTTGCAGACTCCCAGCGTAAGCTTTGAGATTGTGACTACTGAATTAGACGCGGCAACGGGCGATCCCCAAGAAGTCACGAGGATGCTTCATCTCGCTCCATCCACTACTAAAAACGTCTATTTCGGAATTATTGAGAATATCCAGGGAGGCGACAAAGCACGTGACGTCTTTTACATTGATCATGAAACCTATCGGGAATTTCTCAGACCAGTCATTGCTTCGCGTGCTGCGCCGTGAACTCTTGGCCTTGAAAACCTTTTGTGCACTCCCGTTTTGCCTGGGGATAATTACTTCCTGCTCGGATAAGACGGATTTAGAGGCTCCAACGGAACTCTCGGAGGCTGAGGCGGAATCACTCTGGAAAGAAGCGCCCGACGCTGAGGGCGTTCCAGGCTTGGTCAAGGCGATGGACCATGAAGACGGTGCATATGCTCAAGTGTGCGCCGCCTGTCATGGCTCGAGAGGAGAAGGGAACGAGGAGATAAAAAGCCCATCCATAGCCGGTTTGCCAGCGTGGTATATTGAGGAGCAGTTCCGAAAATTCAGGAAAGGGGAACGAGGAATTCATCTCGATGATTTGCAGGGGCAGCAGATGCGGGCAATCGCTCTAACACTGACTGAAGATCAAATTACGGAAGCTGCTGAAACGGTTTCAAACCTTCCCATTATTTTGACCGAAGCGCCAGGTCCGGATGCTCAAATTGAAAAAGGGCGGTACCTCTTCGCCAACGAGTGCATGGAGTGTCATCGATATAACGGAAAAGGTGAGGTTGTTTTTAAGAGTGCTCAGCTGATTTCGTTGAACCGGAGCTACATTCGCAGACAGCTCGAGAATTTCCATGAGGGGAAGCGGGGCACTGCCGAGACGGACGCCTACGGAAATAAAATGGTGAATGTGACATCGGGGCTCAGCGACGAGGAAATCGACCTTCTCGTGGACTACATCGGAGCGCTGGCTCATGGAGATGATCCACGGCCGGCAAGAGATCGTTAGTCCAGCATCCCAAACTGAGTCATCAGGTATTCGGCGAGATTAGGAGTTCCCCTTGGATCAATGCCGTAGCGGAAGTCGTTTTCTACTCCAAACTTGTCGAGTTTCTCCTTCAACGCTTTTCCGAATGCCGGGTGGTGAATTACTTTGCCCGAAGTGGCAGTCACAGGAAGTGGGGTCTCATCGAGTGGGCCTGAGTAAACAAGATAAGTGGGTGGATCGTCGGCACTGACAAGCTCCCATGGTGAAATTTCCATGACCTTTGCTCTGAGAGAATCCCCTGGGGGGTGCGCGACAGGTTCTCCGAAAAGTTTCGGGAAGCTACCGTGAACCATATCGCTTCCGCCGATATTTTTGACAATCCAATCCGGCATGAGATTGGTGGGGCCATTGATCGGAACAAGGCAGTTGACTCTCGTTGAAGTCTGTCTAATGGGATTCTCTGATTCGGAATCAGCAAGGTCATCGTGGTAGCCCAGCCAGAGTGTGATGACCGCTCCTGCGGAGCTGCCTGAGAGAGCAATTCTTCCCGGGTCGATGCCCCATTCGTGGGCCATATGACGGATGGTTTGAAGGGCAAGCGTGCTGTCTTCGAATGGGACCGGAGTGATCGTCTCAACACCGTCGACGAAACGATAGTTTACGCTGGCGCAGGCAATCCCGGCCTCAAGATAGGTCGTGGGATCGAACTGCGATTTGTCTCCACCAACAAACCCTCCTCCGTGGAAGTAGACGAGAACAGGAAAGTGGCGCGGATCATCGGTTTCACCGGGGATCCAAACATCGAAGCGTTGGCGTTCGTGTTGGCCGTAGGCCACGTTGGCGTGAGTCGGCGCAATCCGTTCACGCTTTTTTCCTTTCCGATCGTTACCGGACTCGCTTCTGATTTTCTCGCGGTAAGCACTCGCTTCCTCTTCGGTGAGAATACCGTCACCGTTCGCGTCAGCAGCCGGATAGCGATCCAATATGGCAGCGAGGCGATCAGTTGAAGCAGTGAGTGTTGTTAATGTGCAAAGCGTGAGAGCGAAAAGGAGATGCTTCATTTGGGGGCAAGGGCGTTGGCAATTCGACGAGTGAGAAATGTTTGATGACGGGGAAGGCCCTGATATTGTCCAGCGTTCAGGCGGGCTGATCGTTCGGTAAGTAGTCGAACCGCTTCGCTTCGAACCGCGGCGGGGTGCGTTGAGTCGTCTTCAAGTCCGCTCATCCTGATGAGGCGATCAACATATTCAATTTGAAGCGCTTCGCGAAAAGTCCCCGGTATTTGTTCGGCATCTCCCTCCATTATCAGTTCGTCGAGCTCGCTCATAAAAGTCCCGATTTCGTAGGTGTTGCCGTAAAGTCCTGAGTCAATCATTCGCTCAAGGGTGTGCGGATGAAGGATTTGATCCAACACCTGTTTTTGCATGCCGAGAACGCTGTCATGAATCTTAGGATCTTCGTTCTGATCGAGCGTAAAAAATTCGAATCCGCGTCGTTGCAATTGGAGTTTTGAAATTAAACCGTCAGGATAGCTGATCGCACTGGGTCCGAAGAGATGATTGTTCAATGCGGCTAAAGCCTTCTTCTGCTCCTCTTCTGAAAGAGGTGTGAGGGGCTCGGGCGCCGCTCCATTTTGTCCATGTAGAGAGCGGTCGATTTTTACGCCGCCGATGAACCTCGAAATTGTAATTACTGAGCGTTCGTACTCCCGCATCAATGTAGCAAAAGCGGTTCGAAGTTCGTGGTAGCTTTCTCCTTCAACAGGAAACTGCGCTTTTAGTTTCGGAAGGGTCTGCTTTACGAGTGTGATTCGATCGACGGCATTCTCGATTGGTTCGTTGGTGAGGTCATTGATCATCGCTCTTGGATCGATGCCGCGCCCTGTTTTCCGCATGTCGTCTGCATCGTTAGCAAATGCGTGCTGAGGTTTTGTTGATTCTGAGAGGACTTCATTGAGTTTGTCTTCTGAGCCGTATCCGGCACGAACTGCCCAATGGTCGTAGGGGCCGGGAACGATGGAGAAATAGTGCCCCTGCTCATCCGGGTTAAGGGCCAGATTCACAGAAGCGTAGTCCATCACAGAAGCACAAACCCCGGTCTTCGAAGTGAGTTGCGTGTTGTGTGCCTGCTTCCGGTCATAGAGGTGGCTCGCTCTGAAATTATGATTGAGCCCGATTGTATGCCCGACTTCGTGTAGGATCAGTTCAGTGAGCCCCTGACGGATTAACTCTCCTTCGTCAACGGGTCCATTCCCGAGGCGAGCGGCTTGAGCTCTGAGGATTGCAGCGCCCGCGATGCGGCTGGAGTGAAGGCACGCACCATGAGAGCACTGATGCCCGCGTTGCAGCCCTGGGCTCGAGGAGGTGGTCGCCTCACTGCCGCCCAGCTTCACGATTTCCTGAAGTCGAATTCGGTTCGTCAGGTAAACATACTCGAGCATGATGTCGGCCCCGAGTATCTGCCCCGTTCTCGGGTTCACAAAGCTGGGGCCATAGCCGCCGAAGGGAGGATTGGGGGATGAGGTCCAGCGTAAGACATGATAGCGAATGTCATCGGAGTCCCACTCCGCGTCGTCGGGCTGAATTTTGACTTCGATGGCGTTTGTGATGCCGGCAGACTCAAAGGCTGGATTCCACGCAAGAACTGCGTCGCGGATTGTGTCTCTGATCTCCATCGGAGTGGTGTTTTCAATCCACCAGGTGATCGGTTCGACTGGATCCGATTTTTCGGCTTCAGGATCTTGCTTCTCTAGATGCCATCGGTGAATGAAATCACGGTAGGGGGCGCTCGATTTTGAGGTGAGGTCGGTCACCTGGGTCGTGAAGTAGCCAACGCGGGCGTCGTCGAAGCGAGGCTCGTAGTCGTTCTCCGGCATCGCCATTAGCGTGTGTTGAACTTTGATTGTCACGAATCGTGAGTCTGTTACGTCTTCATCGCCATACTCTGAGGGGTGAAGGTTTTCGAACACGTATTGGACGCGGAAGAGTGTGTTGTCAGGAAAACTTTTTGACTCAAGGAAGCGGGTTCGGTCTTTTGAAAGATCACCTAGTTTAAAAGTGTCACCTTTGTCGTCTTTTGACTTCCCCGATTTCAACTGACGAAAAAATTCTTTCAGAAAAATGGAGTCGGCTTCGATCAGCAAGATTCCTTTTTCATCGTCTTTCGCTTCAATCTTCTGGCTCGCGAGAATGGCTTCAGAGATATTTGCTTCCGAAGCGCGTTTCAGGGCACTGTCCGGATTGAAGTAGAAAGAGGTGTTGCGGGCGACGAATTCGATCTTTTCGAAATGTCTCCGGATTTTGAAGACCCGGGCATTGCTGAATTGGCCGCGGAAAAATCCGAGGTCGGTCACACCATCGAGTGTGTGGCTGAAATGAATGTACTCCTTTGTTGTTTCGTCATCTGAAAGCTGATCAGCTGAGACTTGGAGGTAGGTCTTTCCGTTCTCACGATTTTGATGCAGCGGAAAGAGGCCTGTGAGGGTGTCACAGTCTTCCAGAATCTTCTCGATAGTGACTTCTTCCTTTTCATCTTCCGTTTCTTTCTCTTCCGCTGAGAGAAAAGCCGGCAGAGAAAGTGCAAGGATTAAGAACAGTCGTGTTGTCGCTGAAAGTTCCATGAAAAGGGGGGATTTGCGCATTGAAGTCATATCGTGATCGTCCTATATTCTGAAGCGTTTGTGAAAAAACACACCTCTATTATGCGAAAGAATATCCTCATTCTCACTCTCCTTGGTCTCGGCGTGCCGGCACTTAGCCTGCAGGCCGAAGAGAAAATCGATTTTGCCACTCAGATCTATCCTTTCGTAAAGTCGGGATGCGTGAAGTGCCATTCACCAGCTTACGAAGATGAGCGCGGCCGGACCCGGAAGCCAAAAGCGGATATCGTTCTCGCGACTAAAGAAGGAATTCTCTCTGCAGAAGACGAGGACGGTGAGTTGATTCTCGTTCCCGGCAAGCCGGACGAAAGCCGCATGCTTGAAGTGACAAAGCTTCCTCTGTATGATGATTATCACTTTCCACCAGAAGGCAAAGCTCCTCAGTGGACTGATGCTGAGAAGGAACTCTTCGCCAAGTGGATCGAGGAAGGTGCTGAATTTGGAGACTGGTCTGAAGATCCAACTCCACAGGAAGGTCTTGATTGGGACGGCAAAGAAAAAGAAGCCGGCACCGTTGAGACTTTTGATTAATCGACTCCTAACTGAAAAACTTTTCCAAGAAGCCGTCCTGTTAGCGCAGGATGGCTTTTTTGTTTCAGGTTAGTTTCCCGGCGAAATCAACGTAAGAGGAGGTCAATTTGGAAATTTTGCCGCCCCAGCGCTCATCCTTAACCTCGCCAGTTTCGCTGAAGACTTCGTGAGCGGATCGCACCGCGAGCATCTCGGCATAGACGGTGATGCTGATGTTTTGAAGAAGTGTGCGCATCGCGTAGAGTCCCCGGAGGCCTCCCAGCGCACCGGGGGAAGCGGCGAGGAGAAGCGCGGATTTCCCGGAGTAGGCAGCGAGAGGTGGCTCATCGGACGACTCCGCCCGGCTGCACCAGTCGATCGTATTTTTCATGAGCGGACTGAAGGCGCTATTGTATTCGGGGCTTGCGATGATGAACCCGTCTGCCGCGATGAACTTCGATTTCAGAGTTTTGACTCCTTCCGGAAGGCCGCTTTCCGCCTCAAGGTCTTCGTTGAAGAGCGGAATTGAGTAGTCAGCGAGATCGACAAACTCCACTGAAGCTCCTGAAGCTGATGCGGCTTCGGCGGCAGCTTTTGCGAGCGAAGTGTTGAAAGAGCCACGTCGGCTGCTTCCGGAAAAAGCGATGAGCTTAGGAGTGGACATGAGACGGGTGGGGAAGGCGATTACTTGATGGGAGAGTAGTCCGTGGTTCTAAGAAAGGTGGACTGCACCCCTTTCTTTATGAGCAGTTTGCCTTCCTTTTCAGATGCGTCTCTTGCTGCCTTCCAGGCAGGGTCCTGAGAGAAGGCTTTGAACGATGCGTTGCGCGCTTCCTCCGATTCTGCAGAGATGAAATAGAGCAGGGTATTCCCTGAGCCCTCCTGACCGTCAGCGAGATGAAAGTAAGGGAGGTTTGTTACCCCGTGCTTCTCAAACAGGCCAATCGTATGATCACGGAATCTTGCGTCGAGATTTTCGAGTTTGCTTTCCATCGTTGTGTATTGGCGCATCTCATATAACGGGGCAGTCCCGGTTACAGGAAAAGCGGCGAGAGGAGAGTAGTCGGTTAGTTCAAGGAAGACGCTGTCCACCTTGGCGACAAGCTTGCCGTTGCTGGTCGAGGCCTTATACGCCGCCTGCCAATCAGGATCTTCGCGAAAAGCCGCCCATGATGCGGTACGCGCTTCTTTGTCAGGGTAGGCGAGAAGATAAACGAGAAGGTTCTTTTCGTTTTCCACCGGTGTCCAGTAGATCAGATTTGTCATCCCGTGTTTTTCAAAAATCGCGACTGTGTGATCACGAAAACGCTCGTGCAAAGCTTCGAGTTTGCCTTCGTTCGCGTGGTAGGTCCTCAACTCATAGCAGGTGAGCTTTTCGTCTGCGTGAGTGAAGATGCCCAGGGCAAGAATAAGAAGGACTAGGAGAGCTCTTTTCATAGTAAGATAGTCTGAAGGCTAAGGAAGGGGTGTTGTATTGTCACGATTGAAAATAAAGTAGCCACCTAGAATGACGACGGCGAGAGCGGCGAGGAGCTTGAGGACAGTAGGGAGGGCGGCGAAGACAAAAAAAGCACCGGCAACCACACCGATGGCGACAACAGTTAGGACGATGATTCGGATGAAGCTTGAGACTGGATCGTCAAGTTTGACAGGATCGAATTCTGTCGCGCCTTCCGGAATTGGCTCGTCGGATACGTAGACGCGAAAACCTCCGACGGTCCTCGGGCCCCAGAGGAAACCAACAGCTTCGTTGGTGATGTAGGCATAGTATCCCTCGGCCAGCTTCTCTTCGACAAAGAGAGCGGCTTCTTCGTGTCGGTGAAACTTCCGGATCATGCCGATGGTTGCTTTGCGAAGATCCAACGAGCCCAGCCTAAGAGAAATGAAATACCACCGAGCGGAGTGATCGCTCCCAACTTCGTGATGTCGGTCAAAGCGAGCGCGTAGAGACTGCCTGAGAAAAGAATGATTCCTGCGAGAAAACAGTAGAATCCAATGGGTGCGGAAAACCTGGCGATCACAAACATAGCAAGACCATGGATCAAATGATAGAGGGTCGCCGTTTCCCAATTATCAATTCGACCAGTCGCCTCAAGTCGATCTCCGAGGCCGTGGGCTCCGAACGCCCCAAGGGCGATGCCGAGGAAAATGACTGACGCGGCAACTCTGATTCGCTGGGATTGATTCATGGCAATTTGATTCGGAAGTTAATCACTGGAAACACAAAGACCGGCCTTTTTCAGGCCGGTCTTTAGAGAGATTAAGGAGGGATTCTTGTGCGGAATCCTAATCAGGGCGGCCGAATCGTTGAAGACCTCTCAACTATGGTAGAGATCTCCTTGCGTTTGTCATTCTCTAATTAACTTAAGTCCGACCGCTATGCGTAATTTATCGAGCTTGCGCCTCTTTCTGAACAATCAAGGTCTCGCCAATAAGAAAGACTCGATCTTCCGGTGAAAAGTCAGTGAGCTGTCCTTCCGCTGAGTTAAGAAAGGCAACCCCCAAAAGGGTAAAACGATTTGTTGCTGGCTCGTAATCAAGCTGTTCTGCAAGCGCTGTCCTATCTGGTGAAGATTGCTTGAGCAACGCATTCCTGGAGACAAGCCTCACGACTCCGGTTGACCATTCGTCATCGTGACCGGTTATTTCAACGTGATCTGAAGTAAGTCGAAAATTATCGTGAATAACCTCAACATTGCCTTCATAGACAATACGCCCGTCTATTTGAGTAGTTTGATCAGCTACGATCTGAATGCGCTCTTCACGAAACCCGAGTTTAGGGACTTCTGAAAATGACGGGGAGAATGCAAGGTCCAAGGGCTGATACTCAGAAACCCCTGGAGCTGACGATTCGAGAGGTTGATGACTAACGCTGATATCAATAGTGCCGGAGAAAGGCGTTGGTTCCCTTTTTCGAGGAGGGGCCGAGAAGGCAGCCTCAGATTGAGACTCGGAAGTCTCACCATATTGTACGATGAAGCGAATTTCATCGACATCGCGAGAAGAGGATTGAAATGGCAGTACCGCGAGAAGTGTGGCCAGAACAGCGAGGATCGCGGCAGCCGACGCTGCGCCCGCGATCCAGTGTTTGCGGTATTCTGCTTTCGCGGATGCTGAATACGCGGCGGGACGTTTCTGCTCGACTGTCCTTTTAAGAATGGAATCGACGAGATCGGAGTCTTTCACTGCCGATCCAATTCGGACGTGTTCTCGAAGAGCGGCATCAACAAAACGCTCACGAAAGGGGTCTTCGAAGGGGAAAGGAGGTTTATCTTTCATGAGGATTCAGAGGAGGTTGTGGAGATCTTACGATCGAGGCATTTCTTTAGGAGAATACGTGCGCGTTGGAGTCTTTTGCGGACAGCTGCGGATGAAATTCCAAGATGGTCGGAAGCTTCATCGCCGGTTCGGCCTTCGTAGTAACATGCCGCGATTGCTTCATTGAGATTCTCAGGAAGGCGGTTAATACAATCACGCAGCGCGCCGAAGAGGTCGCTTTCGTCTTCAGCTTTCTCGGATTGCCAGACGGCTACGTCGGCGTCGATTTGAGCTATTTCGTGATCGGAAAGCGCGTATCGCCTGTTTTTTCGGAGCCACTCACGCCATTTATTGCGCACAATTCCTCTCATCCAGGTCGCAAAGTCACGGGTGACGTCGAACGTATTAACCTTTTCGTAGGCAACGATAAAGGCTTCCTGAACGATATCGCGGGCTGTCGCAGGGTCACGTGTCAAGGCACGGGCGTAAACGAGAAGTTCACGGTGGTGCCGATTCACCAACTCGGTGAAATCAGTGTCGCTCTTTGGATCGAGCTCTCCGCTGTCGGGAATGGCGCTGATGGTGTTATTCTGCATCCTTCCGAGTCAGTTGACGAATGCCTTTATCATTGTGACATGAATTTTGGAAGCCACGATTGCTCCGAACTCGTATTAGAAAATCTAATCAGCTGTGCCTCGAAAATGGCGAATGAGTGGTCAATCTGGCAGATGCTTCGATCTCAGATTAGTTTAACTAATTTACGCGAATTCGACTTAGAATCGCGTTGCCACTGTCTTTTCATCCTTCTACGTTCGTAATCATCAGAAATTTTCTGAACTGATCTCTTATGAATTCATTGAAACGCGTTTTAGTCCTCGCGATCGTCGCAGCCGGAGCTTCCACCCTTTCTCAGGGAGCTGATATCCACCAGGGAAATTGGCTTTCATGGCGCGGGCCATTGCAAACCGGTGTTAGTCTCGAGAGCTACAGCGATTTTTCATTCAGCGAAGAGCCGGTCTGGACTGATGAGATTTCGGGGCAGGGGACAGCGACTGTTTTCAACGGAAGGCTCTACACGTGGGGATATCGCGGAACGGGCCCTGATCTCGAAGAGGTCGTTCAGGCTCGCGACGAAGAGACCGGAGATATTATTTGGGAGCGTGCCACTCATGACTTCCTTTCGGACACAATCTACAACCGCTACTCAATCGGAGCCGTCGCTGTCGATCCTGAAACGGAAAACGTGATCGTCGCAACGACCTACGGACTCGTTACCTGTTACTCTAAAGACGGAGACGAAGTCTGGCAGGTTTCGATGATGGAACGCTACGGTCGCCTTACTTTCCCGAATGGACGTGCCGGCGCGCCGCTCATCGATGGCGATATCTGCATCATTCGAGGCGTGTCAAGCTACTGGGGCGCTGACGGCCCGGCACGCGATCGCTTTTTCGGATTCGATAAATTGACCGGTGAGCTTCTCTGGTCATCAACCCCTGGCGTTGGACCTCCTTATTTGAAGGACACCTCGATGTCGACTCCCTACCTCGACACCCGCGACGGGAAGCGTGTCTTCTACACGTCGACGGGTTGTGGAAATATTGTTTGTGTCAATGTCCTCGACGGCACTCCGCTGTGGCGTTTCCAACTTTCCAAGGGCGGCATTAATAGCTCGGTCGTTCTCCACGATGACACAATCATCGCGATTCACGGCAAAGAGAACCTCGATACAACCGAGATGGGTCGCATGATCCGCCTCGACATCCCTGAGGATCTCGACAACACAGGAGGTGAGGTCGATCCTGCTCAGAAAGGTGCTCCGCGTATCAGTGCGGATCACGAAATGTGGCGGACGACACTGGAAATGTTCACCAGTTCACCACTCCTCCACGACGGGAAGATTTATCAGATGGTGAAAACCGGCTCTCTCTTTTGTGTTGATGCCGAGACCGGAGAAATTCTCTGGGAGGAGAAGCTAGCCAACTCGCAGCTCCACGCTTCGCCTGTTTATGCGAGCGGACGTATCTTTATCCCGACTTTTCCCGGCGATTTTTATGTGATCAATGTCACGGCAGACAAGCCCGTGATTGAGCACAAAATCGAACTCGACGGCAACGGCATCGGTTCCGCTTCGATTTGTAATGGTCGCGTCTATGTCCACACCACCGAAAAGTTCTACGCGTTCGAAATCGGGAATAGCGGGATTGAATACGCTGCCGCACCTGAGGTCGTGATGCCCGAAGCGGGTCCTGCCGCCAAAGTTCTCCCAGTTCCAAGTGATGTTCTGCTTCGTTCCGGCGAGTCAGCGACAGTGAAGCTGAGAACGCTCGACGCGAATGGTGTCACCGTGGGCACTGCGGATGCCGCCGACTGGGCAACGTTTATTCCTCCCACCGCGAAAGTGAAAGCGGAAATGGATGCTTCTTTTGAGGGTAACACGATCAGTGCTGCCGGAGACGCCGCCCTCTCTGCGGGAGCCTGGAAGGCCACTTCCGATGATATCAGCGGAATCCTTCGTGGACGGGTGATTTCAAACCTTCCTTACACGGAGGATTTCGAGTCGAATTACACTCTCGGGGTGAAGCCGATGGGATCCGTTCCTGATCGTGAATTTGATTTTCCCCCGCTTCCATGGATCGGTGCACGACTTAAGTGGGAAGTGATCGAGCATGAAGGAAACAAGGTTCTCTCGAAGACGCTCGACCGGGTTCTCTTTCAACGCTCTCTCTCATTCATCGGGCATCCGACGCTTTCAAATTACACAGTTCAGGCGGACGTGATGACCGACGGCAGTCGCCGCATCAAGTCGGTCGTTGGCTTGATTAATCAGCGCTACATTTTCTCCCTCGTCGGAAATGCGAACATTCTCGAAGTGAGCTCGAATCACGAGCGGGTTAAAGAGTCCGTGCCGTTCTCGATCTCCGCGAACAAGTGGTATACGCTCAAGACACGCGTCGATATCGGCGAAGATGGAACGGGAGTGATCCGCGGCAAAGCCTGGGTCAAAGGCGAGCCTGAGCCTGAGGCATGGACCATCGAAGTGGAGCACAAGAGCGCTCACCAGGAAGGTGCCCCCGGCATCTTTGGATTCGCTCCACAGAGTCAGAAGACAGTTTTCATCGATAACATTAACATTTCCTCGAACGAGTAGGAGTAGACTACCTTCGAAATCTTTCACTCAACGACTTTGACTGCTTTTCATCTCATTCGCTCTCATTCGCTCTCATCTGCGGTCATTCGCGTTGAATCAGAAATGAGATCTGACAAGGCGCTCGACCTCAAGTCGGGGGCCCTTGAAGTTGATGAGAAGACCCAGTTCAAGGCCGGAAATTCTGAGGTAGTTAAGAACTTGAGCTCTTTCGGAATCTCCGAGATTCTCAACCGACTTAATTTCGACAAGAATCTCCGAACTTACCGTGATGTCAGGAATGCAGTCTCCGACAGTTTTTCCGCGATGGAGAATCGGGTAGGGCTTTTGTTGAATAGCTCGAATCTTGGCTTCTTTAAGCTCGATAATCAGGGCGTTTTCGTAGGGCTTTTCGCGCAGTCCTGGACCAAGGCTGTTGTGAACCCGCATCGCGGCTCCCACTATTTCGTAACTTAGTTCACCATGGTCAGCCATCTGAAATAATAAACGCAAATGACAGCGAATGATGGCGAATTTCCGCAAATAATTTTAACTCAAACGATCTCCAACTAACAGAACACATGAAAATCAGGCTTCAATCTATCAGGCTCGCGTTTTTGAGCGCAGCGTTGCTCATCGGTATGCCAATGGCTCAGTCCGAAGAATCTGCTCCCGGTGGTGGCGAATGGCCGCAGTGGGGCCGCGACGGCAGCAATAACATGATGTCCCCCGCAAAAGGGCTGCCGACTGACTTTACGTCCGGTGAGTTCAACGATGCAGGTGACGCCGAAGGCGCCAAGCACCTCAAGTGGGTCGTTGAAATGGGATCTCAGGCTTATGGAACCGCGACGGTGAAAGACGGACGGGTCTTCATCGGAACGAACAATGAGAAGCCCCGCCTCGACAATATCACGGGCGACAAAGGGATCATCATGTGTTTCGATGAGAAGAGCGGCGAGCTCCTCTGGCAGTTTTCAATTCCCAAGCTCGAGGCGGGTAAGGTTTCCGACTGGGAGTTCCTCGGAGTTTGTTCTTCCTTCGTTGTCGATGGCAAGCACGGCTACGTGATCACCAACCGCGGCGAGGTTATTTGTCTCGACGTTTACGGCATGAGCGATGGCAACGACGGTCCGTTTCAGGACGAAGCTAAATATCAGAACGGCGGCCTTGAGAAGCTTGACGCAGCTGAGCCTGCGGAACTCTCCGATAAGACTGCTGACATCGTTTGGGGATATGACTTGCGAAGTGAATTGGGCGTCTTTCCTCACAACATCACTTCGAGCTCGGTTGTTATTTCTGACAAGTATGTCTTCGCGAGCACCTCGAATGGTGTCGACTGGTCGCACATCAATATCCCGGCTCCTTATAGCCCCTGCATTGTCGCGCTCGACAAGGAGACTGGAGAGCTTGTTGCGGAAGAGGCGAGTGGAATCGGTGAGGCTATCATGCATTGCAACTGGTCTTCTCCCGCTTACGGAGCTGATCTCGGTGGGAACCCGACGGTTGTTTTCGGAGCCGGCGACGGATTTACATACGGCTTCCATGCGACTGAGTTCGACGAAGAGCAGGACGGTGACGAGACCTACAACCTTTTTCAGGAGTTGTGGAAGGTTGATTGCTGTCCTCAGGAATACCGAGTCGACGAAGCGGGTGAGCCGATCAAATACGCAACGTACCCCGGCCCTTCGGAAATCATTTCTTCCCCTGTGATCTACAACAACAAAGTCTACTCAGTGATCGGTCAGGATCCTGAGCACGGCGAAGGAGTTGGCGCAGTGACTTGCATCGATCCCACGAAAGGAACTGGAGAAGATGCCGTTGTTTGGCAGTTCAAAGAAATTGGCCGTTCGATCTCAACACCGTCTATCGTCGATGGGCTCGTTTACATTGCCGACTACTCAGGTCGTCTTGTTTGTCTCGACGCTGAGACGGGTGAAAAATACTGGGAGCACGATACGCTCTCCCATATCTGGGGTTCGACTCTCGTTGTTGACGGTAAAGTGCTTCTCGGAAACGAGGACGGTGAGCTGGTTATCCTCAAAGCGGGTAAGGAATACGAAGAACTGACGATCGTCGGTTACCCGGCTCCGATTTACGCGACTCCAATCGTCGCAAACGGAACGCTCTACGTGATGACTCAAACTCATCTCTACGCCTATGAAATGGGCGAGGGGACATCGGTCGCTTCGATCGCTCCTTGATTCAGTCGCGCTTTCTTTTCACCTCACGCATTGCTCTATGAAAACCGCCGTCATTGCTATTGTCTTCATCGCCTTCGCGGTCCTGCATCAGGACACGTGGAACTGGGATAACGGAAACCTCGTTTTCGGATTCATCCCCGTTGGTCTGGCCTACCACGCCGGATACTCAATCGCTGCGGCTATTTTCTGGGCATGCATCGTGAAATTCGCCTGGCCTACTCGCCTTGAAGAGTGGGCTGATGGCGCCGACTGAATGTGCCCGGTCGGCCTCCGCGAGGTCCGATTAACTTCATTATTTCTGCTGCTGTTTAAGCTTTGAAAAGCGGCGGAACCGACCTCCCACGTCCCGACTATACCCTGTTAACTCCCCGACCTAACCCTGTTATCTGATGACTTCGATTCTTGCAGCAGCTGAAGCTGCGCCCCCCGTCTCCACGACTCCATTGATCGTGATTTGCTGTTACCTCGGGCTGCTTCTAGCGCTGGCACTCTTTTCCGGACGGCTCTTCCGCGGAACTTCAAAAGACTTCTTCGTCGCGAGTCATTCGATCGGGCCTTTCATGCTTTTGATGTCTGTCTTTGGAACGACGATGACTGCCTTCGCGCTTGTTGGATCGACGGGAAAAGCGTTTCAAAAAGGGGTCGGGACCTACGGGCTCATGGCTTCTTCTTCAGGTTTAATCCACGCGGCCTGTTTCTTTCTTATCGGTCTGAAGGTTTGGTCGATCGCGAAGCGCCACGGCTACGTCACGCAGATTCAGTTTTTCCGAAATCGTTTTGAGTCGAACGGTCTCGGATATCTCCTTTTCCCTTGTCTCGTTCTCCTTGTGGTTCCTTATCTCCTCATTGGGGTGATCGGCTCCTATCGCGTCATGGGACCGGCGACCGCGGGAATGTTTCCCGAACTTTTCCCGCAGGCGGGTCTCTTGAACGGCTCAGTTCCACCCTGGCTCATTGGTCTGGTCATTTGCGGCGTCGTTCTCGCTTATATTTTCGCAGGCGGTTCGCGAGCAGCGGCCTGGGCAAACACCTTTCAGACCCTCGTCTTCATGGCGATGGGAGTGTTGGCCTTTTATCTCATCTCGAAAGCGCTCGGTGGCGTCGCGGCGGCATCCGAGCAAATCTATCCCGGTCATCTCGTTCGAACGCCCGGGGAATTAGAGGTCGCGGCGAAGTCGGGGACCTTTCAACGGGAAATAGGGATCCCGCCGATCCAGTTCCTCACCTACATGTTCATCCCACTTTCGGTGGGAATGTTCCCGCATCTTTTCCAGCACTGGCTCACCGCGAAAAGCGCGAAGAGTTTCCGCCTCACCGTGATCGCTCACCCGATTTGTATCATGATTGTGTGGGTGCCCTGCGTGCTCATTGGCCTCTGGGCTACAGGAGTTTTCAACACGCCGCCGTCTGGCGCATGGCCGGGTCCTGTCATTAGCATCATGGGGAGTTCCGATGATGCAGGGGTGGGCAAGGTTCTCAGTGTTGTCGTGAAGTTTCTCATCGAGCACCCGATCGTGGCCGGGATGGTCACAGCCGGAATTCTAGCGGCGATTATGTCTTCGTTAGACTCCCAGTTTCTCTGCCTGGGCACGATTTTCACGAACGACATCATCCTTCATAACAAGCCGAAGGATAAATATTCCGACAAGCAGATCGTCCTTATCGCCCGTTCTTTCATCGTTGCGATTGTGCTCCTGACATACATCCTCTCACTCGTGCTCAAGAACGTGCAGAACGTCTTCGATCTCGCGGTGTGGAGTTTCTCCGGTTTCGCTGCGCTGACCTCGCTGGTTTTCACGGCTCTTTATTGGAAAGGTGCCACGAAGGCTGGCGCCTACGCTTGCGTTATCGCAGTGGCAGTGAGCTGGTTCTACTTCTTTGCAAAAGCAGGGTGGGGCGGCGAATACACCGTGTTTTCAAGCGAGCATCGCTCTGACGATGGAATCATGCCGGTCGCGATCTGTTTCGTGCTTGGTCTCGTTTCCATGATTGTGGTTTCTCTCTTCACGAAGAAACCGTCTGAAGAAACCATTCGTAAGTTTTTCCCCTAACGGAAATCATTCTTTCCTCCTTTCATTCTCTACCCCTCAACTTCTTTCTAACATGACCGCTGACGAAGCCCAATCCCAACTCGACGAACGCGTCCGCGAAATGATGGCGTGGCACTTTTCAGAAGAAACCGGAACTCCGTTCTGGCTCGACTGGAAGAAAGAAGCCGGCTGGGATCCTCGCGAAGAAGTGAAGAGCGCCGCCGACATTGTGAAGTTTCCTCACTTTCAGGATGAATGGCTTCGCGATGAAAAGAACGAGCGCTTTGTCCCGAATGCCTACAAGGGACGTCCTTTCAATATCTTCGAGACTGGTGGCACAACTGGACTTCCCAAGCAGCGGGTCGGGTGGGAAGACTACAAGCACGATTACGAGCAGTTTTCTGATCAGCTAAGCGACGAGTATTTTCCAAAGGGTGGCAACTGGATCATGGTTGGACCAACCGGTCCGCGGCGTCTCCGCCTTGCGGTGGAGCACCTTGCGAATCACCGCGGAGGAAGCTGCTACCACGTTGATCTTGACCCACGCTGGGTAAAGCGTCTCATCGGACGTAAGGAGCTTGATCAGGTCGAGCGCTACCAGGCACACGTCATGTCGCAGGCAGTTGAGATCATCAAGCATCGCGACATCTCCTGCATCTTTACGACGCCGAAGCTTCTCGCTTCAATTGGTGAGCGCATCTCGATCGCTGATCATGGCATCAAGGGCTGTTTCTGCGGCGGCACTTCGATGACTCCCGAGTATGTCCGTTTCCTTCAGGAGGAAGTGCTCGAGAACAAATCGCTTTTCGTGCCAACCTACGGCAACACCCTCATGGGCCTCGCGGTTTCGATTCCGGAGGAACTTCCGGATAACGATTACAGCGTCACCTATTATGCGCCGCAACCCCGCGCGATGCTTCGAATTGTCGATCCTGAGAAAACTGAAATCACAAAAGACTACGGTGAGTATGGACGCGTCGAGTTAACGACACTTTCTCACGAGTTCTTCATGCCACGTTTCCTTGAGCGGGACGAAGCGATCCGCCGGAAGCCACACGCCAAGTATGCATGGGACGGGGTCGGCGACGTTCGTCCGTTCGGCGCGCTCACAAAGACGGTGATCGAAGGCGTTTACTAGTCGTAATCAATTTGTGATATGACCACACCTCACCACATTCCAGTTCTTCGTCAGGGCAAAGTCTACAAGAGCCTCGACGTTCAGACCGTTCCCAAGCTTGGCACCGATGAAGCGGCGGCGGAGATCAGTTTTGCTTGCGCGGACATGATCAAATATGACATGCATCGCATGGGCGACGCCCGTGAAGCGCTGAAGAAGTTCAGCTGCGAAGAGCTTGTCGCCATGACGAAGAAAGCAGGGGAGTATTTCCTCGACGCAGACCTTCCGATCGGGACCGAAGGCGAACTGCAGTCTCCCGAGGACTACGTTCTTTCTCTCGCTTCAACGAGCGGACTTCCTCATGCCTTGATCCGCATGAACATGAAGCGTCTCGGCGGCATCTTTGGTCAGATCGACGACATTTTCCAGGGGCTCACGCGTGGATTGGACTGGGAAGTGCTCGACAAAGGGTACGGCGAACAGGGCGGTGCACCGGTGAGCTTCTCACCAACGACGACCGAGCTCGCGGTCATTCTCCCGAGCAACTCTCCTGCGGTGAATGCACTTTGGATTCCATCGATTGCGATGAAGGTGCCAGTGCTTCTTAAACCGGGTCGCGAAGAGCCGTGGACACCCTGGCGTATCATCCAGGCTTTCATCAAAGCCGGTTGCCCTCCTGAGGCATTCAGCCTTTATCCAACTCAGCACGACGGTTCCGGAGCGATCATTCGGCGCGCTGGCCGCGTCATGCTCTTTGGTGATGACTCGACCGTGAAACAGCACGAGCACGATCCACGTGTCGAAGTTCACGGCACGGGCTACTCGAAATTTGTCATCGGTGAGGACGAGATCGAAAACTGGGAGCAGTATGTCGACTCAATGGTGGAATCTGTTTCCGCCAACTCAGGTCGCAGTTGTATCTGCACCTCGACGATCGTTGTTCCGAAATACGGCGATGAGATCGCGGAAGCGATCTCGAAACGTCTCGTCGAGATCACGCCGCTCGCTCAGGATGATCCGGACGCGAAACTTTCCGGCTTCGCAAACCCGAAGTTTGCCGAATGGATTAATGAAGCGGTCGAGCAGGGACTCGAGTCGGATGGTGCCCGAGACGTTACTGCACAGTATCGTGAAGGAGAGCGTTTCCAGAATCGCGACGGTATGAACTACCTTCAGCCAACGATTATTCGATGTGATTCGTTCGACGAGGAGCTGGCTCTCCGCGAGTTTCTCTTTCCGTTCGCCAGTGTTGTCGAATGTCCTCAGGCTGAGGTCCTCGACAAGGTTGGCTATTCACTCGTCTTCACGGCAGTGACGAAAGACATCGACTGGATTAATCAGCTTTTTGACTGTCCCGAAATCGAGAGACTGAACGTCGGCAATGTGCCCACGAACCGAATCAGCTGGAATCAGCCTCACGAAGGGAACCTTTTTGAGTTCCTGTATACGCGCCGTTCATTCGCGTTTGCAGAGTCTGCGTGATCGGTCAGGGTATCCCCGATGTCAACCGAACCGCTCTCGATAGAGGCGCTCTGCGCCGGACTGGATATTCCGGAGCGAGTTCAACGTTTCGAGGACATCCCCGGCGGTAAGGTTGTTTTCGGGCCCGGGAAACTTGAGACTCTGGGGGTTGAAGCGGCTGCTTTAAAAGCAAAGCGAATTCTCATTGTAACCGATCCGGGTCTAGCGAGGACTTCAGCGGTTGACCGTGCGGCATCGCTGCTTCGCAATGGCGGGATGGCTGTTGTCATCTTTGATCAGGTCCGTGAAAATCCAACGACAACAGATGTTGCCCGCTGTGTCGCTGCAGCTAAAGAGGGAGAAGTCGATTTAATCGTTGGTCTTGGGGGTGGTTCCAGTATGGACACGGCCAAGGGCGCCAATTTCATCCTCACGAACGGGGGTGAGATGAAGGACTACTGGGGCGTAAACAAAGCGACTAAGCCGATGCTGCCACTGATTGCGGTGCCGACAACCTCGGGCACGGGAAGTGAGTGCCAGAGCTTTGCTCTGATCGCAGATGCTGAAACTCATGCCAAAATGGCTTGTGGAGACACGAAGGCGGCAGCCCGCGTCTCGATCCTCGACCCTGAGCTCACACTTACGATGCCGGCGGCGGTGACTGCGCACACCGGCATCGATGCGATGGCTCATGCCCTCGAAACGGCGGTCTGCAAGAAAGCCGACGAGGTTTCCTTTGCCTACTCGCGAGCTGGCTGGCAGCTTCTTGATTCCGCATTTCGTACGGTCATGTCTGAGCCGGGAAATCTGGTGGCACGGGCAAAGATGCAGTTAGGAGCGGCTTTTGCCGGAACCGCGATAGAGAATTCGATGTTGGGTATCGCTCACTCCTGTGCCAACCCGTTGACGGCAAATTATAGCATTGTGCACGGTCAGGCGGTGGGCACGATGCTACCTCACGTGATTGATTTCAACGCTCAGAACGAAAAGGTTGCAACGGTTTATGCTTCCCTGTTTGAGGGCAGTTTGACTGGTCAGATGCGTGAGCATCTTCGGGTCGCGGCGATGGACAAGTCCCTGAGTGACCTTGGGGTCGATAAGGGAATATTAGCTAAGCTGGGTGAAGAGGCTTCGACCCAGTGGACGGCTCAGTTCAATCCGGTGGATGTCGATGCTTCCTCCTTGCGAAAGGTCTACGAGGGTGCATTCTAGGTTTGGCACTGATGTTGCTACTTAAGGAATGTTAGTGAAACCCCTCTTCGAAAATTACGAGACAGAAGCCTTTTTTGATGAGGCTTTCGACCGCGAGACTTCCACCTGTCGAGCGTCTTACGCGGAAACAGCTGCTTTCTTCGATGGCCTTACTCCGGAGCGAATGCAGGCCAGTCTTCGCTCTCTTGAGCGAGCCTTTCTGAAACAGGGAGTGACCTTCACGGTCTACTCAGATGGTCAGGGGACGGAGCGGATTTTTCCTTTCGACCCCTTTCCTCGCATCATTGACGCCGATGAGTGGTCTGTCATCGATACAGGTCTCCGTCAGCGCATGAAGGCGCTGAATATGTTTCTCGCCGATATTTATTCTGAGCGTCGCATCATTAAGGAAGGTGTGATTCCGGAATATCTCGTGAAGACGTCGAAGCACTATCGGGCGGAGTTTTCCGGATTAAAGCTTCCGCACGACACTTATATTCACATTTGCGGCTCCGATCTAATCCGTGATGGCGAAGGACGCTACTGCGTGCTGGAGGATAATGGACGCTGTCCCTCCGGTGTTTCCTACATGCTTGAAAACCGGATCGCGATGAAGCGGACTTTCCCGGACCTTTATCGGCAGCTCAATGTCGAAAGAGTTTCCCAGTATCCGAGGGAGCTGCTGAAAATGTTAAAATCGGTCTCACCTCGGCAGCAGGATGATCCGGTTTGCGTGTTGTTGACACCCGGTCAGTATAACAGCGCTTATTTTGAGCACACTTTTCTCGCCCAGCAGATGGGGATCGAGATCGTGGAGGGACGTGATCTAACGGTGGAGAATGAAAGGGTCTATATGCACACAACGCGTGGACTTGTTCAGGTAGATGTCATTTACCGCCGTCTCGACGACGACTTTCTGGATCCCCACTTCTTCCGACCTGATTCGACGTTGGGAGTGCCTGATCTCATGAAGGCGTACCGAGCTGGAAATGTGAATCTAGTGAATGCGATTGGAACCGGCGTTGCGGATGACAAGGCGACCTATGCTTTCGTCCCTGACATGATTAAGTTCTATCTTGGGGAAGAGGCGATCCTTCCGAACATTGAGACTTTCCTGGGAAGCAAAGAAGACGATTTGAAATACATTCTCGACAACGTTGAGGATCTCGTGATCAAGGCGGTCGATGAGGCGGGGGGATATGGAATGCTGATTGGGCCGGCTTCGACGAAAGAGGAGTGTGAGGATTTCAGGGCGAAGGTGAAGGCAAACCCACGTGGCTACATTGCCCAGCCGGTTATCTCCCTATCGCGCCATCCCACTTTTTGCGACGGAAACATGGAGGGCCGTCACATTGATTTGCGCCCGTTTATTCTCACGGGTGAAGAAACCGTAGTCGTCCCCGGCGGTCTTACCCGCGTTGCGTTGAGGAAAGGCTCGCTCGTGGTGAATTCCTCGCAAGGCGGAGGAAGTAAAGACACTTGGGTTCTTCGACGCTCGGAGTGAAACTTTGATTGAACTAGTATGCTTTCACGTGTTGCTGAAAACCTTTTTTGGATGAGCCGTTACATTGAGCGGGCTGATAATCTTTCCCGACTCGTCACGGCCCATCAGAATGAATTGCTCGACGCGACCTCGTCGCTTTCCGGGACCGCTCACGAGTGGCACCCGCTCCTTGAAGTTACCTCGATGGGAGACGAGGAATCCAAAGAGGATGTCGTCACTTACATGGTAAGTTCCGAGGAAAATCCTGACAGTATCCTGAATTGTGTCTTTCAGGCGCGGGAGAATGCTCGAGCAGTAAGGGATCAAATCTCGGAAGAGATGTGGATCGAAGTGAACTCGCTCTGGCTCGATCTGAAACAGATCAATGTCAACGATCGCGACCGGCACGAGAAAATCTGTGAGATGACGACGAGGTCGGCGCTCCTTTTCCGTGGCATCGAATGGTCATCATTGCCAAGAACTGATGTGCTTGCATTTGTCCAGCTCGGTGGATATTTGGAGCGGGCTGATAAGACGAGCCGGATTGTGGATTTGCCGCATTTTTTGCCTGATCAGGAAGTGTCTTCAGCCTGGAATACAATCCTTCGCGCCTGCAGTGCGACAGCAGAGCATCGTCATCGTTATGGCGGCGAAGTAGACGCGGCGAATGCGTCTGCACTTCTTTTGTTCTCGGCGACGTTTCCGAGGTCCGTTCGCTACTGTGCTCAGAAAATTGATGAGCTTCTTCATCAGGTTTCAGGCACAAAGGCGGGCGATTACTCCAATGAAGCAGAGCGGAGCGCGGGTGGCCTCCTCGCGCGCCTTAATTTTTCCGGCGTTGAAGATATTGGTAAGCTGGGGCTCCATGACTACGTCGATTCCATCCAGTTCGACTTGAACGAGATCGGTTGGGAGGTAGCCCAACGATATTTTTTACTCCGCAAAGAGGCTCCGCCTAAGAGCGCCGAAGCTTACGTCACTAGCCGAATGCGCGCCCAGCAACAGCAACAGATCGAAGAACAGCAGCAACAATAGTTTCCCAACCATTTCTATGTCGATTCACGTCGCTCTCTACCACCGCACGAGTTACACTTTCGACCGGGAGATTACGGTTCATCCGCATGTCGTTCGGTTAAAGCCGGCTCCTCATTGTCGGACTCCGATCCTTTCCTACTCGCTTCGCGTCCAGCCGGATGATCATTTCATCAACTGGCAGCAGGATCCGTTCGGAAATTACCTGGGACGACTCGTTTTTCCTGAGAAAACAAAGAAGCTTGAGTTCACCGTTGATTTGGTGGCCGACCTGACTTCGATCAATCCCTTTGATTTCTTTCTTGAGGACCCGGCTGAAGAGTTTCCATTCAGCTATCCCGATACCGCCAGCTATCCTGACAGTCTAAAATCGGAATTGGCGCCTTACTTGATCGAAACGGATCACGATCCGATGCTTTACGAACTGGTCGAGGAGTTTCGAGGGCTGGATAAAATGAGGACGATCGATTTCCTCATCAGGGTAAATCAGCGCATCGAGCAAATCGTGGACTATCGAGTCCGTCTCGAGGCCGGCGTTCAACATTGCGGGGAAACACTCAGTCTAAAGTCAGGTTCCTGTCGAGATTCAGCGTTCTTGCTTTGTCAGGTTTTTAGAAAGCTCGGAATCGCATCTCGTTTTGTTTCCGGTTATTTAGTTCAGCTTTATGCAGATGAGAAAGCTCTCGATGGACCGAGCGGACCGACGGAAGATTTTACCGATCTTCACGCCTGGACCGAAGTTTATCTTCCGGGAGCCGGATGGGTCGGCATGGATCCAACTTCCGGCTTGATGGCAGGAGAGGGGCACATTCCCCTTGCCTGCACTCCAGAGCCGTCGAGCGCGGCTCCGATCGTGGGGAGCGTTGAGCCCTGTGAAACCGAATTTGAGTTTGATAATATCGTCTCTCGCGTTCACGAAGATCCGCGCGTCACGAAGCCGTATAACGATGTCGAGTGGCAGACGATTAGCGCGGTTGGAGATCTCGTCGATGAAAAGCTCAACGAGGGTGATGTCAGGCTCACAATGGGAGGTGAGCCGACTTTTGTGTCGATCGATGACATGGAGGGCGACGAATGGAATACCAGTGCGGACAGTCCTGCGAAGCGGGAACGAGCCATCGAACTCACCGGTCGACTCCGCGAAGAGTTTGCTCCCGGGGGCTTGATTTGGTTCGGGGAAGGGAAGTGGTATCCGGGCGAACCGGTTCCGCGATGGGCTTACGGCATTTTCTGGCGAAAGGACGGCTACCCGATGTGGCGATCGACTTCGACACAGGCAGACCCGGACAAACCGGGGAGTTTCTCACAGGAAGACAGTGGCAAACTCATGCATGAGGTCGCCTCGATTCTCCGGATCGGAGATGACTGCGTGATTCCTGCCTGTGAGGACTACGAGTACTACCGCTGGAAAATTGATTCTCTTCCGGTGGATGAGGAGCCAGAGGAATATGACGACGAAACTGCCTCTTTGGAGCGCAAGACGCTCGCGAAACTTGAGAAACGCGGCCTCGAAACGCCAACAGGATTCGTGCTTCCTATTTTTGTCAGTAAAACCGCGAACCGTTGGGTTGGCGCTAACTGGAGGCTGAAGCGCGGCACACTTTTTCTCATTCCCGGAGCCTCGGCCATGGGATTCCGATTGCCGCTTGATTCGATTCGGGAAGCCACGGCGGATGACGTCATCAAAGAACGTTCACCGATGGAAAGTGAACGCGCTGATTTGGATCCGAATCCTCTCAATCGCTATTTCGGTGATCTCGCGGAAAGCCATGATGATTGGATTCCCCGCACCGCGCTGCTTGCGGAGTGTCGCGAAGGTCGACTGCATGTTTTTATGCCTCCGGTTTCGAGTTTAGAGGAATATCTTGAGCTAATTGCCGCTATAGAGCTGGCTGCCGAGCGGCATGGTCTGGCAGTTGTCATCGAAGGCTATGAGCCGCCTCGTGATCCCCGAATCCAGAGTTTGAAAGTCACTCCGGACCCAGGAGTGATTGAGGTGAATGTTCATCCGGCAGCTTCATGGAAGGAGCTGGTTTCCAATACGGAAAAACTCTACGAGGCTGCCCGTCAGTCGCGCCTTGGAGCCGAGAAATTTATGCTTGATGGTCGTCATACGGGGACCGGGGGAGGGAATCATGTTGTCATTGGTGCAAGCACTCCTGCAGAGAGCCCATTCCTGAGACGTCCTGACGTCCTCGCAAGTCTCATTGCTTTTTGGCAGCATCATCCGGGACTTTCCTATCTTTTCTCGGGCCTTTTTATCGGACCAACAAGTCAAGCGCCACGTGTCGACGAAGGCCGCGATGACCGGCTCTTCGAGCTCGATATTGCGTTGGAAACTTTGCATCGTGGAGTTGCGGAGCCTTATCTGGTTGATCGGACTCTTCGAAATTTGCTCACCGATCTCACCGGGAACACGCACCGCGCGGAAATCTGTATCGATAAGCTCTTTTCGCCAGACTCCAGCACGGGGCAACTCGGATTACTTGAGCTGCGAGGATTCGAAATGCCTCCGCACAGGCAGATGGCGCTTGTTCAATCACTGCTCGTTAGGGCATTGATTGCACGATTTTGGGAGCGGCCTTTCCGTCATAAGTTAATTCGTTGGGGGACAACTCTTCATGATAGGTTTTTACTTCCTCACTATGTAAAAAACGATTTAAAAGAAGTCTGCGAGGATTTGAATGATTGCGGGATTCCTTTTTCGAATACATGGCTCGAACCCTTCGTTGAGTTCCGCTTTCCCTGCTTTGGTTTAGTGAGACGCGAGGGTTTTGAGATGGAGATCCGCAGTGCGCTTGAGCCTTGGAATGTTCTCGGGGAGGAAACGACGGCGTCCGGCACTTCAAGGTTTGTTGATTCTTCGGTGGAAAGGCTTCAAATCAAAGTGAAGGGCCTCGTTGAAGGACGTCACATTGTGACCTGCAATGGGCGCCGCGTGCCGCTACATCTGGGCGCAGTTCGTGAGGAGTGGATCGGGGGGATACGATTTAAGGCCTGGAATCCCCCTTCATCGATGCATCCTTCTATTGAAGCTCAGCCACAGCTGGTGATCGACATAATCGACACAAGAAACCGAAAGTCACTGGGAGGCTGTGTCTATCATGTGGGACATCCGGGCGGTCTCAGCTATGAGTCCTTTCCCGTCAACGCGCGAGAAGCAGAGGCGCGCCGTCTTTCGCGTTTCTGGCACGATGGACACACTCCCGGTGTCATCGAAACTGCCGCGGTTGAGGGACCGCTTGCCGGACGCTTCATTGAACGTGAGGGAGGCGAGAGAGTTGAGATCATCCCGCCTGAATACGAAAGTCGGGAGTTCCCTCATACCCTGGATTTAAGGACAGCTTCCAGTTTCCAACTTACTGATTTCAAGTAAGTTCGCGGGATGTGCGCCGCTCCCATAGGGACAATCCAGGACCAACAACAGCTGATGGACTCACTCGGTTACAGCCCCCTGAAAGGGCGTCGCGATGAATCGGTGAACGCTGATGGCAGCATCGCTCCCGAGTGGCAACCGCTCTTTGAATCGGTTGGGCGCCATGGCAGTAGTGTCCTCGTTGATTGGCGGAATGTTGCGACGCGAATTTCGCGCGAACGCGGTCTCGCCTACCGCTCTGCGACTCTCGAGGAACTGGACGAGGGAGCGGGGTGGAGTCTCGATGCGATCCCATGGCTTTATTCCGCGAGTAAGTGGCAAACGCTCGAAGCGGGGATTTCGCAGCGCACAAGACTCTTCGAGATGCTGCTGCGGGATGCCTATGGCGAGCAGCGAATGCTGAGAGAGAAACTCGTCCCGGCTGAGATTCTTTTGGGTCATCCCGGATTTGTCCGCCCGCTTCATGACCTCACGCCCGGAGATTCGGTGGTGGGGCTCGGTATCTCCGCCTTTGATGTCGCGAGAGATGCCAGTGGCCAGCCGTTTATTGTTAATGATCGTTTTGATCATCCTTTTGGTCTCGGTCTAGCGCTGGAGAATCGAACGGTCGTCAATAAGGTTTTGCCCCGCCTCTTTAGAAGGTGTGGCGTTCGACGCGTTGGTCAATTTTTCACCGACTGGTTCAACTACCTTGGTCGTCGGGCTCAGTCAGGTGGTGATATTCCACTGGTCGCAATCGTGGATTCCTCCGAAGAGGATGAGGATTCTGAGATTGGATTTCTCGCGAATTATTGCGGGGTTCTCCGGGTGCATCCAGCAGACCTGACCGTTCGCGATGGACAAGTCTGGATCAAAGCACTGAGTCGGCTCGTGCCGGTTGATGTTATCTGGAAGACGATGCCGGGAGGCGAGATCGATTCCCTTGAACGGGAGGTGCGCGGTAAGCCCGGAGTCGCAGGTCTATTTGAAGTGATGAGAGGTGGCGGGGTGACCTTGGCGAGCCATCCCGGTAGTGAAGTTCTTCAGTCGCCCGGTTTTTATCCTTACCTACCCAAGCTGTGCCGGGAGTTTCTCGGGGAAGAGCTGGAGATTCCTCCTGTGGCGAGCTGGTGGTGCGGAAGTCCCACGGCCTTGTCGCATGTCCTTGCGAATCTCCCGTCCATGGTGATCAAGTCAGTCGGTGCTCACTCTGAGTTCAGCACCCTTTATGGTCGTCGTCTTTCTACTGAGCAGTTGGAAAATCTGAAGGCGACTATTCAGGCAAATCCAGCGGGCTACATCGGGCAGGAGGAAATCAAAATCTCGACCATTCCGACCTCAAGGGGGGAATCGTTGGTTCCTCGTGGCGCGGTTCTCCGCATGTTCTCTTACTTTGATAGCGATACCGGACCGAGCGTGATGCCTGGCGGCCTTGGTCGGGTCAGTACAGCGGATGGGGTTGTCGTGTCGACTCGTGAAGAAGGTGACTCAAAGGATGTTTGGATTTGCTCTTCTGAAGCACCGGAACCGTTTAGTATCGCCACCGTGGTGGATACCGCGCTTCCTGCTGCGCCGTACATCGTGCCGAGTCGCACCGGAGAGAACTTGTATTGGACAGGACGCTACGCAGAGCGGGCTCAGTTCGTCGCGAAATTTGCGTCACGAATCATCGATGGCAGAACGCGAGGTTTCTCTCATGATGAAGAGTTTGAGCGTCAGCACGAGACACTACTGATGCAGGCGCTTTACGATGTCTTCGAATTTTCCCCGGCGGCTGCTGAGAAGGATCCGGTGATGCCGATTCTCAGCGATCCCACGTGCACGGTGGGAATCCCCTTTAACTTACAGCGCTTTCATCACGCCGCGCAGGTCACTCGTGAGTCATGGTCTCCCGCAAGCATCATGGCGGTGGAGACTTGCCATGAGTCAAGGGGACGACTGATCTCCGCTGATCCTGCTCACTTCCAGTTCGGTGCTGAGTTGGATAATTTGCAGCTCAATCTCTCAGCGTTTCTCGGTTTAAATCTCGACAGCATGACTCGTGACGAAGGCTGGGCACTCCTTGATATCGGGCGGCGAATCGAGCGTGGCACTCTCATCAGTGGACTCCTGTCTTTTCTGCTAAAGTCAGGGGCAGATGGTGACATGAGTACGCTCCTGAACGAGTCCATTCTCTCTCTCCTCGACAGTGTGCGCACATACCAGCGCCGCTTTCATCAGGCGCCCAACACCCCGATGACGACGCTGTTGCTGCTAGGAGAGACTGACTATCCCAGGTCCCTGCACCATATTCTGGATCGCCTTCTTGATATTGGTGACAAACTGCCGACTGCCGGTGATCAAGAGCATGCTCTGGAATTGATTCAGCCGATGTGTGATCGCCTCGAGAATTTCGCGGGCCCTTTCATTGCCGAAGTAGAGGCTGGCCTGTTCAAACAGGAGGAGGTCCAGACGTTGCTTGCGGATCTGGGCGACACCTTGGTCGAACTTTCTGATTATCTGACAGTCACCTACTTCAACCACGCGAAAAGTTGATGGAAACGTATCGTTATCGGATTCGTCATCGGACGACCTATCAATACGGTGGCAGGATTGATATTTGTCACAGCATCGCGCATGTGAAGCCGCGCGAGGATGATCAACAGGAAATTCTCTCTCATCAGGTGGCGGTGACGCCCGAGCCGTTTTTTCGAGTGGATCGGGAAGATTACTGGAAAAACGGAACACTTTATTTTGAGATTCAGGAATCTCATGATCGGCTGGAAGTCCTATCGACGTTGACTGTCGAAAAACAGGTCAATGTCGTTCAGTCTCCTCTCAGCGGAATTCCTTGGGATGACAAAAAGGAGCGTCTCCGCCCGGGTGACAGTGATGAAGCGGGTCTCTACTTTGCCAATTTTCTGCTACCAACACGAACCTGTCCCTTCATCGAAGAACTCGACACGTTTCTCAAACCCTCTCTGACAGTCGGCAAGGACAGCATGGCGCTGATATCTGAACTGATGACCAGGGTCTACACCGAATTTTCCTATGTTCCCGGTGCGACTGACACGACAACCCCTTTGGCCACAGTGCTTGAGAATAAGAAAGGGGTTTGTCAGGATTTTGCCCATGTCATGATTGCCGCACTTCGTCGCATCGGTATTCCGGCGCGCTATGTGAGCGGTTACCTTGAGACTCTACCGCCTCCAGGCCAGGAAAAGCTTCAGGGGTCGGATGCAACGCACGCCTGGATTGAAGCCTACTCGGCTAAGACCGGATGGGTCGCTTTTGATCCGACCAACGACAAGATCCCGGCACATCAGCACATCAAGATCGCGCACGGTAGAGATTACTTCGATGTGCAGCCACTCAAAGGCATGTTTGTTGGCAGCGGCGGGCAGGTTTTGTCGGTCGAAGTAGATGTCGAAAGGTTCTGATTCAACCCTGTTTAGTCTTGCACCTAGGAGGGTTTGATCGGATGGCTAACGACTGTGATTTCGATTTCCGATTTTGGTTCCCCCGCTGAGACTCTCTCTCGCACGACTTCCGAGTTCTTCGGGTCGAGTGGAGCTTTGTCCAAGCTGAAGGATTTCGAATTTCGGCCTCAGCAACAGCAGATGGCAGTCGCGGTAGCGCGTGCCTTGGAGGAAGAGCGCCCTCTCGTCGTTGAGGCTGGAACAGGAGTTGGAAAATCGCTCGCCTATCTCGCTCCGGCGGTTCGCAAGGCGCTCGACGAGCGCCGCAAGGCGATTATTTCGACGCACACGATTAATCTGCAGGAGCAATTGATCGATAAGGATATTCCTTTGCTTCAGTCGGTCATGAACGAGCCCTTCAACGCGATGCTGTTGAAAGGTCGGCGCAACTACCTCTGTCCGAACCGTCTCCACATTGCGATGTCAGGCGGCGGGGAAATGTTCACATCCTCTGAACTGGAAGAGCTCAAAGCGATCTGGGAATGGGCTGAGAAAACGAAGGATGGTACGCTCAGTGATCTCGATTTTGCTCCGTCCGGTCGGATCTGGTCCCAGGTCTGCAGTGAGTCTCATGTATGCACGCCTCGTCGGTGTGGTTCTTCCGGAAAGTGTTTTTACCAGGAAGTGAAGAAGAAGGTCGCCGAGGCGGATGTCCTCGTCGTAAATCACACTTTGTTCTTCACTCTTTTGAACAGCCAGGCGGAATTCACAGAGTCAGGTGAAGGGTTTCTTTTCGCGGGCGATTTTCTAATTTTTGACGAGGCGCACACGCTTGAGCAGGTCGCGGCGCGGCAGTTGGGTATCAATCTCACTCAAATCGGAATGAAGTTTGATCTGCATCGCCTTTTTAACCCCAAGAATAAGAAGGGCCTCTTTGCCGTCACGGGGGACAGTCAGGGCCGTCGCTCGACAATGAAGCTGCTCGACGACATCGACGAGTTTTTTGACGAAGTGGAGCATAGCTGTCAATGGGGCGAGTACGGTCGTGAGTTCAGGATTCGGGATCCGGAGTTTGTCGAGGATACTCTCGGAGCCGGGCTAATCGAAGTCGGGCGTCGTGCGCGGACTGTGGCCGATCTTGCTGAGGATTCGATGAAAAATGAACTGACCGAATTGGCGCGCCGGCTGGCTGATTGCCGGGCAGCTCTCGCGACCTTTCTCGATCAAAGTGAAGACGGTCTCGTTTATTGGGTCGAAAAAGGTGAGCGGGACTCAATCAGTCTGAATGCAGCGCCGATCGACGTCGCCGAGCTGCTCCGGCCTGTCTTTTTTGAGCGGAATCGCCCCTGTGTTTTCACGAGCGCGACTCTGGGGATCGGAGATCGGGATTTGAATTACTTCCGCAACAGGGTAGGGGCGGATGAGGTCGAAGCGATCCAGATTGGAAGTCCGTTTCTCTATGAGGAACAAATGACGATTCATCTCGTGAAGCAAATGCCTCAGCCGAACGAATCCGGTTACGAGGAGGCGTTGATTAAATGGGTTTCCCATTTCGTGAAGCTGTCGAAAGGGAGTGCTTTTGTTCTTTTTACGAGCTACTCACTACTGAAGCGAGTCTCGGAGGCAATGCAGGATTTCTTTGAGAACGAAAATCTGGAACTGCTTGTGCAGGGGCGCGGAAAGTCGCGTGGTCAGCTCATTGAACAGTTTAAAAAAGACAAAACCAGTGTGCTCTTCGGAACTGACAGTTTTTGGACCGGTGTGGATGTGCCGGGAGAGGCTTTGACTAACGTGATCATCACACGGCTGCCGTTTGCAGTTCCGGACCATCCTCTAACTCAGGCCCGCCTCGAGAAGATCGAGGAAGGGGGAGGAAATTCATTCATGGAATACTCGGTTCCCGAAGCGATTTTGAAGTTGCGCCAGGGAGTTGGGCGACTCATTCGGAGCGGTGAGGATGAAGGGCTCGTCGTGTTGCTCGACAATCGAATTTTGAGCAAACGCTACGGGAAAGTCTTTCTGAATGCACTTCCCGAAGCGCCCGTTGTTGTGGCAGAGTAGAGACTGAAATGAAATGGGCTATTTTGATCTACAAGTAAATGGCTACGCAGGTGTCGATTTTTGTTCTTCATCATTGACGCTTGAAGAGTGCCACGCCGCTTGTGAAGCGCTGCGGGCAGATGGAATTGATCGCTTTTTGGCGACACTGATCACGGACCAAGTTCCGTCGCTCGAAGCGAAGTTGAAGCAGCTTGTCCGATTTTTCGAGGAGGATGATTTACTCTCGGAAATGATCGCCGGTTTTCATGTCGAAGGTCCCTTCATCAGCGCGGTCGAAGGCTATGTCGGAGCGCATCCCGCAGAAGCAGTCGTGCCCGCGACGGTCGAAGACGCGCGACGACTGGTTGAGGCGGGGCAGGGGATGATTAAGCTGATGACGCTGGCTCCGGAGTGCGATGCGATGGCAAAGACGACGGAGTTTCTTTCCGCGATGGGAATCACCGTTTCGGCGGGGCATTGCAATCCGGATCTGGAAACCTTGAAGCGCAGCATCGATGCGGGGCTTTCAATGGTGACTCATTTAGGAAACGGGTGCCCGGTCGATTTGCCGAGGCATGATAATTTTATTCAGCGAGCGCTTTCGCTCTCGGATCATTTATGGCTTTGTTTTATTCCCGACGGAGCTCATGTCCCTTGGTTTGTGCTGCAGAACTATTTTGATCAGATTGGGCTGGATCGGGCCATTGTTACGACCGATGCGATTATGGCAGCAGGCCTCGGAGAGGGAACTTTTGAACTTTCCGGAGCTCCCGTGATTATTGACAAGCATGGCGTTGCACGACGCCCCGGCTCTCCAAATTTAGCCGGATCGACGGTACGTGGATTCCAAGTCGCAGCGAACCTGAAACGTGAGTTGGGTCTTTCTGAGGAAGAGGTGCAAAAGATCTTTTCGTCAAATCCCCGCGAGGCTCTCAGCATTTAGCGCTTGAGGATGTTAGCGATCCGTTGGAAATGTGCTACTCCTTGCCTTGCACTTTATGGCTTCTGAAACTGAACTAGTCCAATCCGAGCGCCCTTGTCCGATTACTGGATCGCACGACTGTGAAGTCGTGGCTAAAAAAGCGAGAGAGGGCCATGCGCTTCGAAATTTAAGATCGAGAGAAAGCGGATTGATTTTCGTCGATCCACTTCCCGTTGATGATCTTGCGAAGTATTACAAAGAGGATTATCGATCGGACTACAAAAGTGTAAAGCAACCGAAACTGAAGCACATCTACCGTGCTGGAGGAGTTGCGCTACACCGTCTCAAGCACGGTGGCGGAGCTTCTGCCATAAAGCCCGGTATGCGGACGCTGGACATTGGAGCAGGCGGAGGTGAATGGGTCTATCTCCTTGATCAGGTCGGATGCGAATCTCGCGGTGTTGAGCCGAGCAACTATGGCTCCTTTGCGAAGGACTCCTATGATGTTGATGTTTTCCTCGGAATGTATCAGGACGCGAACCTAGAGAAGGGTTCTTTTGATCTCGTGACACTTTTCCAGGTTCTGGAACATCTTGCCGATCCTGTCGAGGATCTTCGGGCAATGGCTGAATATCTCAAGGTGGGCGGCCGGTTTTGGGTAGAAGTGCCGGACATTCTTTTTGGCGGCATGCATTTCAATCATAAGTGGCACGATGGTCATTTACACGGGTTTGATGCGCTCACACTTGAAGCAGTTGCAGCAAAGGCGGGACTGAAAAAGGTGAAGCTCGACGTACTTCCCGGAAATCTTTTCGGTGTCTTCGAAAAGGTGGAAGGTGAAATCGAAGTTCCTGCCTTGAATGGTCACGCGGACTCTTCGAGGAGCGCTATGGAGGCAGCGAACAAAGGCTATTGGAAATGTGCGAATACTTACACCAAGGTTCCGCGCCGCCTTGTTGAGCGGATACGTGAATTGTCGGTTAGCAAGAAGATTGGAGAGCCTCGCGCAATTCTCGATCATCTGATTGGGAAAGACGAGGTTGTTGGATCGATTCGCGAAGCGTGATCTTAGTCCGGTCTGGAGAGGATCTCGGATTCCGGTTTTCCGGTGTGCCATCCAAACTCAGTGCCCGATGTTATGTCTGCCGGTAGCGAGCTTCTAATTTCCAGTAGAGTTCCTATCGCTTTTGAGTAACGTGCGGCAGGAATCGCCATGCCGGAAACACGCCACAGCACGAATCGTCGACTCGCCGGAATTTTAGTTCCGGTTTTTTCCGTTCGGGGGGAACAAGATCTGGGAGTCGGGGATGTTGCGAGTCTCAGAGAGTTTGTCCGTTTCGCTTCGGAAACGGGCTTTGGATTTGTACAGTTGCTTCCTATTAATGAAACAGGTCCGGATAATAGTCCTTACAATGCAATCAGTTCCGTTGCGATTGAGCCAATGACTCTCGATTGCTCGACTGATGCACTTCTCGACCTCTCTGAGGATCAGTTCAGAGCTGTTACTTCGTCTTACGATATCGACTATCTCAACAGCGGGCCGGTGAAGTATGAGGAAGTCCGTAAGTTAAAGCATGAATTGCTACATGAGGCCTATGAAGGATTTTTAGCGAACGTTCAGGGCAAGGTGGATATTCGTGCCGATGCTTTTGAAGCATTCTGCGAGGAGGAATCAGAATGGCTCAATGATTACTGTGTTTTCCGATTTTTCATGGACCGGGAGAACGGCAGTCAGGTTTGGCAGCACTGGGACGAGACCTATCGAACGAAGAGTAATGCGCTCATGCTTCTGATGGAAGAAGCAAAGGAGAGCGGTGACGACATTGATCGCGATCTCCGCTACTACGCTTATGTGCAGTGGATCGCATTCGAGCAGTGGAAATCAATTGCTGAATACGCCGGATCAAAGGACGTGAGTCTGATGGGCGACATCCCTTTCGGCGTCAGTCTCTACAGTTGCGACGTCTGGGCAAACCTCGACCTCTTCGATCTCGATTGGTATGGAGGGGCACCTCCGGAGACGTTGTTTAAAGACGACGAGTTTGTCCAGAAATGGGGGCAGAACTGGGGGATTCCACTTTACCGTTGGGAGGTTCTCGAAGAGCGCGACTTTGATTGGTGGCGCCAGCGAATTCAAAAAACGACAGAAATCTTCAGCATGTTCCGCGTCGATCATGCTTTGGGTTTCTATCGAATTTACTCTTTTCCGTGGAATCCGGTACGTAATGCCGAGTTTCTCCCTTTAACGCAGGATGAAGCCGCTTCTCGCTGCGGGGGCAGGTTGCCGGGCTTCCGTCCGCGGGCTGACCATTCCGAAGATTCTAAGAGTGCAAACCGGGCCGACGGCGAAAAGTATTTTCGTATGATCGTCGAAGCGGCCGGTGGGGCTGAAGTGATCGCCGAAGACCTAGGGACTGTTCCAGATTACGTTCGTCCGTCGCTCACTGAATTGGGTATTGCAGGTATGAAGGTTCCCCAGTGGGAGTTTGATGGAAGTCATGTGGCCTCGGGGCTCCACTATCCGAAGTTGTCATTTGCGGCCTACGCGACTCATGATCATGCCCCGATGATGGGGCAATGGAATGAGGCAAAGGCAGCCATGGATGAGGCCGAGCATGATAGCGAAGATTGGTGGGAAGCACGCCGCTTCCTCGGGACACTGTGCGAATTCGCCGGTATTGAGATGCAAAGAGACCTTCCGCCCGAGTTTTCGACGGCAGTCTGGGAGCGTTTGTTCCGGGAAATTTGCTTTTCAAACTCTGACCGTGTGGCCATTATGATCTCAGACATTTTAGGAGAAACTGACCGAATCAATGTCCCCGGAGTTATGGATGGAACGAATTGGAGTTATCGCGTCCCGATGTCTTCAATGGAGTTGGCAGTGGGTGAGAACTTTTGGGAGCTAAGAGAGATGCTAAAAAAGGTCTTGAATGAAGCCGGTCGCTCGCGAAGGGTTGGCTCTTTTTAACTCTTCCCACCAAATAACATATAGGGTGGCGTCGACTTCAGATAAAGCCTCGCAAATTCATCAATTTCCTCCTCTTTTTCAGAACATGAACAAGCCAATTCGAGTCGCTGTGACCGGCGCTGCCGGTCAAATCGGGTATTCCCTTCTTTTTCGCATCGCAAGTGGGGCCATGTTTGGTCCGGATCAGAAAGTGGCCCTGAACCTTATCGAGATTGAGCCGGCGATGAAGGCTCTTGAAGGGGTTATTATGGAGCTTGACGACTGCGCTTTTCCATTGCTGGAGGACATTCAGTATTCTTCCGATTTGGACGTAGGCTTCAAAGATGCGAACTGGTCACTCCTCGTTGGCAGTGTGCCACGCAAAGCAGGCATGGAGCGTGCCGATCTTCTTGGGATCAATGGGAAAATATTCACGGGTCAAGGCCAGGCTATTGCCGCGAATGGCGCCTCTGACGCGAAGACACTCGTAGTCGGAAATCCCTGTAACACCAACTGCCTCATCGCGATGAACAGCGGGAAAGAAATTCCTTCGGAGCGCTGGTTCGCAATGACGCGGCTGGATGAGAATCGGGCGAAAAGTCAGCTTGCCGCGAAGGCCGGTGTTCACGTCAGCGAGGTGACGAATACTACGATCTGGGGAAACCACTCCGCGACTCAGTATCCTGATTTCACGAACGCGCTTATCGGCGGAGTTCCTGCTGCTGAGAAAATTAATGATGAGTCCTGGCTTAAAGGAGAGTTCATCGAAACGGTTCAGAAGCGTGGTGCAGCGATTATTGAGGCTCGCGGTTCTTCCTCAGCTGCATCGGCCGCTAATGCAGTCGTCGATACGGTGAAAAGTCTCACAACCCCGACGCCGGAAGGCGACTGGAACAGCGTTTGCGTCTGCTCGGATGGTTCTTACGGAGTCGACGAGGGGCTGATTTCATCTTTCCCGATCCGCACAGACGGTGAATCGTGGGAAATCGTTCAGGATGTGCCGGTTGACGAATTTAGCCGCGAGAAAATCGAAGCTTCGGTACAGGAATTGCGAGAGGAGAAGGAGGCAGTCGCCGATATGCTTTCTTGAGCCTGTTAAAATTTTGGAAATCATTACCATTAAACCCTGTTAAACCATTTCTCTTACCCTGTTGACTCTGCGGTCCTTCGGGATTAATTCAGCGTCGCGAAGAGTGTCGAATCGTTAAGCCGAAACACTCTGATTTGATCAATTTTTCATCGCTTCAGCACGACCCATTTTTGATTTAGCGAGAAGGCCCGGATGGACCTTCCCGTTTTTTCGTTTTTACTTCTTGAACGCTACTTCACATGTCTGACAACAAATCAGTGACTCGCGAGCCTTTGGCTATTGTAGGAATCGGATGTCGCCTTCCCGGCGGTGTCACCGGTCCTGAATCCTTCTGGCAAATGATGGTGGAGGAGCGCTCCGGTATCGTTCCTGTTCCAAGTAACCGCTGGAATCGTGAGCGCTGGCACCACGAGAATGTGGAGATCCCCAGCAAGATGATCACGAAGTGGGGTGGATTCGTCCACGACCACGACAAATTCGATGCTCAGTTCTTCGGTATTTCTCCACGCGAAGCCTTGCGCATGGACCCTCAGCAGCGCTGGATGCTGGAGACGGCATGGGAGTCACTCGAGGATGCCGGCATGGCTCCTGACAAACTTCGTGGTTCCAATACCGCAGTATATGTGGGAATTGCCTCGAATGACTATGCGAACGTCGCCCAGAGCGATCCTCGCAATGTCGATGTGCACACTAACTCAGGATCGACGCTTTCGATTGCTTCGAACCGAATTTCCTACCTTCTCGATTTCAAAGGTCCGGCTGTCTCTGTTGATACCGCTTGTTCTTCCGCGCTTGTCGCGATCAACCTCGCGTGTGAGTCGGTCTGGTCCGGAATGGCGGACATGGCGCTGGCTGGAGGCTGTAATGCACTCATCACGCCTGATGCATCAATTGGTTTCTCGAAGGCGACGATGCTTTCTCCAACGGGTCAGTGTTTCGCTTTTGACGACCGCGCGAATGGCTATGTCCGTGGTGAGGGCGCAGGAATGTTTGTCATCAAGCCGCTTTCCCAGGCTCAAGAAGATGGTGATCGCATCTATTGCACGATTAAAGCCGCGGTGATCAACCAGGACGGTAATACCTCCTCGATGACGGTTCCCGGTGTCGAAACGCAGGCGGAGATGCTCCGCATTGCTTACGCGCAGGCCGGTCTCGAGCCGAAGGCAGTTCGCTACATGGAAGCGCACGGCACGGGAACGCCGGTGGGTGACCCGATCGAAACCCGCGCGCTCGGTCAGATTCTTTCCCAGGGTCGTGACGACGACGATTACTGTCTTATTGGTTCGGTGAAAACGAATGTCGGACACCTCGAATCAGGTTCGGGTGTCGCCGGTCTCGCGAAGGCGGCGCTGGTGCTCCATCATGATCAAGTTCCGGCGAACCTGAACTTCAAAAATCCGAATCCGAACATTCCTTTCGACGAATTTAAGTTTAAAGTCTCGACCGAGCTCCAGCCGCTTCCGCACATCGAGGGGCAGCTTCCAGTCGTCGGCGTGAACAGCTTTGGTTTCGGTGGAACGAACTCTCACATCGTCCTTGAGGCGGCACCTGAGCCTTCGAAGGCTTCCGCCAGTGAGGCAGTCACTCTCAGCGGTGGTGCTGCTTCTGAAAAGGCAATGCGACCCGTGCTCCTGCCGGTTTCCGCTCGTGGCGACGACGCCCTTCGCGACACCGTGAAGCGCTGGCGCCGATTCCTCCGCGGATCTGAGGCAGACATCAATGCGATTGGTTCTGCGGCTGGTCTCAAGCGTGAGCATCATGATAACCGTCTCGCCTTTGTCGCGCAGACGAAACAGGATTTCATCCATGAAATGACCGAGTGGCTCGCCACCGGTGACAGTGAATCTGCGGTCCCCGGAAAGCCTTCCGGAGAAGCGCACCCACTCGTCTTTGTCTTCACGGGACAGGGCGCACAGTGGTGGGCGATGGGTCAACACCTTCTCGAACGTGAGCCGGTCTTCCGTGGCGTTCTCGAAGAGATCGACAAGCACCTCAAGCCACTCGCCGGATGGTCGCTCATCGAAGAGATGACCCGCGACGAAGAGTCTTCGCAGATCAACCGCACGAACATCGCGCAGCCTGCGATCTTCGGCCTCCAGATTGCTCTCGCTGAGCTTTGGAAGTCATGGGGTATTGTTCCTTCAAAAGTCGTCGGGCACTCCGTCGGTGAGGTCGCGGCAGCGTATGTCGCCGGCGTCTACACGATGGAAGATGCGGTCACGGTCATTTACCACCGTTCACGTCTTCAGGACGAGACAGGTGGAAACGGGCGCATGGTTGCGGTCGGTCTTTCCCAGGCGGAAGCAAAGAAAGCAATCGCCGGAAAAGAAGAGCAGGTTGAAATCGCGGTGGTGAACAGCCCCGGATTGTTAACTCTCGCTGGTGACACAGGCCCTCTCGAAGAGGTTGTCGCTGAGCTCGAAGAGCAGGGCAAATTTGTGCGCTGGTTGCGGATCGATTACGCATTCCACACGCACCAAATGGAGCCGATCAAGGACGAGCTTCTGGAGGTCCTCAAAGACATCAAGCCGCGTGCGACGAAGATCCCTTACATTTCCACGGTTACCGGCGGTGTCTTTGACGGTACGAAAATCGACGGCGAATACTGGTGGAACAATGTCCGTGAGGCGGTGCTTTTCGCTCCTGCTATCCAGAACTTGATCCGCTCGGGTGAAGACTCTTTCCTCGAACTCGGACCGCACCCGGCGTTGCAGAATCCGATCATGGAGTGTCTCTCCGATCAGAGTCGCAAAGGATTCTATTTTTCCAGCCTGAAGCGTAAGACGGACGAGTCCGTCGAAATGCTTTCCGGTCTCGCGAAGCTTCACAACCACGGCTACGAAGTCGATTGGGAATCAGTGAACCAGGCCTCACCGCGCGGCGTTCGTCTTCCGACCTATGCCTGGCAAAAGGAAGTCTTCTGGCTTGAATCAAAAGAAGGGGAGTATCTCCGCTGCGCTCCGCTTGAGCATCCGCTGCTTGGACTCAAGCAGACAGCACCTCATCCTACCTGGCGTTTCGAACTCGATCCTCGTTATTTTACCTGGCTCGATGATCACCGTTTCTGGGACAGTGTCGTTTTTCCGGCCGCTGGATACGGCGAGATCGGTATTGCGATTGCCCGCAAGATCTTCCCGGACGAGAACTACGTCGTTGAAGATCTTGAGATGAAGAAAGCGCTCTTCGTTTCTGAGGAGAAAGTCCCGACGGTCGAAGTCGTCTTCGATGAGACGACTCGCATTTTTCAGGTTTTCTCCGCGACCGGCGAAAAAGGGGAGTGGGACCTCAATTCCCAGGGGGTTCTTCGCAAGCAACCTGAGCCGACGAAGCCTCAGCTCAACTTTGAAGAAGTGAAGAAGGATCTTCCTCGCCACTTCGATCACGAGGAGTACTACGAGGATTACGAAGAGGCTGGCTATCAGTTCCGCCCGCTTTTCCAGCACCTTCAGAATGTTTGGCGTAAGGATGGTGAATGTCTCGCTGAGATCGTCGCTCCTGAAGGCCTTTACGACACGATTCCTGATCATCATTTCCATCCGGCGGTTCTCGATGCCTGCTTCCATACCGTGAAGGGTGGTCAGGTCATTCCTGATGGCGCCAATGCTGAGGATTACTTTTACCTCCCGGCAGCGATCCGAAGCATCCGTCTCCACGTCGAGCGTCCACCGCTCCGTCTCTGGGGACACGCCAAGGTCAATTCCGACAACGACCGCGAATACATCATCGCTGACATCGACGTCTATGATGATTCCGGAGAGCTTGTCGCGGAGATCTACGGTTTCCGCGCTGATCGCGTTGAGCAGAGCAATACCGACGATCTTGAGAAGTGTCTTTATCAGGCAAGATGGGAACTCGCGCGCCTCAAGGGCACTCGCGAAGACGGCAACGCAATGGTGCCGGATCCAAAGGATCTCGTTGCCGCTGCGAATGAGAATTTGCCTGAGTATTACGAGAAGCGCGGTTTAGCGAATCACTACGCAACTTTCCTCCCGGCTCTCGACGAGATTTCCCGTCAGTTCATCATTAATGCCTATTTCCAACTCGGATGGAATCCGAAGGAAGGCGACAAGGTCACGATCGAAGATCTCATGCGCGATCTCGCGATCGCGGATCAGCACGCGAAGCTCGTGCGCGGCCAGTTCACTTCTCTCGAAGAGGGTGGCTTTTTGAAGCAGCTCAATGAGGCCGAGTGGGAAGTAATCGAAGTTCCCGGCGACGAAGATGCCTTGCCATATCTCGACAAGCTTGCTGAAGACATGCCTGAGTTCGCCTCCGAGGCGGAGTTGCAGCGTCTTTCCGGGCCGAACCTTGCCGGTGTTCTCAGTGGGGAAACAGACCCGCTTGAGGTGCTTTTCCCGGGCGGTTCATCCCGCATCATGGAGCGCTTTTATCGTGAAGGCGCTGACTTCCCAGTCATCAACGAGCAGATCCGCGATGCATTGGTCGCCGCGGTGGCGAACCTTCCGGAGCGACGCGCGATTCGTGTCCTCGAGGTCGGCGCTGGAACGGGCTCGCTGACAAGCAGCCTGCTTTCACTGTTCCCTGCCGATCGCACGGAGTATGTCTTCACGGATAACGGACCTCTCTTCCTGCAGGCAGCCGAAGATCGTTTCGGGGAGGACTATCCTTTCGTCGAATATAAGATGTTCGATTGTGAAAAGGACCCTGAGCTTCAGGGATTCGATCCACACCATTTTGATATCATCCTCGCGTCGAACGTGATTCACGCGACAGAGGATCTTAAGGCGACTTTCCGTAACCTTCAGCGTGCCCTCGCGAAGGACGGTGTCCTCATGTTCCTTGAGGTGACCTGGCGTCGTGCTGCACTCGATAACGTTTTTGGTCTTCTTCCCGGATGGTGGCGTTTCAAAGACACGGATCTTCGTAAAGATTCGGCGCTTCTTTCCCGCGAGGAGTGGGTTTCTTTCCTCACTGATCTCGGGTATCGCGGCGTCGATAGTTTCATCAGTTCGAAGGATCCGAAGCAAAACCAACAGGCTTGTTTGATTGGCCGTGCTCCCGATCCGGTCGAGCCGGCTCCGGAAGAATCCGAAGATGACGTCATCGATGCCGAAGTCGTCG
>JARGOD010000020.1:20853-60418 GCA_029210205.1 Verrucomicrobiales bacterium | reverse complement strand
GTGCGAGAACATCGATTGGAATGTTGGCCGAATTCTTGAGACACTGGAGAATCTCGATCTGAGCGATGACACCATCGTGATCTACTTTTCTGACAACGGCCCGAACTCCTTCCGATGGAACGGTGGCATGACGGGAAAAAAAGGAAGCGTCGACGAAGGTGGTCTTCGAACTCCATTTTTCGTCCGCTGGCCGGAAAAAATTGAGGGCGGCAAATCAATACCGCAAATTGCGGGGGCCATCGATATTTTCCCGACGCTGATGGATTTGACCATGGCCTCGAATGAACCGGAAAAGCCGCTCGACGGCCTGAGCCTCGGACCACTACTACTTGAGACCAATCCTTCATGGACTGACCGCCTTCTCTTCAATGCCTACCGGAACAAACTCAGTGTCCGCAGTCAGCGATTCCGTCTTGATACCTCTGGAGCACTCTACGACATCGACACTGACAGAGGCCAGAAGACGGATGTCACTGATCTTCACGAAGCTGTCGCTAAAGATTTGAAGCAAGCCGCCAAAGCCTTCAAAGAGGAGCTCTCTGTTCTTGGCGCAGCCAATCAAAATCGCCCCTTCACCGTCGGATTTGCCAGTCACACGACTCTTCCGGCCCGTGATGGAATACCCCACGGAACGGTGGAGCGGAGTTCGAAGGCACCCAACAATTCGTTCTTCGAAAATTGGACTTCGGACGAAGGACACATCACCTGGGAAGTAGAAGTCGCTGACTCCGCTGCTTTTGAAGTCACTCTCAACTACACCTGCCGTGAAGAGGATCTTGGCGTTATCATTAGCCTGAGCGAGCGGGACGGTTCCGCTATTGAGAAAACGATCACCGAAGCCTTCGACCCACCGCTTTACGACAAATCGAAAGAGCGCGTCGCCGAATCACACTATTTCGTGAAAGACTTCAAGCCACTGGCACTTGGAACCATCGAGCTCCACGCCGGTGAAAACACCCTGACACTGTCCGCAAATGACTTCGTCGGCACAGAGGCAATCGATGTTCATTCCATCGAACTGATTCAGGTCGAGCCGTGAAGATTCCGGGCGATTTATCCATCGCGTGATCTCTTGAGCTTAAGTTCGACTCTCGCTCGTCTTATGCGACAATCGCTTCGCGTCCTCATGAAATTTGCCTCTCTCCTTTCCGCCCTTCTTTGTCTCACGAGCCTTCACGCTCAAAACGGAGTTCCCCACGTCATCATTGAGGACACCACTTCTCCCGATGGTCGATATGCGGTCGCCTGGGGAATTCCGTATGAGTCGATTGATCTGGGGGATACCGACAATCTGGACTTGGAGCGGGTCGAAAATTTCCTCGTCGACCTCACTACCGGGAGCCAGATTGCGACCCTCGGCACGACCTATTTTGCGACGCCTGATTTCGTGAAAAATCACGGATCTCTCTCCACCGCCTGGCGCTCGGACAGTCGAGGCCTCTTCATCGTCGAGGGCGCCAAGTGGGGATTCGACTCGGCTTCAGTTATCTACATCACCGACCCTGAAAAAGATTACGATCAGTGCTCTGACCTGATTCCTCTCTCGAAGGCGATCCGCACACTCGTCCACGATGAGATGAAGAAGCAGCATCCTGAACTCGGCAATCGCGTCGATGATTTTGTCGTCTCCGCCTACCCCCAGAATGTGATGTGGGAAGACACTCTGACGCTCGTGACCGGAGCCGAGATTCCAAAAGATCCCGACTCCATCTATTTCGAGAAATCACTCACCGTTTCCCTCCCCGGCCCGATCACACTCAAGGCAGGCGGCAGCCTCAATGAGGGAAGCAACAGCCCGGAATTTCTCATCACCGCGAGCGCCGCCGGATCCATCGAACTCGGCATGACGATCGGCGAAGCCCGCCAAGCCATGCCCGGTGCCACCTTCGAGCGAACTTTAGACGGAGAAGGCATCGCCTATGTTGCCGTCATTCAAGACGGAGAAACGCTCATGGAATTGCACGCGGGAGAATACGATTCAGAAGCCCCGATCAATAACGGAGCGAAGATCGAATTTCTCCAGGTTTGGAGCCCTCGCTTCAAAACCGCTGACGGCATTGGAACGGGCACCGAAGTCTCCGTCGCAGAGAACGTCTATGGCGGTATCGGCGAAATCATGATGAGTGAAATTGAATCTCGTGAGTATGCCACTTTCACGAATCAACCCTCCGGTCTTTCCTTCCGCCTCACCAATGAAAACGGCGACGCGGGAGACTACGCAAACGACAACATCACGACACGCTATCTGCCCGGTGCCTCGATCCTGGCGATCGAAGTGATGGGGCCATACATCACGCAGGACGGAAGCATCGGCGGCATCAAACTCGATGCTGATGCCGAAGCGGTTTTCAGACTCGCGGGGCAAAACCGATTCGGAGTACTACAAAAAGGAGAAGACGAAATCTGGGAAGCGTTCGGTCAGGCCGTCCAAACCTGGAACTTCCCGCAGGCCGGCATTTCCTTCGACATGATCTCAGATGAAATCGGTGGACCAAAAACGGTTTTCTCCATCACCGCAACGCCACCCTTCAATTTGGCGACTGGACAAGGCATCCAAATGGGAGATCCCAAAACAAAAGTCCTTGAGGCCTATCGTGCCTACGAATCTACCAACGAAGAAATGGATGGCTACTTCGACGGAGCGGACGTTCACCTCGTCGGCTCCATCTACGGCGGTATGATTTTTACCTTTGACGGCGGCAAGCTTACAGAAATATTCCTCGGTGCCGCAGCAGAGTAGGCTGCCTCACTTCACGGAAAAGACGAAGCCGCCGGGTGCTTTCTCAATCGCTCCGTAGTCATCCAGATTCACGAGCGCTGAAACGGCTGTAGTGATTTCCGCTTCATCTCCTCCAGACCGCTTTTCGAGCGAAGTGGAAACGCGAAGCGGCTGCGCTTCAAGGTCGAGATCAAAGCTCATCTCGACCTGCTCCAAATCATCACGATCCGCTTCGATTTCGAAGTCGACTTCGGTTTCGAAACTGACCCGAATCTTCCCTCCTTCGCTCGATCCAAAACTGAGTTTGATCACGTCAGCCGGATTGTGCTCACCAAAAAGTAGGATGGCGCCTTCGACCGAACCGGGCTTCGGCGCATAAGCAAATTCAAAGGCACGGTTCTGAAGTCCCTTCCAGCTCATCGAATCAACCACGACATTATCCACTCGCAGAATCGGGCTCACGGTTTCGTCATCAATCTCGAAAGGGGCGAAGGCGATCTCAATGAAGAACTGAAGCCTCGACTCCACTCCATCGGCGGGATTTTCGTAGATCAACTGGCCCAGCTTTCCACCACTTGGCTTAAAATACGTCTCGGGTAAGTCACTCATCGTGCTACCGTTAGGGTGATGCGGATGAACTGCAATCAGAATGCATGCTCATTCTCGTTACGGAAAAAAGGGATGTTCAGCAAAAGGGAAAGCCTTTCAAGGTAGTCAGATATCAGCGAGACTCTACGCGATGAACAACCCTTCTCCCTCTCGTCGCCAGTTTCTCTCCCGCAGCAGCCTTGCCGCCGGTGCCTTTGCCATGACCGGAACCTCAGCCCTTGCCGATAAGCCACTCTTCAAAATCTCCCTCGCTCAGTGGACGATTAATCCTGAGCTGAAGTCTGGAAAAATCGACAATCTCGACTTCGCACAGGTGGCTCACGATCACGGAATAAACGCCCTCGAATACGTGAACCAGTTCTTCATGGATAAGGCGCAGGACGAAGCCTATCTCGGCGAAATGAAGAAGCGGGCCGATGATCTCGGCGTCAAAAGTCTCATCATCATGTGTGACCGCGAAGGAAACATTGGAGATCCCGACGAAGCGAAACGCAACGAGACCGTCAAGAACCATCACAAGTGGATCGACGCTGCGAAATTTCTCGGCTGCCACTCAATCCGCGTGAATGCAGGAAGCTCCGGCACCTGGGAAGAACAGGTCAAACTCGCCTCGGATGGGCTCGCTCAACTAAACGACTATGGCGCAGTAGCCGGGATCGGAGTCATCGTCGAGAACCACGGTGGACTCTCCAGCAACGCCGACTGGCTCGCCGAAGTCATCACGAAGGTGGGTCACGAAAATTGCGGGACCTTACCCGACTTTGGAAACTTCCGGATCAAGGACGGGGAAAGCTACGATTCCTACGAAGGCATTCGAAAGCTGATGCCCTGGGCCAAAGGCGTCTCCGTTAAAGATACCGTCTGGGATGCGGAGAATAATCAGTCAGATCTCGACTATGACCGCATGCTCAAAATCGTGCTCGAAACCGGTTTCGATGGTTACTGCGGTATCGAGCACGGTGGATTCGCAGGTTTGAACACCTCGCGCGAAATGCTTGAGCAAGCGAGAGAGCGGCTCACCACTGTGTGATACGTCTCAGAAAGTCCTCGGTGATCTGTGCGACTGAGAACACGCTCAAGATTAAGAAAATCAGCGTGATGGGAAGCAAAACGCTGACCACTTGCATTTTTGATCACATCGTCGATAATTTCATATCGAAAATCATTTCTGTGATCGAGTTGGCGAACCATCTACGCTGCACTCTGAATCCGTGAAACATCGTTTTCACCTCTCTCCCCTCTTGGAAGAATCAGCGGGAGACTCTCAATTCTCTGACGCATCGCCGTCATTCTATGGAAGAACAAATCCTGAAACTACTAGGTAGAAAAAGATATCTGCCATCCAATATTCCTGAGCTTCTCAAACAGCTCAAACTCCCTGCGAGCGAGCAACAGTCGTTGCAACGTTCCCTCAAAGAGCTGGAGCGCACCGGTCAAGTCGCCCGCATCAAAGGGAATCGCTACATTCTCCCGAAAGAAGCAGACCTCGTTCCGGGACGCATTCAAATCACCCGGGCTGGAAGAGGTTTCCTCATGCTCGACGAACCAGGTGCCGGCGAAATCGCGATCCCTGCGAACGCAACCGGTACCGCGATGAACGACGACCGTGTCCTCGTTCGTCTCGACGTGAAACCGCAAGGCAAACGAACGAAGACCGATAAACCCGAATCCGGGACCGTCGTCCGCATCCTTGAACGCCGCCGCACCCAAATCGTCGGCACCTTGAAAAAGGGACAGCGATTTCTCTACGTCGTCCCTGATGACTCACGCTTTCAGCAGGACATTTATGTTCCACCGGCGAAGGACACGGGGCGTCCCGCCCGTGTTGGCGACAAAGTCGTCGTCGAACTCAAAGAATGGAAATCACGACATCACAATCCTGAAGGCATCATCACAGAAGTGCTCGGACCGCCGACAGCCGAAGGCGTTGATATGCTCGCGGTGCTCCGCCAGTATGATCTTCCGCTTAAATTTCCGCGCGCCGTTCTCCAGGAAGTAAAACGCTTTGGAAATACGGTAACCGCAAAAGACCGCGAAGGCCGCGTCGACTGTCGCGAACACAACGTCATCACGATCGACCCCGCCGATGCGAGAGACTTCGATGATGCATTCTATCTAGAGCCCGCTCGCGGAAACCGGTGGACGCTCTGGGTTCACATCGCCGACGTTTCCCACTACGTAAAACCTGGAACTGCTCTCGACAAAGAAGCGCAACGCCGCGGCAACTCGACCTACCTCGTGGACCGCGTCATTCCTATGCTCCCTGAAGCACTCAGCAACGAACTGTGCTCACTCAAGCCAAAGGTGGATCGCCTTTCCAAATGTGTGGAGTTCCTCATCGACAACAACGGCAAAATTGTTCGGACCCGCTTTCATGAAGCGGTCATTCACTCGAAACGTCGCTACAGCTACGAGCAGGCCTTCGAGGTGTTGAAACGCAAGAAGCCGAAAGACGAAATCGAAACCCTTCTTTGTAGCGCAGGAGACCTTGCCATGAAAATCCGGGCGCGTCGCTTTGCCGCCGGATCGCTGGATCTCGACTTTCCTGAAACCAAGATCAGACTCGACGACCAAGGTAAAGTCGCCCGCATCGAGAAGGTGGACAACGATCAGTCTCACCAACTCATCGAAGAGTTCATGCTCCTCGCTAACGAAGCCGTCGCAGGCCGTCTCATGAAAACGCGTAAGCCGACGATCTATCGCGTTCATGAAAGTCCCGACCCGAAGCGACTCATTGACTATCGTGAAGAAATTCTCAGCCATAACCTTCCCTGCGGAAATCTCGAGAAGACTGCTGAAGTCCAGAAGCTACTCAAGCGCCTTGGCACTGTTGCGATCGGCGCGGCTTTGAAAATCGGATTCCTTAAGTCCCTCATGCGTGCCCGCTATGCGATCGAACCCCTCGGCCACTACGGGCTCGCAAAGGACAAGTATGCCCACTTCACCTCACCGATTCGGCGCTTTGCTGATTTGATCGTTCATCGCAGTCTCTTTGAAAAAGCGAAGATGTCAGCCAGTTTTCTCCAACAGACGGCCGAGCACATCTCGACGACAGAGCGGAACTCGGGTGATGCCGAGCGCGACAGCAAAGATGTGAAAATGTATGCCTACCTCAAGGAGCAGCTTTCTTCGAAAAATCCTCAGGTCTATGAAGCTTTAATTACTGACATTCGAAACTTCGGGCTCTTCATCGACGTGCCCGATCTTGGAATGCGAGGTTTAGTACCATTGTCAGGGATTGAAGATGACTTCTACGAGTTCGATTCAACGCGAGTGCAAGTCATTGGCCGGCGGACGAAGAAAGTCATCAAGTTGGGAGACATGCTCAAGGTGCAGGTCGAGAAAGTCGACACCTTCAAGAAGGAGGTCGATTTCGAACTCGTCCAGGAAGGCGGACGCTCAAGATCACGAAGCAAATCGAAACAGGACCAACGAGCAAAGCATCGCGGAAAACCTGGATCAGGCGGGGATAGAAACAGACGGAACAAGCCGAATGCAAAAAAGACTTCTTCCAAAAGGACCGACAACCGTTCCGGTAAATCCCGCAGCAAACCCTCAAACAATCAGAATTCCCAACAGTCCAACAAGCCACCAAAAAAGACGAGCGGTGAATCGGCACCCCCAAAAAGGAAACGTTCCCGCTCAAGACGAAGTAAGAAGCAACAGAGTTAGGCTACTGACCTAATCCTCGTAAGTGGCGACAGGCCTACGCAAATCCGAACTGCTCAGGCTTTACCTTCGAACTTCATCGCGCTGTAATTTTGCGCGATGAAAACCGCTTTGTTCTTCGCTCTCTCACTCGTAGCCAATATCGCCCTTACGGCGCCTTCGCATCCGAATATCGTCTACATACTCGCGGATGATCTCGGAATCGGTGATCTTTCCTGCTACAACGAAGAGTCTCGCATCAAAACGCCCTACGTTGATCGACTCGCTGCAGAAGGGATGCGCTTCACCGATGCACACACGCCCTCGGCGGTCTGCACACCAACTCGATACGGGATCCTGACAGGTCGCTATTGTTGGCGGACCCGGTTGAAACAACGTGTCCTCGACGGAATCGACCCTCCTCTTATTACGCCAGACCAAATTACCGTGCCCGGCTTCCTTCGCGAGGCTGGCTATGATACTCACTGCGTTGGCAAGTGGCATCTCGGGATGACCTGGACCGGCCTCGACGGTAAGCCCATGCCCGCGGTGCCCATCGATCGAAGATTCCCACCGCGCCCCGGCGATGACGTCGATTACACTGTTCCCGTCACCGGTGGACCAATCGATGTCGGCTTCGATTCCTATTTCGGCATCTCGGCATCTCTGAACATGCCCCCATTCTGCTATCTCGTGAACGACCGGCCCTACCTCATTCCCACGCTGCGCCAGCCTGCTATCCGTACTGAATTCATCGTCATTGATGAAGGGATGCGCTCACCTGATTTCTCAATCTACGGGGTGATGCCGCGCCTAACCGGTGAAGCGGTTCGCGTCATTGAAAATCAGGCGACCGAAGCCCCTGACAAACCATTTTTCCTCTACGCCCCCCTGACTTCCCCGCACCTCCCCGTCGTGCCAAACGAAGAATTTCGAGGTCTCAGTGAAGCAGGAGACTACGGGGATTTCGTGGTCGAGACGGATGCTTTTCTTGGCGCCATTCTCGAAAGCCTCGATCAAACCGGACTGGTAGAGAACACAATAGTAATTTTCACCTCAGACAATGGCGGGCTTTATCACTACTGGGATCTCAAAGAAGCGGACGATCTGGCATTCCACCGTCCGAGTGGACGCGGCAGTTCGATGAAAGAATTCGGTCACCAGGGAAATATACATCTCCGGGGAACCAAAGCTGATATCTGGGAGGGTGGACATCGCGTCCCCTTCGTTGTTCGCTGGCCCGGTAAAACGCCCGCCGGAGCCGTCAGCGACGAGTTAATCGAATTGACCGATCTCCTTGCGACTTGCGCAGCACTCGTCGGGCACGACCTTCCTCCCGGAGCTGGCGAAGACAGTTTCAACGTTCTCCCCGCGCTTCTATCCGCTGCGCCGGAAGAGCCTGTGCGTGACTTTGCCGTGCATCATTCACTCTGGGGAGATTTTGCAATCCGCCAAGGTCCCTGGAAAATGATTCCACAGCGAGGCTCTGGTGGATTCAGCCGCCCGCGGGAAATCGATGTTGCGAAAGAAGGCGGACCGGACGGTCAGCTCTACCATCTCGATGAGGATCCGTCGGAAACAAAAAACCTTTGGGACGCTCACCCCGAAGTCGTCAAAGAACTGCAGGCTTTGCTGCAAAAAGTAAAAGGGAACTAAGCGACGACGGCGAGGGGCCGCCGTCACTTCTTCCAAAGCGTCATTTCTTATCGACTCCGAGCTCTTCAAGCTTGGCCGCGATGTCCGCCCCGTGATTGCGGGCGTTCACCTCGGTATCGACGAAAAGAATCTTGCCGTCTTTTCCAATGTAGAAAGTCCACCGTTTCGGCATTCCTTTTTCGTTCTTAACGAGACCGTATTCCATCGCCACTTCACGATCCGGATCACTCAGGATCGGATAGTCGAGGCTGAGGGACTCAGCAAATTTTTCATTCGTCTCCTCGTCATCACAGCTCGCAGTGAAGTAGGCGACATCGAAGGCAGCGATTTCATTGCCACTCTCACGGAGTGACTCACATTGGGCCGTTCAGCCCCCGGTAAACGCTTTCGGATACCAGGCAATAACCATTGCCTGCTTGCCTTTGTAATCGGCAGTGGAGTAGGTCTTCCCGTCGCTTCCTTTCAGGGAAAATTTCGGGGCTCTGTCTCCTACTTCGGGAGCGGCCTGGGCGGAAGAGCTCATTACTAACGCTACCGCCGCCGCGAACAAGGTAAAATGCTTTTTCATATCGTACCCAGTAACGTCTCGGATCAAGTTTCTGTCTAATCCCTGATCAAGGGATTTCCGCGAATTCGTCCTTTCCAGATTCGTCTACCGGCGATTAGCTGGCAATAGCCAAAGCCGTCCACTCATTGAAAGCACCAAACTCAAATCTTATCCTCGTCGTAGCAATCGCCCTCGGCGTAATCGCCATGGTTGTCGGGGTGCTCACCCCGAGAGGAGCTGATCAACGTTTCGGCTCGATCATTTTAGAAACTCAATCCGACTTTTCGCACATTCGTATTCGCGAAAAAGGTCCGATTCGAAGCCTCCTCTTTGTCGATAAAAACGGAGTTGAGCAATGTCAGTCATCGATCAACATCGAGGCGCCTGCCGAACATCAGCTCGGTTACACAAAAAGCCTTTTTGCTTCGCTCCTCTACCACTACCCGCAAAACCGTGTTCTTATCGTCGGACTAGGCGGAGGCGGGATGGTTCAGTTTTTAAATTTCACCTTTCCCACAATGCGGGTAGAGGCCGTCGAGATTGATCCTGTCGTCGTTTCGCTCGCGGCGGAATACTTCAAGACGCAGCCTGGCCCTCTCGTGAAAATCCACACCGCTGATGTCTTCGACTTTCTCGAAGAGGAACATGGCCGCTACGACGTGATTTATATGGATGCTTTTTTGCAACCACCTGCCAACTCTCCACTAGAGGAAAAAACACGACGTCTCAAAACTGTGAATTTCCTGACATCCCTCCAGACTCACCTTGCTCCCGATGGACTTGTCGCCTTCAACATTATACCTGCCGAGTCGGAAGCGAAAGACAATCTCGCCGCGATCAAAGAAGCCTTTGCCTCGACCTTCACTTTCAATGTCCCCGGAACCGGCAACCTTGTCATTATTGCCTGTAAGCAGGAAACGACAGCAACTTCGACTCAGCTACTGGAGCGGGCTGAACGTCTCGACGACTCTCTCGCTCTCGACTTTTCTTTTCGAGATATCGCAACTTCACTCAAACAACCATGAAACTGTTTTTCACCACACTAGCACTTTGCTTTTCTACCTTATTCCTGATCGCGGATGAAACCGGATTCGAACCGATCTTCAACGGAAAAGACTTCACCGATTGGGACTTTCAGCCGGGTGCCTGGAAAATCATCGATGGCGAGTTCCATTGCACTGGTGAAGCGAAGAATAAGAACTGGCTAATCTGGCGGAAAACAGACCCATCCAATTTCGTTCTCAGACTTGAATTTAAATGGGAAGCTGGAAATTCCGGAGTGCAGGTCCGCAGCGACGATCTCGGCGATTGGCAGATTTTCGGCTATCAAGTCGAAGTGGCGCGGCGTGACGTGATGGGACTTTGGCACCATTCCCTACTCGATGGAGAGCACCCCACGAAGGACGCCCGCCATCTCATGACGACGGCAGGACAGACCGCCGAAATTTCGACAGCGGGAAAACGAACCGTCACCGATGTTGCCAACACCGCGGAGCTTCAAGCGCTTTATGAGGAGGCCGAGTGGAACACGATGGAGATTATCGCAGACGGCAAGACTCTCACTCAGAAAATCAACGGCGAAGTCTTCGCAACTCTGATCGACGGTGATATCGGCATGGGACGAACCCATGGCTTCATCGCCTTGCAAGATCATGGAAAGGGATGTCAGGTCGCTTTTCGAAACCTTCGAATCAAGATGCTGCCATGACCCGACGGGAAACCCTTCAATCCATTCTCGCCACCTCGACCATCGGAGCCTCCACTGGCTGGTTGCAGGCCAGAGAAGAACCCATGCGCGTGGCTGTCCTCGGCCACACAGGCCGCGGGAATTTCGGTCATGGCCTCGACACGGTCTGGCTGACTTTCCCCGGCGTGGAAATCGTCGGCGTTTCTGATCCTGACAAGAGTGGCCTGCAGAGCGCTGTCTCCCGGTTGAAACTCGCTGAGGCGGAAGGGTTTTCAGATTACAGCGATCTTCTCTCGGCTACGAAACCTGATCTTGTCTCAGTGGCTCCCCGCTATGTGGATGAGCACGCTGAAATGGCGATTGCCGCTGCCAACAACGGAGCACGTGGCATCTACATTGAGAAGCCGTTCTGTCGAGACCTCGGCGAAGCGAATGCCATCGTTGAAGCCTGTCGCGCTAATGGCACAAAGCTGGCGATCGCCCACCGCAATCGATATCACCCTGTCCTCCCCGTCGTCGCGGATCTCATCGCGAATGGAGAAATAGGAACTTTGTTAGAAATTCGCGCCCGCGGGAAAGAGGACAACCGGGGCGGCTGCCTCGATCTTTGGGTCTTGGGATCGCATTTACTCAATCTTATTCACTACTTTGCCGGCAATCCCGTCTCGTGCACAGCTACGATTTTGGCGGACGGAAAACCGGCGAAGAAAGAAGACGTCATCGAGGGCGCGGAAGGAATAGGACCAATCGCTGGAAATGAAATCCATGCTCAATATGAAATGGAAAACGGAGTCCCCATGTTCTTCGACTCCATTCAGAAAGCGGGTGCACGGGAAGCCGGTTTCGGCATTCAGTTCATCGGCTCTGACGGGATCATCGATCTGCGCGCAGACCGGGAGCCGCTCGCCCACCTACTTCCTGGCAGTCCATTCCTCCCAACCCCCGAACCCCGTGCCTGGATCCCAATCACGTCCGCCGGCGTCGGAAAGCCGGAGCCCATCGAGGATATTCGACTCCAGGTCGGAGGTCACCACGCCGCACTGCATGATCTCATTGCCGCGATCGAAGAGGACCGCATGACACTCTGCAACGAGGAAGACGGCCGAGACGTTGTCGCCATGACGATGGCTGCATTTGCTTCACACGTTCAAGAAGGAAAGAGAGTAACGCTTCCGCTTAGTGAAACCAGCAATCCGCTGGCGGAACTCGACCCTGTCGAGTAGATCACCCAACCCTGTCAGGTTTCGAGCCTGATCAGCGTCGCAGGTGTAGACATTCTTTTTTCTAACATGATTCCCCACCCTCACCTATTTAAGGCCGCCTTGACAGCCGACGCGCTCAATCTCGGACCGCACTGGGTTTACAACCAAGCGGTGTTGGCCTCGGCCTATCCAAAAGGCGTCTCTATCCTAACTGACCCACTGTCAAAATATCACCCCGGCAAAGCCGCCGGCGACTTAACCCATTATGGCGATAATCTCACCCTGATGCTTAGAACTGTTTCAAATGATGGTGCGTGGGACCGGGAGAGCTTCATTGGCAACTGGCAGGAATTCTGGTCGGACACGACAAGCTATCGCGACGGCGCCACAGAGGAGACTCTTTCTCGTCTCGATAAACCGAATCTTCCAGCTTCCACTTCCAACGATATCGCCGGAGCTTCAATGGCGCTCGCCCTCACTGGCCTGATCGAAGGGGCCGACGAAGGCAGCCTGATAGCCACCATCCGCGAGCAAACCGGCTTCGCCCACCGTGATCTTGAGACAATGGATGCCGCCGAATTTTTCACCCGGGTGATCCTCCGGCTCCGCGCCGGTGACTCGCTCTATGAGGCGCTGGAGGAAGCGGCCTCGGCCAATCACGAAACTCTCAAGGCGCAGGATGCCCTGCAAAAGGCGACGACTGCACAGAGCTCCGATGATCATTTAAAAGTGGCCGCTGAATTCGGACTCACCTGCCACACGCCCGATGCCTTTCCGCTCGTCCTTTACTATCTTCTCCGCTACCCGACTGACATCGTTGCCGCGCTGAGCGATAATGCGCTGGCCGGAGGCGACAATGCCGCTCGCGCGCTTATCATCGCCATTGTGCTGGCAGCGGCGAACGGATGGGACGGGTCGCTTGATGAATCGTGGCAGGCCGTGAAGCAACAGTCCGAACTTGCAAAGGCGTTAGCTTCGTAACCTTCGCCTTCTCTCAAAGTTCACTTTTTCTTCTTCGCCACAGGCGTAAAGATTCTGTCATTTTCCTGAGGAGTTCTCCCCTCCTCAAACAGCTTCGTCATCTCCGCTACGATCTCGGGATGCTGGTCAGCGACGTTGTTTTCTTCGGCTTCATCTGCCGCCAAGTCGTAGAGCTCTACGACAGTTTTCCCGGGCGTTCTTGTTCCGATGTGGTGCCCTTTCCAGTTCCCTTTTCTCACGGCCTGCCAGCCTTTCTTGTCCGGCGTCTCCCAGTAGAGGTGATTGTGCTGCTTCTGCTCGCTGTCGTTCTGATGCAGGGTCGGCAGAAAACTCACTCCATCGATCCCCTCAGGCGCTTCCGCACCGGTGAGCTCGGCAACGGTAGGCAACAGGTCCCATTGAGCTGAAACATGATCCGTAACCGATCCGGCCTCAATAGTTCCAGGCCAACGGGCAATCATGGGGCAGCGAATGCCCCCTTCGTAAAACTCGAACTTCTTCCCGCGAAGGTCACCATTTCCATCAAAAAAATCCGGATCAGCACCTCCCGCAAAAGTCGGCCCGTTATCACTCGAAAACATAACGATCGTGTTCTCCGCGATTCCCAATTCATCGACCAGATCCACAATCCGGCCGACATCGCGATCGAGTCGGGAAACCATTCCGGCGAACGCAGCATGGGGGTTTTCCTGATAAATGTAGTGTTGCCCACCCGGAGTTCCGTAGGGCTCCGTTTCTTCAATTTTCCCAATCCACGGCTCCATTGAGTCGGCGGGCACATCTAGATCAACGTGGACCAGAGTGTAGGGCACGTAGAGGAAGAACGGCTCGCCTTTATTCTCGTGGATGAATGTCAGGGCCTCACGGGTGAACTCGTCATGACTATAGTGGGTGCGCATCTCGGGGTTACCGAGATAAAGCATCTGCTCATCATTCCTCCAAAGAAACGGCGGATAGTGATGATGCGCATTCCGCTGGTTGAGGTAGCCAAAGAAGTAATCGAAGCCCTGCTCCCAAGGAACCCCGGAGGTCTCGATCTCACCGACACCCCATTTGCCGATCGCAGCGGTTTTATATCCCACTTCTTTCAGCACCTCGCCGATAGTGATGTCTCCAGGCAGGAGCGGCCCATCCCCATTACTTCGCACGCGTGTGTGTCCGGTGTGCTGACCCGTCATGAGGCAACTGCGCGTTGGAGCGCAACTTGAACTCCCTGAATAGTGCTGCGTAAACCTCATCCCTTCGGACGCGAGTTGGTCGATCCGGGGCGTTTCTAATAACGACTGACCATAGACTCCGACATCCCCCACTCCGAGATCGTCAGCGAGGATGTAAATGATATTCGGTTTCTCCGTCGCACTGGAAGTGGAGCCTATGAGAAGGGCGAAGAAAGCGCAAAAAAAAGACTTCATAAGGAAGCGAAGATGGCACAAATCACGGTGCCTGCACGAGGCTTCGTTTTGCGTGATCGAGTCGAAAAGTCAGCCTGTCCCTGTCAAATCATCCCCTCAATAGGGTTTTGTCGTCAAAGATTACCGCTTTTACGGACAAAGAATGGGGTTGTGCCCGCTCTATTTGGACCGAAACTCTCAAAGTTTGTCGTTCTGCACTCTATTTTCTGCAGAACTCAATCTAATAGAGGGGAAAATCTTTTTCCCGCACCTGCTAAATCATGAAAGTCCCTAATACTCTTTTCACGGCTGCGCTTTTGTTGCTCAGCCTTCTTGCAATCCCAAATCCGGCATCAGCTCAGGATGAAGCTGCTCCTGCGGCGTCGGGCGGCGTTGTCCTCACCGTTGACGGCACTCCGATCACGGAAGCAGATGTCCGCGAAATCATGATGGCTCGTTTTGGCCGTCAGCTTCAGCAAATGCCCCCCGAGCAGCTTCAAATGGTGCAGGGCCAAATGCAGCAAATGGTCATGGGAGATCTCATTTCAAAAGCTCTCTTCATCAACGCCGCAAACAAGGAAGGCTTCGAAGCCCCCGAAGCTGAAATTGAAGAAAAGATGGCCGAGATTTCGAAAACACTCCCCGAGGGTGTGAATATAGAAGAGTATGCCGCGAAGGCCGGTGTCGACCTTTCACGAATCAAATCGCAAATCAGCGATGACATCAAAATTCGTCAACTTTTCGACCAGGTAACCGACGGAATCGAGAAACCGGAAGAATCCTCGGTCAAAACCTACTACGACGAGAATCCTGATCAGTTTAAAGAGAAAGAGAGTGCTTCTGCCTCTCACATTCTGATCTCGACCAAGGACATCACCGACGAAGCTGAGATTGCGGCGAAAAAGAAATCAGCCGAAGACATCAGAGCTCAGCTCACGGAGGCAAAAGGTGAAAATTTCGCTGAACTGGCCGGCACACATTCTGATTGTCCCAGCAAAGCAGAAGGCGGCAATCTGGGAGAGTTTGGCAAGGGTCAAATGGTTCCTGAATTCGAGAAAGCAGTATTTGAGCAGGAAGTAGGAGTTATCGGTGATCTCGTCAAAACCGACTTCGGCTTTCACATCATCAGAGTGACAGATCGTAAGGAAGCGAAGACACTCAGCTACGACGAAGTGAAAGAAGATCTCGCCGGGAATCTTTTCGAGCAGGAGCGCAGCAAGAAAATCGAAGCTTATCTCACCGAGCTCCGCAGCAGCGCTGAGATCGTTCCTACGAACGCTCCCGCAGCACCGGGTGCCCCGGCCCCAGTTGGGCCAATCACTCCGGTCGAGCCCGAGGTTCCAACAGAGATTTAAATCATCTTCAGAATCATGAATCGAATGCGGCGCCTTCCGGGCGCCGTTTTTGTTTCAGCGCAATTTGTGCTCAGAAAGCAGGCAATGGCTGCGCGGTTCAGCATTTGGAAAGCTCTTTCAGTTGGACTCAAACCTCGAAACGCGATTTGCTAGGGGATGCCAATAAACCACCATCCCCTTTTAACTGAATTTCCCGAGCACCATGATGCAATCCATCAGCTCAAGCTGGACAATGCTCACTTCCGTAAACTCATGGAAGAGTATGAAGCCGCTGATAAGGAAATCTTCCGCATGGAAGAAGGCATCGAAACACCTGAGGACATCGTCCTGACCGAAGCTAAAAAGAAGCGCCTCGATTTGAAGGATCAGTTAGCAGCGATGTTGCAAGGCGGGTAAGGTGCCCTGACCTGCCAGTTTCGAGGGAGTCGCCGATTTTTAATTTCAAATTCACATACCGTATTGCTGCGGATTGATGACTTCCTCGGCTCCCTTGATAAGACGACAAAATTCTTTTTTCGTGACGGAGTAATGATCTCCGGCCTCGGGATCCATCGGATCGACTGTTTTGTAGTCGACCGAAAGACGTTCAAGGTGAACGATACGGTAGAACTGTTCGCCCTGCTTCCAGAGCTGGTTTTGTCGAAGCTTCATAGATCGGCATCCTACCGGCAGACGGCGCAGGAATCCAATGCTTCCGTCTCAAGACATGATTGCTTCGATCCTACATGACATGGAATGGGTCTTGCCACTTCGGCACGACGCGATTACTCCAGTCTTTAAAGCATTCACCTTTCTAGGCTTCACCGAATTTTTCTTCGCCGCGCTCCCTCTCCTCTACTGGTGCTGGAACAAAGAGTCCGGGAACCGCGTCGCAATGCTGACTCTGCTGGCCGCCATCCTGACGCTTTTCTTCAAAGATTTATTTCAAGATTCCCGCCCACCGATTGAATTGGCAGTTTCCAATCTCAGGCCTGACAGCTACGGCCTGCCCAGTGGCCACACCCTCATGGCGATTGTATTCTGGGGAAGCCTTGCAGTCGAAACCCGCAACCGGTGGATCCTCGTGATCGCCGCGATCATGATTCCGGGCATCACCTTGAGTCGTCTCTACCTCGGCGTCCACGATCTTGAGGACATTCTCGGAGGCCTTGTCATTGGCGGGCTTCTTCTCACTGCCTTTCTCCTATGGAAACGTTGTCGTCTGAACTGCTGTTCCGAGACGACTCTCTGGGTTGGCTTCTTTCTTTTCCCGGTGATCCTTATCTTTGTTTGGCCTCATGGCGAAGTGACTGGAAAGATGCTTCTCGTCTCAGGTTTTTATCTCGCCTGGATGATCGGTCAAAGGATCGAGCACCGATTAATCAGCTTCAGGTCCCCGCTTCGCTGGAGAAAACTTGCGGTCGCTTTGCTCGGGATGCTAATCCTGATGCTTCTCGCTTACATATTTCGATCACTCATTTTCAAGGTTGGGGTTCCCCGCAGTTTCGCCCCCGCACTTGGCGGAACGCTCATCGGTTTTTCCTCAACCGTTTTCGTCCCGTGGTTTCTCTTTAAGCTAAAGCTGCTTCAACGGTCAAAATCCTGAGCCTCATCTGCCCCCACCGAGGCATAGGCGGGATCTTTCGCGCGGATGAAAAGCTCCCCGTCGTCGAGCAACTTCACTTCCATCGGCACAATTGTCGTCCCGCGTTGATTAATCGTCTGCGCGGTGTCGCGCAGGTCACGAGCTTCGATGCCGTTACGATTCAGAGGCGGAACGTTCGCGTTGTAAAACGCGGTACACCACCAGCGGCCTTCCGGGTCCTGAAACGGCGTGCCGTGTCCGAGAAAACGCCCGGCGAATTTTCGCTCACTATACGGCCCCGTGATATCATCCGCTACCGCGTAGTAGAGGTTGTAGCTCCCCCGCCGCATTTGACCGGTCGACCAGCCGGTCCCGAAGAGAACGTACTTGCCCTCAATTTTCATGATGAGGCACCCTTCGTGTCCCATTTTCCTGGTGTCGCCGCCGGGATTTATCGTGATTTCTTCTCCACTAAATCCGGAGAAGTCCGGCTTCAATGGCGCGATCTTGGTCGCGCCCCAAACCATCCACCAAGTCCCATCGTCATTGTGGAAAAGTGAGGGATCGTGACGCTTTTGAATCGAGGCTCCGAAAGGATTCGTCCATGGACCTTTCACCTCCGCTCCGGCACTCAGAGACAAGTTCGCACCCGCGACTGGCGAGGGACTGGTATGGACCAGAGCCCACTTCTCCATCTCATCGATCCAGTGCAATTCAGGCGCCCAGAGAAACCAGTGCTTCTCCGGCGTCTCAGAAAACGCCTGAGGCTCGGTCTCAAACCAGATCCCATCCTTGAGTGAATACGGCGCATCAAGAGATTCCCATGTCGCAAAATCTTTGCTCCGCCAGACGTTAGCTTGCCAACCGACAATCGATTCATCTCCGAGGCCGGTGTTGTAAGGATCTGTCTCTTCTCGGGGTTCATTCGCGAGGGGCGACGTTCCCGTCAGATACATCCATCCGTCCGGACCGGTGATCAGGTAGGGATCTCGAATCCAGCCCTCCTTTACGAAGAGTGCTTTATCATGAGAAGCAAAGCCTTTGCGAATTTCGTTCACCTTCATTGCCTTCGCCACTGCAGGAGGATTTCCTCCTGCCTCAACGCGAGTATTGGAAATCATGACGGTGAGAGGATTCGGGGCCTCGTAATCACCGGCGGCTGAACGCCGATCCAGTCCCACCGACAGGCCGTCCTGCGGCTGCCTCGGAATGAGCCCGGGCGATGCTTTCACGATCGGCTCGTCCCCGTTGATGGAAAACGTCATCTCCTTCCTATTGAGAACGGCATCAAGACGAACGATCCCCCTCAGTGGTTCCGGCCCCATGATCCGAGTCACCTTGCCTTCGATCCTGACATCAAAGACGGGACGACCCTCAACAAAATGCAGTGCGTAACCGTTTTCCCGACCTCCCTGGGCGAGGACCACTCCGTGAGCCTTCTCCTTTTTCGGCCGAACTTCGGCATGAATCTTCAGCGGCTCGTTAGCAATAATTGGCGCATAATCTTCGGAGCCACCTGTCACCCCATTTTTCTTTTCCGACTTCGCGGAAGAGGGACGAGCTCTGGCTCCCACAGGATCGGGATACCGGGCAAGAATCTCTTTCAACTCCGCCATGACCTCCGGATTCTCGGAGACAATATTCAAAATTTCTTCGTCACTCTGACTGTAATCGTAAAGCTCATACTCAGCAGTTGCAGGTTCTGCTCCCAGGCCCTTCCACTCGACGAGACGATAACGATCCGTCCGAATGGCACGTCCCATTTTACCTTTCGGATAAGCGTGAAAAGCGTGGTCACGCACTCTGGCGTCAGCATCTTTTAACACTGGAACGAGACTGACTCCATCTAAAGGCTGCGGTCCAACCGGAGCGGGGAGCCTCGCCAACTCGGCCAGTGTCGGATAAATATCGACACTCTCTGTGAGCTGTCTCGTCGCACTACCGGGCTTCGTGACGCCCGGAGCGGTTATCAAAATCGGAATGCGGTTCGCCTGCTCATAGTTCGTGTGTTTCGTCCAGATTCCGAGATCGCCTAAATGAAAGCCGTGGTCCCCCCAAAGAACGATAATGGTATTTTCCGCGAGTCCCAAATGATCGAGCCCATCGATGACTCTGCCAATCTGAGCATCGACATAGCTCGTGCTCGCATAGTATCCATGAATCAACTCCCGCTCGATTTCTGGAGAAATTTTGGAAGAATCGCCTTTGTCAGGGGTCGGGAAATAGTTCTGTATCTCACCTCCTCTTTTGTGAGCCGTCTCTGGAGAGCCTGATGGCAATTCCTCATTCTTCGGCATGGGAAGCTCGGCCGGATCATAGAGGTCCCAGTATTTCTTCGGGGCTGAGAAAGGAAGGTGAGGGCGGGCAAAACCGGCCGCGATGAAAAAAGGTGTGCCATCCTCGTCGCGACGTTGCTTCGCTGATTTAAGACGTTCGATTGTTTCGTTGGCAACCCGCCCGTCAGCATAGGCATCATCTTCAACATCAGGTGACTCGTAGGCCGCCCCACGCGGGAGAGAGTTATAGTTGCCCACCTTGGCGTTCGTAAACATCGCCTCTTCACGGGTCAACTCGCCGCCAGGCTTACTTTTTGGATCCAAATACTCGATCACCTTTTCTTTGAAATGAGGAACCGAAAACGAATAGGGATCGCCTTCGTTGCCGTGACCGATGTGAAAAATTTTGCCGAGCGACTCGGTTCGATATCCATGTTTTGCAAAGTGCTGGGGTATCGTCACCGCCTTGGGAATGGTTTCGCGCAGGTTGCTGCGCAGCCCATAAAGACCCGTAGAGGTCGAATGAGATCCCAGCATCAAGGTGTAGCGGGAGGGAGCACAGACAGCCTGATTACAATATGCAGCGTCAAAGCGCATTCCTCGCGACGCGAGCGCGTCAAGATGAGGGGTTAACGCAGTCTCGTCACCGTAGCAACCGAGCGCAGGCTTCAGATCATCAACGAGGAGTAAAAGAACATTCGGACGCTCGGAGGCTGCCGATTCATCTCCTGCGACGGGAAGAACTATTAAGAGCGAGAGAAATGGAATCTTCAGGATTCGTAGAAACATGGTCGTGAGCTTGATCGTTCTTTCAAAAAAAGGCAACCTGACTACGACGAGGATTCAGGCACTATTTTGTAAAAATCAGATGCAAAAAGCCGAATGAAATTTCCGTATCACTCGTCGCTCTCTGAGACCGTTTGTTGATTGCAAAAATGCTTCAACAGTGGTTGCCTAAAAAGAAGCTCAGCCACTCTCATGAAAGTCAAAAATTTCTTCGTTTGGAATCGAATCAAGCCATTGCTTGCTACTTCAGGATTGCCCGCTCTCGTTTGCATTACTCTTTTTTCTGCAGGCTGCGGCGCTCCTGAATCTCAGGATACAGATGAGGTATCCGACGAGACACCCACGGTCGCAGTTACTGAACCAGAGCCCCCCGTCGTCAATCCTGTCGAACCTGAACCTGTTCCTCCCGCACCTGAACCTGTTCCTCCCGTCGTGGAAACAGCCCCACCGGCCCCGGTTGTGCCACCGAAGCCAGCTCCGAAGAAGGATCCACCTGTCGTCATAACTCCCCCAAGCAGTGACGGAGGTTTCAAACTTCAGACGCGGGGGATGGCGGGAAATACACCTGTGAAAGAAGAGCCTGCATCGAAAGAATATCACACCGTTGATGTCTTCTACGGCACAAACAGAAAGCCAAACAACGTCGAAGGGAGCAACGAGCAATACAGCGGCGAGCGTCATCGGGATGGACCCATGGAGTATGGAAAGACGACCGTCTCGATTCCGCTTCATCACAAGATTGGGGTCGTTGAGCGACCTAAATGGTATAAATTGGAGTTCTCCGAAGACCCCAAAAAGCATGTTGTGATCCTCGAACTCGATAAAATGGATTCGGACACCTTTTTCGGCTCAGTGAGCGATAGTGCGAGTGAGCGCCCCAAGAATGAAGCGCTACTCTTTATTCATGGATTCAATGTCGCATTCGATGATGCCGTGAGGCGAACCGGTCAAATCGCATTCGACCTCGACTTCGCAGGTGTCGCCATGACTTACAGTTGGCCTTCGCAAGCATCCCTCACCGCCTACACGATCGATGAAGCGAATGCTGAGTGGTCCATTCCTCATCTCACACAGTTCCTCATGGACCTTCAGGAAAACACCGAGATCGACAAGATTCATGTCATCGCTCACAGCATGGGAACTCGCGTCCTCAGCTACGCACTTGCCAATGCCAAGGACGAAGGCTTTGATCTCGATCTTCACAATGTCATTCTCGCAGCTCCTGACATTGATGCGGATATTTTCAAAGATCAGATTCTTCCCAAACTCGGCGTCGCAACTGACAAGCTCACGATGTATGCGTCATCTGATGACACTGCGCTAAAACTTTCGCAGAGTATTCATGGCAACTCACGACTCGGGCTGTCCGGTGCGTCATTGTTAGTTATGAACGGCATGGACACCGTTAACGCCTCAGGCATTGATACCAGCATGCTCGGCCATGGTTACTATGGGAGTCACAAGGTTGTCGTGACAGATATCTTTAATCTCATCATCAAAGGTCTTGAACCATTGAAACGTGAACTCACTCCCGGTCCACTCGGGGAATGGGATTTTAGTAACCTCGCAGAATAACCCTGACATTATGTTTAATTCCTCCCGAACACAAGTTGGACCCCTCGCAACCGAAGACGGCACCGTCTCTGCTGAACAGCTCCCTTTCGACAAAACGACCTCGAAGCGAGCTTACGAAACCGCGACCTTCGGCGTAGGCTGATTCTGGGGTCCGGATTCCGAGTTCGGAAGCCTTCCAGGAGTATTGAGAACGCGAGTTGGTTATTGTGGCGGCCAGACTGAAGCACCAACTTATCAATCCATCGGAGATCACACCGAAGTGATCTCGATCGACTTCGATCCGGATCTCATCAGCTTTGAAAAAGTGCTTTCCTATTTCTGGGAAAGCCATCACAGCCTTCGAAACAACCCTTCAACTCAGTATCGCCACGTGCTCTTTTATCGCTCTGGTGTGCAAAAAGAAATCGCTGAGAAATCATTTAGCGCTGAGGCGGACCGTCACGGTGTCACTCTGGAATCGATTCAGACCCATCTCGAGGCGATCACTGAATTTACCTACGCTGAACGCTACCATCAAAACTACTACCTGACACGCTACCACGAACTCCGCGCCTTCCTTGAGGAAACCTACGCCGATGAAAAGTCACTCGGAGACTCAGCAGTAGCGACCCGCCTCAATGCCTTTCTCGGATCGGGGATGGAACGAGACTGGAATAAATTTCGCGAAGAGCTTCCAAATTACGGCCTTCCAGAAGCGATGGAATCGACTCTTGAAAAAATCGTCGTGGATCACTAGCGAGATACTGAAAAGCAAGTCCTGACGATCACGGTGAAACGTGTCAAATTTTCGTCGACTGATCTCCGCGTGACGTGCATATACAGGGCTATGCGAACTCTAACATTGTGGGCCATTGCGGCCATCCTTCCTGGTGCCTTCTCTCCCGTTTCCGACCTCAGGGCTAAGGACGGGGAAGAACCTCCAAGAGCTTCGAAGACCGATAAATATCGTCTCATCTGGACGACCTCCCCGGCGAACCGCGTCACGATGGGCTGGAATCAGAAGTCAGGAGATCCCGGCACCGTCCACTGGGGCGAAACAGATCACGGACGCGACGCGGAAGCTTACCCTGAGTCGCTCGCGGCAACCCGCGTAAAGGAATACGACGGCTTCACGAACTGCTTTGCAAAACTTGAAGACCTGAAACCAGATACTCGCTACTATCTCGTAATTTCCGATGAACACGGAACCAGTTCGCGCTTTCAATTCCAGACCGCACCCGCAACGCCTCAGCCTTTCACTTTCATCGCCGGAGGTGACTCGAGAAATTTTCGTGATGTCAGGATTGCGGCCAACATGATGGTCGAAAAGTTACGCCCCCTTTTCGTGGCCTTTACCGGCGACATGATTAATAAAGACGACGCCATCGAATGGGACGAATGGCTCGACGACTGGCAGCACACGACTTCGGACGATGGATTTCTCATTCCTATCGTCGCACATCGCGGCAATCACGAGAGACGCCCCGAAACCATCCCTGCCTATTTCAACACGCCAAAGAATGCTTATTTCAGCTTCTCTGTGGGTAGCGACCTTTTCCGCTATCTTGCACTCAACAGTGAAATCCCTGCGGGGGAAAAGCAGGAAAAGTGGTTGGACGAACAGTTGGAAAAATATTCAAACTCCACGACCCACCTCGTTGCCGGATATCACAAACCAATGCGCCCTCACGTCAGCAAGAAAAGCGAGGGAACGAATCCGATGCAATGGGCCGACAATTTCTACGAGCACGGGCTCGACCTCGCGCTTGAATCTGACTCGCATGTGATGAAACGCACCGAAGCACTGAAACCTTCATCAAAAGGTCACGAAGGGTTCATCGCCGCGCCCAATGACCCGAAAGCCACCGTCTACATTGGCGAAGGTTGCTGGGGTGCTCCACTCCGCGATAATGACGATAACAAACCTTGGACCATCGCCTCCGGCTCATTCAACGGCTTCGACTGGATTCAAGTTTCGCCCGACAAAATCGAGGTGAAAACCGTTAAGATTCTGAACCCCTCAAAAGTGAAGCGTGTTTCGCCCGAAGCCCCGTTCGAGAATCCTGAAGGGATTACGCTTTGGGAACCGAAAAGCGGGACCGTCCTAACGATCCAGGCCGATTAAAGCAGCACAGACCGTGGCGATTGACCTGATGAATTATCAACGTTGGCTCTTTCTTCTCAAGCTCTGTGTGAGCGTTACTCTCGTCGCGCGGGGCTGGTTGACCTGGCAATGGGATAGTCCGATTCGCGGTCTCGTCTGGCATGAAGACTGGTGGTCCAGCCTTCTCGAAAAGACGACCGATCTGACTTGGACGGATTTTGCACTAGCTTCAGATCCATGGATCAATCAGGGCCTCATGGTCTTCGGTATTCTCCTGATCGTCGGCGGGATTCTTCCCTGGTTCATTTCAAAGAGCTGCTGTCCGTGGACCCGCTGGCTTCTCTGGCCCCTCGCGGGTCTACTTCTCATCGACAGCTTCGCCCGTTGGGTTAGTTCAGATTATGAATTCGGGATGGCAATCGAACATGCCTTGCAAATGATCACACCGATTGCGCTGTTCTTTGTGAGTGGAAAAAATCCGGCGATGAAGCGCTGGTGCCTGTTGGTCAGCATCGCCGCGGCAATGACCTTCATCGGACATGGATGCTACGCCGCCGGAATTCATCCTGTTCCTCTCTCGTATCAAAACATGACGATTGGGATTCTAGGAGTCAGTCAGGACACTGCCCTGATCCTTCTCGCGGTCGCCGGCTGGCTCGATATCCTTTTCGCGATTGGAATTTTCTTCCGGCAGACGCGGATGTTATCTCTTTGCTATCTTGTGCTTTGGGGAGCGGCTACCGCCGCCGCACGAGTCGTCGCTCACATCGATCTCGGTATCGACGGCTGGGCGCTCAACCCCTGGGCGTTTGAAACGATGGTTCGCACTTCACATTGGCTTTTGCCATTACTGCTTTTGTTGCTCTATCGATTTCGAATCGAACCCGCCAGGAGTGAGGTGAAACGGATTACCCAACCCGTTTAGCGGAGACAATGCGGACAGGGCTTGTCCGGCGATAAAACATCGCCGATCCTTGAGGTTTTCAACCTTCTTAGGTTCCGCAAAATGTAGCGGTCACCTTTTCCCGGCTCGCGGGAGGCAACTTCAGATCAGCGAACTCCTCGCACTCTTCGTAGGGGTTCGCTAAGGCTTCGACGAGTCGATTGAAGACTGAGAAATCCCCTTTCATCCCGGCTTGAATCGCTTCTTCAACACGGTGGTTTCGCGGGATGATGACCGGGTTGGAAAACTTCATTCGCTCGAGCACCTCGACGTCCTCACTTTTCCACTTCTGCCACTCCTCCAACCAAGACTTCCAGCCCTCACTTTCCGGAAGCTCCAGCGGAACACCCTCGAAACAGAACCTCGTTAGCGAATTGAAAAACACTGTGAAATCCACGCTGGATTCCGCCATGAGGCCAAGCGTCTTTTCGATGAACGGACGTGTCATCTCAGCCGCTCCCGACAAGCCTAACTTGTCAGCAAAACCGTCGAAGTAAGAATCGTTGAAAATTGTTTCAAATTCGTGAAGGCATCGCTCTGCGATCCTGACCGCTTCTTCCCGATCATCCGAAAACAGCGGAAGCAGCGTTTCCGCAAAGCGAGCAAGATTCCAGTTTCCCGCCACGGGCTGATTGATCCATGCATAGCGCCCCTGTCGATCAATTGAACTGAAAACCGTTTCCGGGTGAAATTCATCAATGAACGCGCACGGCCCGAAATCGATTGTCTCGCCGGAAACAGTCATGTTGTCAGTGTTCATGACACCGTGGATAAATCCCAGTTGCATCCATTTCGCAATCAATGAGGCCTGACGCCGGATCACCGCTTTGAGTAATTCCTCATCACGATTCTCGCTCTCCTTCAAATCCGGATAGTGACGGTCGATCACGAAATCCACCAATGTCCGCAAGCCTTCGACATCTTCGCGCGCGTAGAAAAATTGAAAGGTCCCAACGCGGATATGACTCGAGGCAACACGCGTGAAGACAGCTCCGGGCAGGGCTTCATCCCGATAGACTGTTTCTCCAGTCGCAACGGCGGCGAGGGCTCGCGTCGTTGGAACCCCCAGCGCGGCCATTGCCTCACTAACGAGATATTCGCGAAGAACAGGACCGAGAGGTGACTTGCCATCACCACCCCGCGAAAAAGGAGTCCGCCCCGAACCCTTGAGCTGGATGTCGCGAGGTGAGCCGTCCTCGTGAGTCACTTCTCCGAGAAGGATCGCCCGCCCGTCGCCCAGTTGCGGCACCCACCCTCCAAACTGATGACCGGCGTATGCCTGGGCAATCGGTTTCGCCCCATCGGGAAGACCACTGCCGGAAAGCATTGCGAGCCCTTCGTCGGAGCGCAACCACTCCGCATCGAGCCCCAGTTCGGCGGCAAGAGATTCGTTGATTCGAATCAGCTCCGGTTTCGGTGCTTTCGCCGGGATCACCGATTCGAAAAACCGATCCGGAAGACCGGCATAGTGGTGGAGGAAGGAAGGAGCAGGCATCGGAAGAGCACTCATTCCCCCACCAAGGCCTCGCGTCAATCTCCGTAACCGATGATTACGGTTCTCCCGCCTCCCGCGCCGAGGTTTCCCGGATTTGGTCCAGGAGATTAGTCATCCTCAAAATTCGATCCGCCTCCTCTGACCATCGATTCGATGTTTCCTGAAAATCGCTTTCCAAATCATAGAGCTGCCCTGGCGTATCATCTTCAAAGTCTCTCGCCGCACGCGGACGAGTGAAGCCACCTGAGCCGCGCCCCTCGATCATTTTCCACGATCCCTGTCGTAGCGCAAACATTCCGGAAAGCGAATGATGCACAGAAAACGCTCGTACGGTCTCAGACTCTCCCGTGAGTATAGGCAGTATCGAAAAGCTATCCATCCCCGAAGTCTTCTCCCCATCCAGCCCCGTGATCTCCTCCACTGTCGCAAAGAGATCGGTCAACTCAACAAGCGCATCGCTCACCTGTCCGGCCTCAACCCGTGCAGGCCAGCGGATCAAAAACGGGACACGATGCCCGCCTTCGTAAATGTCCGCTTTCGTCCCGCGCCAATCAGCATTGCTCTGATGATTGAATGCCCTGACATAGTCACCTCGCGGGGTGGTGGGAGCCTTCCCCCCGTCATCGTCCGCTCGAAAATCCCACCAATGCCAGAGACCGCCATTGTCACTCGTGAAAAGAACAAGTGTGTCTTCACTCATCTCCGCCTCATCGAGCGCATCGAGGACACGCCCAACGATCTCGTCGGTCTCCCAGACAAAATCGCCGTAGTCGCCCGCTTCACTTTTTCCCTTTACTGATGCCGAGGGCGAGACCGGAAGGTGCGGAGAGTTGAGCGGGAGGTAGAGAAAGAGCGGCTCCTTCCTTGATTGATGACTCAAAATCACCTCGACCGCTTCGTCACCAAATCGCGGGAGGACATCGTGAACATCAAATTCGGGTGACTTTACCCCGGAGACACCGTTCATAAAAATCGTGTCCGGAATTTGCTCATGCCATTCCGTCGGTAGCGTTTCGACGCGACGGTCACGCAGGTAAGCATAAGGACTCATGTCGAGTGAAGCGGAGATCCCGAAGTAGGAGTCGAATCCGACATCGTTCGGGCCGCCTGTGATATTCCGCTTAAAATCAATGTCATCTCCGGGCCGAAAACGCTGCGGCCCCCGCTCCCCCACGGCCTCTCCGTCGAGATTGTGCCACTGCATTCCTAAATGCCACTTCCCGACACAGGCGGTACGGTAGCCGGCCCGCTTCAGCAAGGTCGCGAGAGTATCTTCGTCTTTGCCAATGAGAGGCGGACCAAAGCCATCGAGGACTCCTTTCTCGAGTGAGGTCCTCCAGCAATAGCGGCCTGTCAGGAGCGTGTATCGGGTCGGCGTGCAAACTGAAGAGGGCGTGTGAGCATCAGTGAAACGCATTCCTTCCCGCGCAATTCGATCAAGCGCCGGCGTCGGAATCTTGGAATCAGCCTGATAGCATTGTGGATCGCCCCAACCCATGTCATCGGCAAGAATGATAACAATGTTAGGTAATTCCTGATCCTGAGCATGAAGCGTTGCCGAGAGAGCGAGAATGAAAGTAAAAGTGAGGATTTTCATGCGGAAGTGGGTTGAAAGATTCATCGAGACATCAGGTAGGCGATCAGGTGCCCGACGTCCGCTTCCGGCAGCGTCTTGAGAAGTCCCTCCGGCATCAGAGAAATTGGCATCGTTTCGCGTGACTGAATCTCGGAAACCTCAATCATGACTACATCCGCCGGAGTCTGGACTTTCACGGAACGATCCGATTCCTCAGGAATGACGCCTGAAACGACGCGACCATCTCTCAAAGTGAAAACGGTAAGCTGATAATCTATAGGCACGACATCGTTTGGATTAATGATATTCCCCAGCAAGTAGTCTAAATTGTGACGATCACTCCCAGTCAAGTCCGGCCCGAAAGCTCCTCCCTTTCCATAAAGTTGATGACAAGCCCCACAGCTCTGCGCAAAGACGATCTCTCCGCGAACTGGATCCGCTCCCTCGATTATCTCGTCAGTGAGATGCGATTTCCACATCGCAATTTCCTCCTTTTTCTCCTCCGGCGTCTCATTGAGCGAACCCCAGAGATCTGCAAGCCGCTCATTTAACTCCGGGTCGTTCAGACTCTGAATCTGACGTGCTTGAAACGGCGAGATAGCTCGCGCAGGAACCCGCCCCCTTTCAATCGCGTCGAGCAAATCAGAAGCATAGGAAGCGCGAGAGACCAGCGTATCGATCGCCACATCACGGTGCATGAGGTCGCGATCCCAGAAATTCAGAATACGGTTTGAAATTCCTTTTTTCTCATAAAGCGCCAGTCCACGGATCGCTTCGGGAGCGATCACTTTATCGGTCGACCACTTTTCGAGGAGCGGCAGGAGTTCAGAATCTGGCTGCTTCAGAAGGTTGTTCAAAGCCGCGCGTCGCGCGCCGGGGTCAGCTTCAAGATCACCGGCAATGGCGAGTAACTCCTCGCGAGCACGCCCATCACCGAATATAACAGAGAGTTCCCGAATCAACGCCCTGAGTTCGGCTGCCTCAGTCTTCCCGGCAAGAGCAACGATCTCATCCCATACCGTTGGCTTCGGAGCCTGACTCCATCCTTCAAGGGCCTGCTCGATTCCGGTGAGAACACTCGTCTGAACGCCGGAGTCGTCACTCGCGACCGTTACCGTGAGGAGAAGATCGAGAGAAGTCGGCTGCGTTTCAATCTCTTCCGCGAGACACCGTGAGATCAAACGAGTCACAGTGGACAGCTTCGAATTAATCGCCAGTTCGACCGCTTCCTCAGGGAATTTCCGCACCGCCTCAGAGACACCATACCAGATCATGAGCGGCTGCTGTCGATCCGTCTCGTCTTCAGAAATCTGAGAGAGCACTGAAGCGAGAGTAAGTCGTTCCCCAATCGGGAGTCGCTGCAATGCCGAGGCCAACTCCAGCCTCACGAGTCCTGCTGGCTTTTCGCGGGCGATTGCTCCCAAGAGGACCACGGTTTCCGCCTCGTTTCCAAAATCCTCTGCGAGCCAACGGACTCCCATCGCTACCCTCGGCTCTTCGCCCGAACCTAACAGCGCCTCAATCTCCTCCCGCCCGAAGCCTGAGTCTGCGCGTTGTGTGAGCCATTCAGGACGAAGCTTTGTCAGCTCACCTGCGTCAGGTCCGTCGTAGACAATTCGATAAATGCGGCCGCTGGTGCGGTGGATCCCATCGTTGTCGTGACATTCACCGGTGTCGGACCAGTCATTAATCCAGACCTGACCGTCAGGTCCCGTCAGCAAATCGAGCCCACGAAACCAGGGGTCTTTCATCATCAGAAAATCAGGCTCGTGCCTCGCGACATAGCCAACCCCATCCCGCTCGAGAAGCTCCATATTGACGCGTCGCCCGTGGAGATTGCAGGTGAAGAGCTTCCCATGATACTGACTCGGCCAAACCCCTCCTTCATAAATGAGACATCCCATATGGGCGTGACCTCCGCCAAGGTCGGATGTCTTTCCCGAAATCCCCTCGCGAATGTCGCTCCACCTTTCGCTCCCTTTGTCCCAATGATAGTGGTCAGCAGTGTGTTGAATCAACTCGTAGGCCCGACGATTAAGATGTGCCCCGAACATTCGCTCAAAGTAGCCACCGGGAATCGCATGCCAGAGATGACCGATCACGGTGTTCGTGTAGAAAAGCTGACCGTTTCGATCCCAGTCAAGCCCCCAGGGATTCGTTCCCCCGTGCGAGACGACCTCGAAATTTTTCGTCCCGGGATGAAAACGCCAGATCGAACAATTCAGAGCGGTTCTCTGGCTCTCTGGTGTACCCGGTATCCCAACTTGCGAGGTCGCGGTAATGCCGTGACGACCGTAAAGCCAACCATCCGGTCCCCACTTCAATCCGTTCACGACATTGTGTCCGATGCGCTCGGCGTCGAATCCGTCGAGGACCACGACCGGGTCTCCATCAGGGACGAGATCGCCATCGGCATCCGGAATGTAAAGCAACTCCGGAGCACAAAGTGCCCAGACGCCTCCCTGATCCCAGGCAATGCTCGTGAGCCGTTTTCCCTCATCCCAGAAAACGGTGCGTTTGTCAGAGCTGCCGTCGCTATTAGTGTCTTCGAGGACGATGATGCGATCGTTCAATTCCAAATCCCAGCGCAGCGGTCGCTCGGCGTAGGTGTAGCACTCCGCAACCCAGAGGCGACCCGGTTCATCGAAACAGATTGCAATCGGTTGCTGAACCTCAGGCTCAGAAGCAAACACTTCGAGACGAAACCCTTCCGGGAGGGTCGCGGTTTTTGCAGCCTCTAGCGCAGCCATCGGCGAAGGATCGCCGGACTCCGTGTTGTATGGCTCAGGGAATTCCGACGCATCAGCAGCGAAAACTATCGAAGTAAGAATTAGAAAAGTGAAGCGAAACGTCATCATTCTGTTGAACAATGAAGAGAATGAAACGCTGCCCCGCGAACGTCAATTTTCGTTTAAGCGGATTCGAGTCATCTCAATTCGCAGGCCGATAGCTCCCTAACTAGGGGGCAACGTAGTCTGGATCGCCGGCATCTTTGGGCATTTGCGCATTCCAGGCAAAAACGGCAGCCTTCAATCTAGCCACGATCTCAGGGTTTTCTCCCGCGAGATTGTTCGACTCAGAAATGTCTTCTTCGAGATTGAAAAGTTGCGGCTCACTATCGTCGTAGTTGATCAGAAATTTCCACTTCCCGTCCCGCACTGCGAGATCGGGATTATCTTCGTCACCCCATCGCTGGAAACCGGGACGATCCGGCGGACGGCGGAAGAAGATCGGACTTTTGCGACCTTCGTCACTTTTTCCGAGGATCGTCTCGACGACGTTCTCTCCATCCAGTGCATGACCTTCTGGCAAGGCGGTGCCGGTGAGTTCATACAGGGAACGGTTGATATCAATCGCGGAAAATATCGCGGTATCGTTCACTTTCCCGGTGGCTTCATCCGGCATGAGCCCGGGGCCCCAGACAATAAGCGGTGAGCGGATGCCGCCTTCGTACATCCAGGTCTTGCTGCCGCGAAGCGGGTCTGAGTTTCCGACTTCGTATTCGTGGCCGTTGTCCGAGCAAAGCACAATGAGCGTGTTCTCGCGAAGTGCGGGATCGTTGTGAATCCGGTCAAACAACGGTGCGAGTTGTTCATCCATCGTGTCGAGAACTCCGTAGTAAAGAGCCCGCTTATCATTGCCCCAGCGCTCGAGTGGAGGAAACCAGGGGCCATGAACATCATCCGGCCAGAGGTTCACGAAAAACGGCTGTTCCTTCACGGCGGCTTTGTCAATGAAAGCAAGCGCAGCACCGACGAAACCCTTCGTGATTTCAGAACGCTGCATCCAGATCACGGGATCTCCGAGGATCGTCGCTTTGTCCCAAATTCGCCCGGGCTCCGGGGAATCTGGCGTTAGGGTGAGAGGAAGTAACTTTGCTCCCATCCCTTCAAAATTGGTGAGGCTCGTGTCGAAGCCATAGCGGGTGATTCGTGGCGCATCATCGACGTCGCGCTGTCCTCCCATGTGCCATTTCCCGAAGTGCCCCGTGGCGTAACCAGACTTCTGAAGTTCCCTTGCCAAAACCGGAGCTTTCGGATTCAGCCATTGAGCCATCCCACGCTCTCTGTTCGATTTTCGATTATTCAAAAACGAGGTAATCCGCCAACGCTGCGGGTATTGCCCCGTCGTGAGTGCTGTCCGCGAGGGCGAACAAATCGGGGAGTTCACGTAGAAATTCGTAAACTTGATTCCCTCCGCAGCAAGGCGGTCAATGTGCTCAGTTTCGACGCGGTTACCCCCAAAAACAGAGAGGTCGGAGTAGCCCATATCATCGATGAAGACAGTGATGATATTGGGTCGTTTCTCAGCAGCCCGGGAAAGCGAAACAACTGAGAGAATGCAGCAAAGGAGTAGGTGAAATTTCATGAAGGGACTCCGATTGGGTTAACCGTTCGCAAGGAGAAGATAAATCACGAGCACCGTCGCTACGAGAAGCCCGCCCACGAGTCGAGCCGGCTTCCACGGCGTGAGATCGACGACTTGAGCATCGGCCTGAACATAGGGAGTCGAACGCTTCATCTTCTGACCCAGAACGAGTTGGAGCACGACAAGAAAGACGAAGACCGCGCCCATGAAGTGATAGCCCGATCCAAAGACATTCGGAATGAACTCGCCGCTGAAAAAAGTCCCCCAAATCATGATAACCAATCCAACAAGAATGGAGATAAAAGCGGAATGACCATCAACCCGTTTATTAAACATCCCAACAAGGATCGCACCTAACAAAGGAATAAAATATACGCCGTTTAACTTCTGGAAATATCCGAAGATCCCCTCCTGACCGAGAAAAATCAGCGGGGCACCGACTGCAGCGAACACCGCGACAATCGCGCTACAAAGACGACCGGACTTAACGACCTGCTCAGTCGTCGCTGCAGGATTGATGACCTTTTTGTAAACCCCAAGAGAAAAGAGAGTCGCACTCGAATTCAGCACGGAGTTGAAAGTCGATAGAATCGAACCCACCACGACCGCCGCAAAAAATCCAGTGAGCGCACCGGGAAGGACAAAACGGACGAGCGTTCCATAAACGCGCGTACCGTCACGTTCGCCAGCCTCATTAAGAAGCGCCTGATTAAAATCCGGATTCTGATTCGCGATATGAAGCGCCACGATACCGGGAAGCACAAGAATCAGCGGCGCGAGAATTTTAAAGAAGGCGGCGAGGAGAACCCCTTTCTGTCCTTCAGCGAGATTCTTTGCCCCGAAGGTGCGCTGAATAATCTGCTGGTTAGTGCACCAGTAGAAAAAGTTCAAGAGAAGAACGCCGGAGAAAAGAGTCGGCCAGTGAACATCTTCACCTTCTTTACCGAGAGAGGCAAAGGCATCCGGGTTTTCTGTTTTAATTTCCTTAAAGACATCGCCAATTGATTGCCCGTCTCCGGCAGCGAACTGAATCGAGAACCACGTAATCATCGCGCCTCCAATGAGGAGACCAAGTCCGTTGAAGGTATCCGACACAGCGACAGCGCGAAGGCCCCCGAAAATTGCATAGGCGGATCCGACGATGGCAATAAACGCGACCACAACCCAGATAGTCGCGGTATTGCCCAAGCGAAGCAATCCCGGGAGGTCCAACATGTAAGCCAATGCGCTCGCTCCGCTGAAAAGCACGAAGGGCAGGAGAATCAACATGTAGGCGACAATGAAGATCCCTGTCGTGAGGGCGCGCACCTTGGCATCATACCGGTTTTCCAGAAACTGCGGAATCGTCGCGATTCCCGACTTCAGATACCGGGGCAGAAAAAAGAGGGCGAGGACAACGAGAGAACAACCGGCGATGACTTCCCAGGCCATCACGGAAAGTCCTTCGGCGAAGGAACCTCCATTCAAACCGACGAGTTGTTCCGTGGAAAGGTTTGTGAGGAGAAGTGATCCGGCAATAACCAATCCGGTTAGGGACCGACCAGCGAGGAAGAATCCGTCCTCTGTATTTGTCGTTTTCCCTCGAGTGATGAGCCAGGTGAGCACCGCGACGAGCGCGGTGAAGAAGATGAAAGTGAAAAGTGTCATGGGGGTTTGTCAGGACAATAGATTACTCGGCCGAAAAGGTGTGTACCATTTTGTGAAAGTAGACTTTGCCGGGACGAAGCTCGGCGGAGGGAGCTTTCGGATTGTTTGGCGCGTCAGGGAAGTTCTCGGTCTCAAGACAAAGCGCGGTACGGTAAGCATAGGCGATCCCGCCTTTGCCGGTCACGGTTCCGTCGAGAAAATTCCCGCCGTAGAACTGGATCGCTGGCTGATTCGTTTTTATCGTCATGACCCGGCCGGTTTCAGGATCCTTGAGGCGCGCTGCCATTTTGAGGTTGTCTACTTTCTCTCCACTGACAACCCAGGCGTGATCGTATCCTCCCCCGAGTTTGAGAGACTCGTAGTCTTCATCGACACGGGAACCGATGAGCTGCGGAGTCAGAAAATCCATCGGTGTGCCTTTGACAGGCTTCAGGTCTCCGGTCGGAATAAGACCCGGGTTCGTCGGCAGATAGTTATTGGCGTAGAGGGTAAGTTCGTGATCGTTAATTGAGGTGTTGGGATCGCCGCTGAGGTTCCAGTAGCTGTGATGCACGATATTCACGACCGTCGGCGCGTCAGTCGTGGCACGCGCTTCCCAAATGAGTTCGTCGGCATCCGTCAGGGTGTAGATCACTTCGACGATAAGATTTCCGGGATAGCCTTCTTCACCGTCCGCACTGCGATAGGTCAGCTTGACGCCACAGGCACCTTCCCCTTCGAAGGCTTCGCCTGACCAGAGGACTTTATCGAATCCTTTGATGCCGCCATGAAGATGACAGGGTATCCCGCCGGGGTCATTGTTCGTCGCGAGGTTGTATTCCTTTCCGTCGAGCGTGAACTTGCCATTCGCGATGCGGTTCCCAAAACGACCCACCGTCGCTCCGAAGTAGGAAGTGTTCGTGAGCCAGCCTTCGAGAGTGTCGTATCCATGCGTGATGTCAGCAAAATTGCCATCCCGGTCCGGCACTGAGATCGAATCGAGAATCGCACCGTATTCGGTCACGGTAGCGGTCATACCGCCTGAATTGATGAGGGTGAAAAGGCTTACGTCCTGACCGTCCGGCATTTTTCCGTGAGGAGATTCCACAACAGATGATCCAGACGGACCTTTCTCGCAGGAGCTTAACGCACACATGGCAAATATAACGGGGATGAATACAAGGGTTCTCATGGGGTTCTTATAGTGAATCGCTAAACAATGGAGGTCTTCGCGCCTTCGACGGCGGATGTTATGAAACAATTGAGCGAACGGCCAAACTTTTCCTCATAGGATTTTTTGAGCGACTCGATCAGAGAATTTGCTTTCTCACATTGAACCAGCGTGACGGTGGAGCCACCGAAACCACCCCCCGTCATGCGCGATCCGATAACGCCCGACGCAGCCGGCAATGCATAAGCGGTCTCGACAAGGAAATCGAGTTCCTGACAGCTCACCTCGTAATCGACACGCAACGATTCATGGCTGGCCTTCATGAGTTGGCCGAGAGCCTCTTGATCCGATGACTCCAGCGCTGTTGCAAAAAGATCGACGCGCTGCATCTCGGTGACCGCATGACGAGCCCGGCGGAAGAGTTTTTCATCGAGCTTTGATGCTGAGGCTTCCAGGATTTCCGACGAGAGTTCGTGGAAAGACGACAACCCGAGGCGCTTTAAAATTTCGTCACAATCCTCCCGGCGCTTTCGATATTCGCCATCTCCAAGCGCATGCTTCACTCCCGTATCCGCCGTAACGACCGCTAGATCGGCGGGCATTGAAACGTGATGAATCGACAAATTCGAGCAATCGAGTAAAAGGGCATGTCCCTCCCTCCCGGCACCAACCGCAATTTGATCCATGATTCCACAGGGAACACCCGCGAATTCATGCTCAGCCCGCTGACAAAGCAGCGCTCGATCAATGCTATCCTGCTCAACACCGGAGAATGCTTCGATCGCAAGCGCGATCCCTGTCTCCAAAGCGGCACTGCTACTCAAGCCGGCACCCGTAGGCAAGTTCGAATCAATTTGTGCGCAAAATCCCGGAAGTACGATTCCGGAAGCTTCGTAAACCGCAAGAACACCGATCACGTAGTTCATCCATGATTCAGCGGGATCAGTTCGTTTCTCCAGGTGATCGAGGTCAATTCTCACCGGACTTCCAAATCCAAGGCCTTCAGGAAAAATTTCGACGACCCGCTCCGTTAGCCTTCCAGCCAGAATCGTAAGATGATTCTCGATAGCAATCGGCATGACCTTCCCACCGAGATAGTCGATGTGCTCACCGATAAGATTGATGCGGCCGGGAGAAGTGATTTGAATGGTAGCACTTCGCCCGAAATGGGATTCAAAACTGAGCATTGGCTTGAGACTAGCGGGCATCTCCGCAAATAGGCAATGAAATGCCGTTGAGAAAGCGGTTCATTGTTTGTAGAGATCGGACAAGCCGCTCAGTCATGTCTACTACTCCTCGTCGCCGTGTTGGACTCCTAGTTGAAACCTCTCTCGGATCAGGAAGAGAAATTCTTCGTGGTATCGGACGATATGCGCGACAGGCATCAAACTGGCAGTTATTTCACGCGGCTGGTGGCCTTTCTGATGCCATCCCTGACTGGATGAAAGACTGGGAGGGAGATGCCATCATAGCAAGAATCCAAAACAGGGAAACGAGAGATCAGCTCTCCAAGCTCGGGATTCCGATCGTCGATGTCCTTGGAGTTTGTGAAAATCAGTTCCCCCTCGTTCATGTCGATGATGAGGCCATCGGAAAGTTGGTCGCCCGGCACTTTCTCGAACGTGACTTTCAGCATTTTGGCTTCTACGGGATCTCAGATGAGAATTGGTCGGACCGCCGTGGCACCGCCTTTCGTGAAGCTCTCCGTGAAGGCAAAAGCTTTCATGAATTGAAAATTCCACGTCAATCCAGAGCCGAAGCGCCCGAGCGTTTCCAGCAATTGCAGGAATGGGTTCGTTCTCTTCCAAAGCCAAACGCAGTCATGGTTTGCAGTGACCAGCGCGGTCTGGAACTTCTCGAAGCCTGCCACTCTGAGGAGATCACAGTTCCTGAAGAGATTGCCGTGATCGGAGTCGACAATGACGCTGCCCTTTGTGAAATCAGCGAGCCGCCGCTCAGCAGCGTCAGGGGTGGCCATTTCAACGTCGGGCTGGAGGCAGCAAGAGTGGTTGATCTTCTTCTTTCCGGAAAGACTCTGAAGTCTCGGACAATTCGTGTCCCACCCAATGAAATTGTCGAACGGGAGTCTTCTTCGATCCGGGCAATCAAAGATCCCGTAGTGGCGAGGGGCGTGTCTTACATTCGCCAGAACCTGGCCTCCGGGATAACTAACGACTCTATCTCCCGCGCCTGCGGCATTTCACGAACTCTGTTTCAGAAACGATTTCGCGAAGCGATGGATCAGTCGATACGGGAATTCATTCTGGAACGCCGCATCGAACGCGCTATCCAGCTCATCCGCGGCAGCGACATTACTCTTGCCGATGTCGCCGAGCGCAGCGGATTCAAGCATCAAGAATACCTCGGACAAGTCATCAAGCGTGTCACTGGACAAACCCCGGGGCAGTTGAGGAAAGAAGCAAAAGTCTAGCCTTCTTCGTAGTTGGGATACTGGCTTAGAATGGACTCACTCACCCCGTAAACGGTAGCGTAACTCTCAGTCGCGTCCGGGGAATTAATCGGGGAAGCCGCGCGAAAGATGCCGGAAACTCCAACTGCAGCGAGTCCGATAATCACGGAAAGAAAACTCAGCGTGAGAACGCTGACAACGAGCAAAATAGAACCAACTGCGAATACCGACCACGTGAGTGCAACAGCAACAGAATGATTCTCATGATGCTTGCGACACAACCCAACTTCGAGAAGTGGCCGCTTTCCAAACCAGGTTTTCGGATTCTTCGGATCCCGTAGGGAAGCTTTGATTACATTAGTAGCAGGTCGGCCACTTTTAATGCAGGTGTCGAGCGGTAAGGCAGGACTTCCTTCGAGAATCAGCGCATCCCCGTTTCGGGAGATTCGCGGCTCGGTGGAATTCTGTGGCTCTTCGTGCACAGGTTCCGGAGGAACCGGAGCGATTGCCGGACTGGGTGGTGATTGAGGGGCGGATACGGTAGATGAACTCATAACACCCAATTTCACGTCGCATCAGGCGTGCCAACAAAGCAGTCAAAGGTGACAGATCTGACCGGAAAAAATTGCGTTTTTCTGTCCAAAATCCAGCACGCTGGACCTTAAGCTGTTGATGATGGCTGACTTGGACCCCGGCGAGCAGACAGAGGTTTACCTGACCCTGCTAAATGAAAATGAGCGGAAACTCTCCGTTTACGTTCATTCTCTTGTCCGTGACCACGCCGATGCCGAAGATATTCTTCAGGGCTGCCGCCTCACGATGTGGAAAAAATTCTCTTCCTTTGAGCGCGATTCGTCGTTTCTCGCCTGGGGTAAGAAAATTGCTCTGAATCAGATTCTGAATTTCCGCCGATCTGCAAAACGCAAACCGCTCCACACGACCGACCCGGAGTTCATCGAATCTGTCGCCAAAGAGATCGACCGACAATCTGACGAACTCCTGCAGCGATCCGAAGCACTAAAGGAGTGTCTCGAAAAGCTGCCCGAAAAACAGCGTCAGACTGTCGTGCTTCGCTACTACGACGGCTGCGAGATCAATGAAATCGCAAAAACGACTGGCCGGAGCGATGGGGCAGTTTATCGCCTCCTCAGCCGCATCCGCGCTTCACTCAACGAGTGCATCACTGCTCGAACCCGCCCTGCTGCATGACGATTGAAGAACAAATTGATCTTTCGCTCGATAATCGGTTGAGCCCTGAAGAGCAAGCTGCCCTTGAAAAAGCCCTTCTCTCTGATCCAGAGTCAATGACGCTTTATGTGCAGAGGCGATGGCTCCATGCTGAATTGCTCAGCGACCGAAAGCTTCTCTCGAGCCTCGATGAAAAAGCGCTCACAACTCGCATAAAGTCTCCCGCGTCATGGATCGCTCTCGCCGCAGCGCTCCTCCTCACTCTTTTCAGCCTCCTCTCTCTCTCCCTTAGTAAGCGTTCTGAAAATCCCGTTGTCGCAACATTGATCGAAGCGGAGAATTGTCGATGGGAAGGATCCGACCTTCCCACCAAAGAAGGCGCTCACTTGGGAGTCGGCACACTTGCACTTGCCGAAGGAATGGCGACGATCGAGTTTGAAAGCGGAGCGACCGTGACGCTGGAAGCCCCCACCGTCCTTGAGGTCGAATCCGCGATGCGATGCCGCCTTATCGAAGGATCTGTCGTCGCTGAAGTGCCGGACTCCGCCCACGGGTTCACGATCGATACGGAGAAGATGGAGGTCATTGACCTGGGAACCAAATTCGGCGTCACGAGCAGCGCTGTCGGCGGCTCTCATGTCTTTGTCTTCGACGGTGAAGTGAAGGTGAAGCAAAACGACGACGATGAAGCTAAACACATCCTTTCCGG